>CALIMB010000110.1 GCA_938028665.1 uncultured Thermomicrobium sp. | reverse complement strand
TAGATGTACAAGTCTGTCCAGCCGGTCAGCTCCTCGATGGCTCCCCGGTCGAGCGCTGCCGCGATCGATTCCAACGTGCGAGCGGCGGTTGTGCCGACAGCAACTACACGGCCACCGGTGCGGCGTGTTTCTTGAATGCGTGCAACGGTCTCGGCGGGGACACGGTACCATTCGGCGTGCATCTTGTGCTGGCGAAAGTCCTCAACCTCAATCGGTTTGAAGGTTCCAATGCCGACGTGGAGGGTGAGCGAGGTGATGGTGATCCCGCGTTCGCGCAGTTCGGCGAGGAGGCGCTCGGTGAAGTGCAGGCCAGCGGTCGGCGCTGCAACCGACCCCGGATGCGTGGCGTAGATCGTCTGGTAGCGCTCAGGGTCACGGAGTGGCGCGCGAATATATGGGGGGAGCGGCACATGTCCAAAGCGTTCCAGGTGCTCGGCGATCACCGAACTAAGTTCCACGACAACTTGCCCGCTTGCCCTTCGTTCTGCGATCTGCAGTGGTTGCGGTTCGATCGATTCTGTATGCGGTAAGACGAGGAGCGTTTCTCCCGGTCGGAGCTTGCGCGCAGGACGAGCGAGCGCAAGCCAGCGTGTTGTTCCTTCAAGGGGTTGGACGAGAAGGATCTCCACTTTCCCACCGGTTGGCCGTTGGCCGAAGAGGCGGGCAGGCAGGACTCGCGAGTCGTTCACTACCAGGAGATCACCAGGGTTGAGGAGCGAGGTCAGGTCGCGGAAGATGCGATGTTCGATCGTGCGAGGCGCGCGTCGCAGGACCATGAGCCGAGCAGCATCGCGTGGCTCGATCGGTTCTTGAGCGATCAGTTCTTCGGGGAGTTCATAATCGAACTCGTAGAGTGAGAGCGCGGTGGTTTCAGGCATCATGTTCGACGATTTCTGCATTGCTCAGTCCCTGCAGTGGTACCTGAAGAAGAGTCCGTTCCGCGGGATAGGGCAGACCAAGATGTTCATAGGCTCGTCGCGTCGCCACTCGACCCCGTGAGGTCCGTTGGAGGAAGCCGAGCTGAATGAGATATGGTTCGTACACACTTTCAATCGTGTCCGGCTCCTCACTGGTGGCTGCGGCGAGAGTTTGGATGCCAACAGGCCCCCCATCGAATTTTTCGACGATCGTTTTCAGGAGGAGGCGGTCGACATCATCCAATCCAAGCTCATCGATCGCTAAGCGGTTGAGCGCCAGTTGAGCGAGCTCGCTCGTGATGGTTCCGTCACCCATCACCTGTGCGTAATCGCGAACACGCTTCAGGAGGCGAATAGCGATACGTGGTGTACCTCGCCCGCGTCGTGCAATTTCGTCGGCTCCGTCTGGGGTGATGGGCACATGAAGGATCCGTGCTGCTCGCTCGACGATGGCGCGAAGGGCAGGGAGATCATAGAAGTCGAGGCGATAGGTGGCGCCGAAGCGGTCGCGGAGTGGTGAGGTTAGGAGGGCCAGACGGGTGGTTGCGCCGACAAGCGTAAATGGCGGTAGAGAGAGGCGGACGCTGCGGGCAGCTGGCCCCTTGCCGATCACCACGTCGACGGCAAAGTCTTCCATTGCTGGGTAAAGGACTTCCTCGACCAGCCGATGCAGACGGTGGATTTCATCAATGAATAACACATCTCCGGGGCGGAGATTGGTCAAGATGGAAACCAAGTCGCCCGGACGTTCGAGAGCAGGGCCGCTGGTGATGCGGAGATTGACGCCCATTTCTGCTGCGATAATGCCAGCAAGAGTCGTTTTCCCAAGGCCCGGTGGGCCATAGAAAAGGACGTGATCAAGCGGCTCACCACGATCCTGGGCGGCACGAATCGCGATGGTAAGGCTTTCCTTGACGCGATCCTGGCCAATGTAGTCGGCCAAACGGCGCGGCCGCAGTGTTTCCTCAAGATGCTGCTCACTCGTACTCGGTCGTGGTGAAAGGATGCGCGGCTCGCTCATGGCCCCCACCATACCTCATTCGAGTGTACCATAGTACGAACACACGTTCGCATCAGTGAGCGGAGTCAGGTGGCAGTTCAGCCTCGTCGATGAGCAAGATCGGAATGCCGTCCTCAATGCGGTAGCGTCGGCCACAGCCGGTGCAAACCAAACGATCGCCATGGAGTTCCAGACCGGCATGACACGCCGGGCAAGCAAGAATTTCAAGGAATTCCGAATCGATAAGCGGCGGTTGCTCAGCCATTCAGACCACGTCACCCCTTTCTGGCGACGATCTTACCAGGTTCCTCACTCGGCAAGGTGGGGTGAGACAGCCGAGCAGGTTGCGCAGAAGGCTAGCTTTCTCTCACACGAGCAGTCTGGTTGTTGGGGGGATGCACTGTTCTGCTGCCTTGCCGAGGAAAAGACAGCGGCTGTGGGTGGTTCTGGGAAGGTGAGTTGTGCAATGGTGGGTGCAGCGGTGATCTGTGCAGCAGCGAAGAAACGCGTGGTCGAGGCTGAGTCGAACAGGAACAGCGTTCGCAGTCGCGGCTATGGTGCGTTGGAAGGGCAGTGCTGTCTCTGAGAAGCGACCAG
>CALIMB010000109.1 GCA_938028665.1 uncultured Thermomicrobium sp. | reverse complement strand
CTCGAGTTTCTTAATGTGCTCGACTACTTACTGTCCCAGCAACCTTAACCAATCATCTTCCGTGATCTCAAGCCCTCCAGCACCATGCGGCAGTAAGCCGACTTGCTGTGGCTCGTCGATTTCGGCATCACTCCGCATTTTCAGCCGCAAAGCCATAGGACAATATTTGCTGATAAAGGCTATGCTCCACCCGAGCAAGATCGCAGCGTTGCTGATTCACGGCGGTATCACTGCGCGCTCGGCCCAACACTTTATCATTGGGTCACAGAAATTGACCACCCGTGACAAGCCTCCTTCTCGCTAACTAGACCCCCTCCCCAAGCTATTCATCTCAGACCTTCCTATCCGAGACTGGCAACCTGAGGAGGTTGGCCTGCGATCCCTGCAAGCCCTTTCTCAGTGCCACTACAATGACACAGGTAGTACACACAGTTTGTGCACCGCTTGCCACTACTTCCCAGTCGACCGTCCTTCACCTAGTCGGATCTTGGTGGCAGGAGATCGTTCCGTGTTGGCTCGAGCTATCGCATCGGTGATGCAGTACCCGGCTCGCCACTGCTCACCGACGATGCCGCAGTGCTCAGTGAATGGAGCGCTCTATGTTCTCCATGTTCGCACGGGTTACCTCCGTTGGCTCATCCCGGACAAGGGAGGCATAGCAACGACACCCCGCTACCTAGGAGCTGCAATCATTTTCGGTGCGAATGATCGCACGATCTACCGTCTCGAGCGTGCCCAAGGCGTATTTTTGGCTAATAGCATACGGTTTCCCGTGCGAGCGACCTCCGACAGCTACCAGGGAATTTGCTGCACTCAGCAGTGGCGACGGCTTCCTCCACCGTTTTCAGCGCAAACTCGGGGGGATCGACCTGGCAGAGAAGGCTGGTAGTCCGGCCCGGGCGACACCGCTCCTCATGAGTGATTAGGTCGTAACTGCTACGGACGACGGAACCATGGGCCTCCGTGCCCTCGGTGATGGACAACTTCTCTAACGTTCTCGCCTCTTGGCCCCTATCTGGGGTCCTCGCTTTGCCGACGAAGCAAACCTCATCGTCTCTTCTCTCGCCGGTGGTGATCAGCTCTGGATCAAGCACTTCGGCCATGCATTCGTCGCAACTGCTGTACTCTGGAAGAGGTTAATTCTCCTGGCTGGAAATACAGGTCATAGCTTCGTCGGTCATCCAAAATTGGGTGAAGTCGTCTAGGAACTCACCGTTGAGGAGCGCATTGCCAGCACACCGGTTCCCTATCACCCGGCAGCGTTCGTTGCTACCGGAACCTGAACGCTTCTCTCGATAATGCGGAACGGCAAGATGGTGCGCGCTACCGAAATTGGCAGTCCTATCGTGGCAACTGCCGCCATTAATAGGACTCTCATCTCCATCGGTGCACTCGCTGGTTGACTCTATGCCCCGGCCCGCACTGAGAGGGGAAACAGCAACATGCTCTGAGTTATTGTTCAGTTGTAAACGATGATCCATCTGTTGCTGACACTGACAGTCTTCCTGATCGGCGGGACAGCTCTGTTCCCCTCCACTATCCGCGACGACGCGACGGCAAACACTTCGCCACCACTGCTGATGGCGTCATGACCATTCTCTGTCCTTGGCACCGAATTACCGGCAAGGAACCCCTCGAGAGAGGACAGTCTCCGGCTAGACAAGGACAACTCACCATTTTTCGCGACGAAACTACCTTGCCTCGCTGGCAGACAGAGCACCTAGCGACGCTGTTCTTCTGCAGGGGCATCAGCCGAGATTTCTTTGGTTGCCGCACGAAATTCCCGGATTGTTCGCCCAATTGCGCCACCAATTTCTGGCAGTCGTCCCGCACCGAACACGATCACAACGATCAGCAGGACAAGCAGTAGCTCTTGCCAACCGAATGCTGGCAGTAAAAGCGGGGACATCGATAACCTCCTAGCAAGATCATCCGCACATTCGGATGGAGTATACCCAGCATTCCCGACCTTGGACTAGCGTTGCACGCGGTACCAGCGTGGGATTTGCCGGAAGTGATCCTCTGGTGCGACCAGTGGTGAGGCATCTATCCCACCAATGTGATCACTCACGACGAAACAGTAACGCGGATAATAGAGAACAATAGCAGGAACGTACTCTGCGAAAAGTCGCTGAAACTCAACATAGAGCGAACGTCGTTCCGAACGATTCAGTGAGCGACGAGCTTGCTCGAGTAAAATATCTACTGTCCTGCTCCGAAAACCAGTGATGTTCGCTCCCCCGTCAGCTTGAGTTGAGTGCCACAACTCAAACATGTCTGGATCACCTGATTTCGACATCCAACCAAAAACTGCCGCCGTAAACTGCCGATCGAGAAGTAGCCGCTCCAACGACGCTGCAGGGATCGGCTGAACTGTTACACCCAGACCGATTTCAGAAAGTTGTTGCGCCACAGCCTCTGCGACTGCAATGCGCTGCGGGTCATCCACATTCACAAGTAGGGTGAAGCGAAAGCTTAACCCCTCCTTGTCCACTATTCCATCACCATCCCGATCCTCCCAGCCAGCATCACGTAGGAGCCTAACTGCTGCCGTTGGATCGTACCGGTAGTCTTGTTCCTGATACGCCCACGACGCCGGAGGAATCGGCCCATTCCCGAGCTCGGCCTGACCACCCAGAACGTCGCGAATCAACCGCGCTCGATCAATCGCCAGCGACAGTGCTTGGCGTACCCGAACATCCGTAAAGAATTGTGCCTGACCATTCAGGAAGATGGCGGTGAAACCAGCAAGTGAAGGCGTATAAATGCGGGCATGCTTGCCCAAAAGTTGACCATCTTGTAGAGCCTTCCACGGAATTGGCTCTAACGCGTCTAATTCCCCCTCTCTGAAAGCAGAGAGTGCCTCTTCTGCCGATCCAAACAAACGAATGGTCATACGCTCGAAGATCGGTTGCGGTCGCTGATATCCCGCAAAGCGTACGAGCTCGATCGCTCCTGTTCGGAGATCAGCTCGTTCCACCTGATACGGCCCAGAGCCAACTGGATGGACAGAGAAGGAACTCCTCGGCAGGTCTGAGGACAGCGTCCCCTCAAGCACATGCTCTGGAACGATGGGCAGAGTTAAGTAGGTCGGAAAAGGGGCATACGGCTCTACCAGACGGAAACGCACCGTCCACTCGTCGATGACAGTAACTTGAACGCTCCGCCAAAAGTCAGCCAGCGTTGGATCACCTGGAAAATCCGGCGCTTGCACAAGCCGCACCGTAAAGAGCACATCGCGCGCTGTGATCGGTTGCCCATCATGCCAAAGAGCATCCTTCCGTAAGTGCACCGTGTATTCCAGCCCATCCTCGTTGGTCTCCCACCGCGCCGCCAGGGCTGGTTGCGGGATACCACTGCCGTCGACCCAGACGAGCCCCTCAAACAACAAGATAGACACAGCCCTCTCGGCCGTCGTCCGCACAATGAGCGGATTCAGCGTCTCGATTTGCCCAATGAGTCCTTGACGGAACGTCCCACCGATCGCAGTGGCGCTCGAAACCGTTGGCTCCTTTGTCCCTTCTGCAAGTGAAGAAACCGGCGATCCCGAACTTGCCCCCCCAGTAGGCTGCAGGCGGGAAATTGCAAGCCCGGCACTTACCACGATTAGGATGAGCGAGGTTACCAGCCACACCGGCCACCGACGTGTCCACCACCGTCGCGCCGTCGGATGTCCTGGCCGTGTTCTGAGCAACAGTCTGGCCCTCCGCTCTCCAGTCTCTAGAGGAGCCACTGTCCGAGGATCGACAACACGACAAAAACAATTGCCACACCGATAGTGAGCTGAAAGAGTGTTCTTTCGAGTCCTCTCCTAGTCCGATAAATCGCTGAGGTGTCACCACCAAATGCGCCGCTGAAGCCTGATGCCTTACTCTGAAGCAAGATGACCATCATCAACAGCAGCGAAACGAGAATTATGGCGATATAGAAAGCTGTTTCCATCGAATCACGACCTCCTACTCCAAGCGTGCTTTGGCGCTCCGTGTTGCTTCGACAATGCCACAAAACTGCGCCGCATCCAAACTTGCCCCGCCAACGAGCGCCCCATCGATATCCGGCACCTCGAAAAATCCGCGCGCATTCTCCGCGGTAACGCTCCCTCCATAAAGAATCCGAAGCTGCTCATCGAGTTCCCCAAAACGCAAAACAAACCAGCGACGGATCCACTCTGCAACCGACTGGGCATCCGCGGGTGTCGCCGGTCTCCCGGTCCCGATCGCCCACACAGGTTCATACGCGATAATGATGCGCTTACACTCGGCCAGAGACAAAGCCTCGCAGGCCAAGCGAAGCTGGTGCTCAATCACATGGAGCGTTGCTCCTGCTTCGCGCTCCTCCAGATCCTCACCAACACACAGAATCGGGCGAAGTCCATAACGCAGTGCGGCACGCAACTTTGCCGCAACGACCTCATCCGTTTCAGCAAAGAGTCGACGACGCTCGCTGTGTCCCACGATGACGTACTGACAGAACGGCGCGATCATGCGAGCAGAAACCTCACCGGTATAGGCTCCTTGGTCATACGCGCTGCACGTTTGAGCACCAAGAGCAATCGCACTCCCGCGCAACCGTTCTGCCAGGGGAACAATCCAGGGAAATGGGGGGATCAGAACAACCTCTACGTCAGGGAGAGAACGACAGCGTTGCTGGATTGCCCCCGCAAGCTCCAACGCCTCTTCATACGTTGTGTGCATCTTCCAATTACCGGCAATAAGCCACCGTCGCTCCCCTACCGTCACCCGACGTCCTCCATCAGCACCGCAACGCCAGGAAGTTCCCGCCCTTCTAGGTACTCGAGCGTAGCCCCGCCCCCGGTCGAAAGATGGTCCACCTGGCCCGCCAACCCAAGTTCCTTTAGTGCTGCCGCCGAATCACCACCTCCGACCAGTGTAAAACCCGGACATGCCGCCACTGCCTCGGCCACTCCGCGCGGTCCCTCCCGGAATGCGGGGACCTCATAGACGCCCATTGGACCGTTCCAAACCAGGAGCTGCGCGGTCGCAATCACTGCTGCGAAGTGGCGAACAGTCTGCGGTCCGATGTCGTATATTGCTTGATCGGTAGGCATCTCTGCAATGCCAACAATCCGGCGCGCCTCGACTGCACTCACCGATGGTGCAACAACGACATCGATCGGAAGCTTCACTTGAACCCCTCGATCCGTTGCGAGAGCGAGAAGTCTTTTCGCCTCTTCGACCTTGTCTTCTTCGACAAGCGATCGACCAACTTCGAACCCTTGTGCTCGTAGGAATGTATTGGCCATGCCACCACCAAGGAGTAGTGCATCCGCTCGGGGCAGCAAGTTCTCAATCACACCGATCTTGTCTGAAATCTTCGCCCCACCGAGCACCAATACGAAGGGCCGTTCGGTGCTGAGTAAGACACGCTCGAGCGCTGATACCTCGCGCTCCAGAAGAAATCCTGCCGCACTCGGCAACAACTTCGCCACGCCCACGACGGACGCATGGGCGCGATGCGCTGCTCCGAACGCATCATTCACATAGCACTCCGCTAAGCTGGCAAGCGCGGCCGCAAACTCGGGGTCGTTCTGCTCCTCCCGCGGGTCGAACCGAAGGTTTTCCAATAGGCCAATCTCACCGGGCTGAAGTCGCCGCGCCATCTCCTGCGCCTCTGGTCCAACGATGTCACGGACATAGCGAATGGGTTGCTCCAGTACTGCACTGAGAGCTGCAGCGATTGGAGCAAGCCGGAGTTCTTCCCGAATTTGCCCTTTCGGTCGTCCAAGATGCGTACAGAGAATCAGACGTGCTCGCCGATCAAGAAGCCATTGGATTGTTTCAATTGTCGCGCGAATCCGCGTGTCATCAACAACTTGCCCATTCTCGAGAGGGACGTTGTAATCGACTCGCACCAGCACGCGACGTTCTGTCACGTCGAGATCGCGTAATGTTCGCATTCTTCTCGCCATGGTGGTCGACCAGTCCTCCGTTTGCTTATTCTTCCAAAAGGCAACCAACCATCATGTAGTAGGCAAGATCGGCTACGCGGCACGAGTAGCCCCACTCGTTGTCGTACCACGCCACCACTTTCGCAAGATTCCCATCTATCACCATTGTGCTCAAGCCGTCCACAATGGCTGAACGTGAGTCACCGCGGAAATCGCTTGAGACGAGCGGTTCCTCCGTGTAGCCAAGAATGCCACTCAGTTCGTTCTCCGCGGCTTCTCGAAAGGCTGCATTGATTTCTTCTGCGGTCGCCGAGCGGGTGAGTTCTACCACAAAGTCGATGACGGACACCGTGGCGACCGGTACGCGCATGGCAAATCCATCGAACTTCCCTTTGAGCTCTGGGAGCACTAGTGCTACCGCACGCGCCGCTCCAGTTGTCGTCGGGACGATGTTCGTTGCGGCAGCTCGCGCCCGCCGAAGATCGCGATGTGGAGCATCAAGCAGCTGCTGATCATTGGTATACGCATGGACGGTCGTCATCAGACCACGCACAATACCAAACCGCTCGTGAAGTACCTTGGCGACGGGGGCCAGGCAGTTTGTTGTACAGGAGGCATTAGAGACGATGTGATGCCGTGCGGGGTCATATTGATCCTCGTTGACCCCGAGCACGATCGTAATATCTTCTCCTTTCGCTGGTGCAGTGATGATCACTTTCTTGGCACCAGCCTCAAGGTGTGCTCGCGCCTTGGCTGCATCAGTGAATAGCCCGGTCGATTCAATGACAAGCTCCACCTCAAACTCCCGCCAGGGGATCTTCCCGGGTTCACGCTCAGCAAAGACACGAATCTCATGGCCATCGATCACGATCGTATTCTCGGTCGCCGTGACCTCACCATCCCATGAGCCATAAGTCGAGTCCCACTTGAAAAGATGAGCCAAGGTAGCTGGAGTCGTAAGGTCATTAACTGCTACAACCTCGAGCTCATCCTCATAACCTTCGAGAATCGCCTTCAGCACTTGCCTCCCGATCCGACCGAAACCGTTGATTCCTACACGAACTGCCACGGGGCTACCCTCCCTCTCCGCTGAAGCGGATTGCAGACTCACTCCCTCTGTCCAATCCCGACCGGCAAACTGATTGAGCCATCTCCTCTCGCGGGCTGCGCGCCGCGCTTTGGCCCAAGGGGAAGCTCGCCCCGCTTTGCTGCTCGTGCCAGCTCAAGCAGCGCATCAGCGAGCTTAGTCGGTTCGTGACGCCACGGCTGATCCGGATTGATGACGTCCCGGGCGATGACCGTGACCGAGTCCTTGAGACGATCGAGTCCATCCAAACTCACGCCGGTAACCCCAATTGCCGCCAATCGGCGGGTCGGTTCCAGGTTCTGATTCACGAGAAGGCAGTCCACCAATCCTCCCCCAGCGTGCCGGTGCAATGCCTCCAAGTGGTCGATGGCTCGAAAACCATCGGTCTCGCCTCGCTGCGTGGTCACGTTGCAGACATAGACCTTGAGCGCCGCTGACAGTCGGATCGCCTGGACAAGCCCCTCAACCAGAAGATTGGGAATGACCGACGTGAACAAGCTTCCAGGCCCCAGAACGATCAGATCCGCCGAGAGGATAGCCAGCACCGCGGGCTCATAGGCGGCCGGCCGCTCGGGATCCAAGAAAACTCGCTGGATTCGACCTCGTGCTTGGGCAATTGCTGATTCGCCCCGGACGATTCGGCCGTCATGAAACTCTGCACACACCGTAATATTTTCGAGAGTCGATGGCATCACCTGGCCACGAACAGCAAGCACGCGAGAGGACTCGGCAACTGCTCGCTCAAAACTCCCAGTAATCTGCGTCATGGCAGCAATAAATAAGTTGCCGAAACTATGCCCATCTAACGACGACCCAACTTCTGGGAACCGATACTGAAACAGGTCGCTCATCAGTGGTTCGGCGTCAGCCAATGCGACGAGACAGTTGCGAATATCGCCTGGTGGTGGAATGTTGAAATCTTGTCGTAATCGCCCAGAACTCCCCCCATCGTCTCCGGTGGTGACAATTGCGGTGATGGCCACATTGTGCGCCTTCAGTCCACGTAAAAGCGTGGAAAGGCCGGTGCCGCCGCCAATAGCGACCACGCGGAACTCTGGTGCCTCCGGCCCAAAACGATGCGCATGAATGATCTCGGCGAGTCCTCGCCGATCTGCACGCTGATCAAGAAACGGAGCTAGGAGCGAGCGAGACAGCTGCCAAAACCCGATGACAGTCATGAGGCCACCGAGCGTGAGCATGAGGAGCTCTCGATACGGATGGGGAATAAATTGCAGTGTGATTGCTTGAACTAAACCGGAGATCCGCTGCGGAAAATCATAGTTGCGGTAGATCCAGGCTAAACCCATGGCAAGCCCAAGGCTCGTGGTGATCACGCCAAAGGCAAGCAGCACGATCCACCGCTTGATATACATTCCCGGGCGTAACCAGGTTCGGAGCTTCATCGGTCCCCCGTTTCCCGTCCCGCAGCCCCGCCCCAGTATAACAGTCGCGTCCGCTGCGCTTGGCAAAGCTCATCAACCCTTTTCCATGTCTTGCAACGACGAGCATCGACTGGTATACTCTCTATAGTAAACGGAGCGCCCCGGACAAGTGGGCATTGCCCACTTTAATTTTTGCCCCGGTCGGCAGCCCACCGCCCGGGACCCCGGAGCGCGAAACGAAGGGGGGCGATGAACCATGAAGAGCGATCTCTACACTGCTATTGCGCAGATTGCAGCAGAGCGCGGCATCCCGCGCGAAGCGGTCATGGAGTCCGTCCAGCAGGCGCTACGGACGGTCTACAAGAAGGCGACTGGATCGGACGAGGATGTTGAGATCGAACTCGATGTGAACACCGGGAGGATTCGCATCTTCGCACCAAAGCGGGTTGTCGAGACCGTGCGCGATCCCTCGACCGAAATCTCGGTCGAGGATGCACGCAAGATTGATCCGCGCGCCATCGTGGGAGATGTTATCCGCATCGAGCGGCAGCCGGCCAATTTTGGGCGCATCGCAGCCCAGACGGCAAAGCAGGTGATCCTCCAGCGGATCCGCGACTTCGAGCGTGAAACAATTTACAACGAGTTCATCGACCGAGTCGGAGAGGTCCTGACTGGTACTGTCCAACGCGTTGATCCGCGCGCCGTAATCTTGAGCTTCGGTAAGGCGGAGGCCATCATGCCCGCCCGTGAACAGATTCCGGGGGAGCGGTATCGGCCCGGTCAGCGTCTGAAGGTGTACCTCGTGGAGGTGACCAAGGATAGTAAAGGACCGCAGCTCTTGGTCTCACGCACGCATCCGAACCTGATTAAGCGCCTGCTCGAGTTGGAAGTGCCAGAAGTAGCGAGCGGCGCCGTCGAGGTGATGGCAATCGCCCGTGAGCCAGGTCAGCGCTCCAAGGTTGCCGTAGCTGCTCGGCAAGAGAAGGTCGACCCTGTCGGGGCCTGCGTGGGCGTTCGTGGGGTGCGGATCCAGAGCATCGTCACGGAGTTGTCGGGTGAAAAGATCGACGTGATCGAGTGGTCCTCCGATATCCGCACGTTCATCGCCAATGCACTCAGCCCGGCGAAGCCGATCACGGTGATCCTCAATGAGGATGAGAAGGTCGCGCGGGTCGTTGTGCCGCCTGAGCAGATGTCGCAGGCTATCGGTAAGGATGGGCAAAACGCGCGGCTCGCGTACAAGCTAACCGGTTGGCGGATTGACATCAAGGATCCAGATTCGTTGCAGGGCGAAGAAGCCTTGCTGGTCCGCTCGGCAACAAGCTTGCCCGAGCTGCCACCGGACCTCATGGCACTGGGCCGCCAGCCGCGCCTTGTCCGCGCCGACGGCACCTTCAGTTTCCGCGAACGGGAGTTCGGCCCGCTGCCCAGCGATCTCATTATGAAGAGTGTCGATGTCGAACTCGTCAATGGCACGGTGAACGTGTACTACGACCGTGAACTCCGTGCCCGGTACGATTTCGAAACCGGCCGTGAGCTACCATTGACGACTGACGAAACGACCAATGTTCGTTGACACTCGTTTCGCAGGGGGTCGTGATGATGAGCGAGCGCCCCGACCGATCGAAAAGGCGTAGACCGCGCCTCAAGCATCTGCCGGTACGCACCTGTGTCGCCTGTGGTGCCCGTGACTTGAAGCGTACATTCGTTCGCATCGTGCGTGCACCGGACGGGGTGCTCGCCATCGATCCGACCGGTAAGCGGAGCGGACGTGGCGCCTATCTCTGCCGGCGATTTAGCTGTTGGCAGCGCGCTGCCGCCACGGACGTACTGGAACGCGCGCTCCGCGTCCCAGTACCACCGGAATTTCGGGAAGAACTCTTGCGCTGGGCAGATCTCCACATTCGCCGCGAGGAACCGCCCGCGAACGATACAGTGCTCAACTAGGAGGAATAGCCATGAGTACGAAAGCAAAGAAGCATGCTCCCACGCGGTCTGAGCGCTCATCATCAACAACGCAGCGGAGTGGTAGCGGTATTGCCACCGTAAGAGGACCGATCGAGATCAGCAGTGTCATTACGGTTGGCGAGCTGGCGGAGGCGATTGATGTCAGCGCAGTCGAATTGATTAAGGCACTTATGCGACGACGCGTCATGGCGAGCATCAACCAGCAGATCGACTTCGAAACCGCCGCAGCCGTCGCCGCCGACTTCGGTGTCGAGCTCATCGAACGGACTCCTGAAGCCGTTCAACAGGAGAAGAGTTTGGCGGAGATCGTCCGGCTGAGCGCACAGGAGCCCGGCGCCGTGCCCCGTCCTCCCGTAGTCACGATCATGGGACATGTGGACCACGGTAAGACAAAGCTTCTCGACGCCATTCGACACACGAATGTTGCAGAGGGGGAAGCCGGCGGGATCACTCAACACATCGGTGCTTACCAAGTCGAGGTGCAGGGCCGGAAGATTACCTTCCTCGACACCCCCGGTCACGAGGCCTTCACCGCCATGCGCGCCCGCGGTGCGCAAGTTACGGATATTGCAGTCCTGGTCGTCGCTGCTGACGACGGGGTCATGCCCCAGACACGGGAAGCAGTCGCTCACGCCCGCGCGGCAAACGTACCGATTATCGTCGCGATCAACAAGATCGACCTCCCCACTGCCAACCCGGCTCGCGTGAAGCAGCAGCTCGCAGAAATCGGCGTCATCCCTGAGGAATACGGCGGCGATGTGCCTGTCGTCGAAGTCTCGGCGAAGCAGCGACTAGGCATCGAGGATCTTCTGGAAATGATCTTGCTGGTCGCTGACCTGCACGAACTGAAGGCTAACCCCAATCGACCAGCGATTGGGGTAATCATCGAGGCCAAAATCGACCAGAAGCGAGGACCGGTTGCGACAGTGCTGGTCCAAACTGGCACGCTCAAGCTCAACGACATTGTGGTGGCTGGTGCAACCTGGGGCCGTGTCCGCGCTATGTTCGACGACCGTGGCCGCAAAGTCCGCCGCGCCGAACCCTCCATGCCTGTCGAGATCCTCGGACTAGAGGAGGTACCGGAGGCAGGCGACTACCTCCAAGTCGTAGAGGATGAGCGGACTGCTAGAGAAATCGCTGCCCAGCGTGCACTCAAGCGCCGAGCTGAGGCTTTTGCGGAGACGCGCGTCGTCAAGCTCGATGAGTTCCATAAGGGACTCCAAGTGGGCGAGACGCGAGAACTGCGCCTGATTCTAAAGGCAGACGTTCAGGGAAGCCTTGAGGCGATCCAGAACGCCCTCGCCAAGCTCAATGACGAGCTTGAAGGTGTCGGTATCACTGTTCTCCATGCTGCTACCGGTGCCATCTCCGAGTCGGATGTCATGCTAGCAGCGACAACCGGTGCGATCGTCATCGGCTTTAACGTCCGTCCTGACGTCGCTGCCCGACGCGCAGCGGAAGCCACTGGCGTCGACATCCGGTACTACGACGTCATCTATCATCTGTTAGAAGATGTTCGTGGCGCCGTCACCGGATTGCTTGCACCTGAAACCCGAGAAGTGGTTGATGGCGTTGCCGAAGTACGAGAAACGTTCCGCCTCCCGAACCGAATCGTCGCGGCCGGTCTCTACGTTGTGAGTGGCAAGGCTATACGCAATGCTCGCGTCCGCGTCATCCGGGACGGCAAGGTCATCCATGAGGGCACGGTCGCCTCGTTGCGGCGATTCAAGGACGATGTTCGGGAAGTCGCCGCGGGCTACGAGTGTGGTTTGACCATTGATAGCTTTAACGATATCCGCGTCGGCGATCAGATTGAGTTCTATCACATCGAACAGGTCCCGCGCGTACGCTGATGACGAGCCCATGCGACCGGCGGCGCGGAAGGGAGGGCAAGCAATGCCCAGTTATCGACAAGCACGACTGGCGGAGTTCCTACGTGATGAGATCAGTGCCGTCATCCAGCGTGAACTCCGCGATCCTCGTCTTGGTTTGGTCAGCGTCACACGCGTTGAACTCAGCCCAGATCTCCGCCATGCGCGTGTTTTCGTCTCCGTCTACGGAAGCCATGAGGAACAAGAGGCGGCAGTCCAGGCACTCCAGGGTGCCGCCGGCTTCATTCGTCGCTTAATCGCTCCTCATTTACATACGCGACACATCCCCGAACTGCATTTTAAGCTCGATCGTTCGCTCGAACACGCAGAGCAGGTCGCTCGCCTACTGTATCAGATTCAGCGAGAACGACAGACTGACATGGCAGGAACGAGCAAAGACGATGACCACTCCTGAACCGAACCACACGACGGGTTTCGACGGTCACTCCGCCTGGCAACTGCTAGCCAGCGCCCGCTCGGTGCTGATCGCGACGCACGCGAATCCCGATGCCGACGCGGTCGCGTCCATGTTGGCTCTCCACCTGGCCCTCGCCGAAGTTGTCCCTGTTCTCATCTCTCTGACGGGCGACGGCCTGGTCCCCTCCAACTTGACATTTCTGCCAGCAGCCGAGCGGCTGATTCGCGATCCTGCAACCGTACGTGAGGCTCCCGACTGTATCGCACTCCTCGATTGCGCCGATCCCAGTCGGCTCGGACCGCTGTATCATCTGCATACTCACTGGTTTGACGGCCACATACCCCTGGTGAACATTGACCACCACATTACCAATACACGTTTCGGACACGTCGACCTCGTCGATGCGACCGCGGCTTCGACGACCGAGCTCATAGCACTGTGGTTCCTGACCGTTGGTGTCACCATAACGCCCGATATTGCTACCTGCTTGCTTACAGGACTGTACGGGGACACTCTGAGTTTTCAGACCACCAGTACCAGTGCCCGAGCATTGGAACTTGCCTCTCTCCTTTTGCGGCTTGGTGCCCGTCATGAAGAGATTGTCAATAACCTCTTTCGACGCAAACCAGTTTCCACGATCCGCTTGTGGGGTGCCGCGTTGAGTCGAATCCATGTCGAACCACCGTTAATTTGGACCGA
This sequence comes from uncultured Thermomicrobium sp., assembly GCA_938028665.1. Taxonomy (GTDB): domain Bacteria; phylum Chloroflexota; class Chloroflexia; order Thermomicrobiales; family Thermomicrobiaceae; genus Thermomicrobium. Next base: position 14,767 of record CALIMB010000109.1, on the reverse strand, counting down.
AATTACGCGGGATATGCTCCGCGATACTGGTGCCACACCTCTTGAGGGAGAAGGCATTGTGAATTTTCTCAGTGGGACCGAAGGGACAGTGGTGTCGCTGCTCTTCTACGAACAACCTGAGGGTTGGCGGGTGAGTCTGCGCTCCACTGATTCCTTGGTCGATGTTGCTCAGCTTTGCCAGCGGTATGGTGGCGGTGGGCACCCCCGTGCTGCCGGTTGTCGTTTACCTCCCGGAGAAGCAGCTCGCCGCGCGTTCCTCAATGACCTTCGTGCTATGGTCGCTGAGCTTCTTGCAACCCGGTCACCCTCGAGGTGAGGAGCAGTGCACGGCATTTTGCTCATCGATAAACCACGAGGTTGGACTTCACATGACGTCGTTAACTGGGTCCGGAAGCGACTCCGCACCCGTTGGATCGGTCATGGGGGAACACTCGATCCCGCTGCCGAAGGTCTCCTCCTGATCGCAGTCGGCGTCGCCACGCGGCTCGTCCAGTATGCGGTGGAAGCGGACAAGTCGTATGTTGCGCATATTGTGCTCGGAGTTTCGACAACGAGCGATGACCTCGAGGGAAAACAAACACGAACCTCACACCTGAGCCAGCCACCTAGCGCAGCTCAACTCCACGCTGCGCTTGAGCAGTTTCGCGGTTCGTTTGAACAATATCCTCCCTCCTATTCTGCGATCAAGATTGGAGGCACCCCAGCATATCGTAAAGCTCGAGCAGGCATGCCCGTGGAGCTCCCTCCACGGACAGTCTTCGTTCGCAAGTTGCAGTGCCTCCACTACGACTATCCAGATCTCGTCATCTCCATCGATTGCAGCAAGGGCTTTTACGTCCGGTCTCTGGCTCGCGACCTCGGCACACGTCTTGGTACGGGAGGATACCTGCACGGGCTCGTCCGGACGCGCATCGGCACGTTTACACTGAGCGAAGCCTGGTCGATCTCCGAACTGGAGCGCATACTTTCTCCTGAAACATGGCCACTACTGGCCCTACATCCCGACATGCTTGCCTCATCACTACCGGTACTGTTCATCCCAGAGCAGCAAGTAACAGCATGGTATCATGGCGCACCGGTGCGGTCTTCACTGGCCGCTCCCCCAGAGACTCTCGCACGGGCCTACGCGCCCGACGGCACCTGGATCGGCATCGCGCGATACGATGCGAATCAGGCATGCTGGCGTCCCATACTCGTTCATCACGAACAACGGTGACCGAGGAGACAAATTAGGCAATGCGAATCGTTACGGAATGGAACGAGGTCCCACCTGAACCACACGTTGTGACAATCGGAAATTTCGACGGGGTTCATCGTGGACACCGTCATCTTCTCGAGACAGTTCGCTACCACGCCATCCAGAATGGCGTCGCCAGTCTGGTCATTACGTTTGACCCATTGCCAGCCGAAGTCCTTGTTCCAGACCGCGCCCCACTGCGACTGACACTTACTGAACAACGTCTGCGCCTGCTTCTCACCTGTGGGATCGATCGAATCCTCCTCATCCGGTTCGATCACCAATTTGCTTCTCTAACCCCTCGAGAGTTCATCAGTGTGCTTGCCAGAGCGACCCATCCCACTGAAATCGTAGTCGGCGACGACTTCCACTTTGGCCGTGGCCGGAGCGGAAATCCTGAGGTCCTGCGCGAGCTGGCTTCCGAGTTTGGCTTCACTGTGTCCGTGATCCCCAAAGTTGACGACGGATCAACGCCCATCTCTTCGACACGCATCCGTCAAGCGATCACCGAAGGGAATGTGAGCCTGGCCGCCGAACTCCTCGGACGACCCCATGCCCTCGTTGGCGAGATCATTGCTGGTTCCGGCCGAGGATCGCAGCTCGGCTTCCCAACAGCGAATCTCGCTGTGCTCGATCGTCTCCTCCCCCCTGCTCACGGCATCTACACCGCTGTGGTCTGGGCACGAGAAACCTGGTATCCAGCTCTGGCGTATATTGGGGATCGCCCGACCTTTCCCGGTGCAGGTTACGCTGTGGAAACCTACCTACTTGCGGAGCCAGTCCCGAATCTCCGTGGTGAAATATTGACCATCTACTTTATCGATCGGTTACGTCCAGATCGTGCCTTCTCCAGTGTCCAGGAACTCGTTGCTCAAATGCACCAGGATGAGCAGCAGGCTCGCAAGCGACTAGAATCGCTCATGTCGAGCTGGCCCCCGCCGCTCGTCGCTGCTCTCCACACGCCGTTGGAAGGAGTTCATTCAACCCATGGTTCACCGGAACGAGCGTGAAGTCCTGGTCGACCGTCTTCTGACACGTGGAACTGTCGATGTCGTCATTCGCGAACGGCTCCGTTCCCGTTTGCTTGCGGAGCAGCCGCTTCGCGTCAAGTTGGGTGTCGACCCCACACGACCTGATATCCATCTGGGCCACTACGTCTGTTTTCGCAAGCTCCGTGAATTCCAGGCACTTGGCCATCAGGTCGTCGTCATAATTGGTGATTGGACCGCTCGCATTGGGGATCCTTCTGGCCGCTCAGCACAGCGCCCGATGCTCACGGCAGAAGAGGTGGCCGCCAACGCACAGACGTATCTCGAACAATTCTTCAAGGTCGTCGACGTGAGTCGCGCTGAGATCGTTTGGCAAAGCACTTGGTTTGGGACGTTCACTCTGGAGGATGTCATTCGACTGGCAAGCAAATACACCGTGGCCAAACTTCTTACCCGTGAGGATTTCGCACGACGCTATGAGCAGGGATCGCCAATCAGCATTACTGAGCTCTTGTACCCGCTCCTCCAAGCCTATGACTCCGTTGCGATCCAGGCCGATGTCGAGATCGGCGGAACCGATCAATTATTCAATCTCCTCGTTGGTCGCGATATTATGCGCGAATATGGGCTCGAGCCGCAGGATGTGCTTACAGTGCCACTCCTCGTTGGCACCGATGGCGCCCTTAAGATGAGCAAGAGCTACGGGAATTACATCGCCGTCAATGAGCCACCTGAGGAAATGTTCGGTAAAATTATGTCCATACCGGATCATGTGCTCGGCGACTATCTCCGTCTCCTCACCGATCTCCCGGATGAGGAAATCGACCAGATGCTCCACCAGATGGCCGCCGGCACGCTCAATCCGCGCGATGTGAAAGAACGCCTTGCGATGATCATTGTCAGTGATCTGCACCATCCCGAAGCAGCCGCTCACGCCCGCGAGTATTTCCATCGCGTCCACCGGCTACGCGAACTTCCCGAACAACTCCCCGAGATTACGGTCCCGGCCAGAGCTCGCGTCATCGACTATATTGTTCGCGCTGGCTTTGCCCGCACCAACAACGAAGCTCGCCGCCTCGTCCTGCAAGGCGGCGTGCGTCTGGATGGTCAACGGATCGATGATCCTGAAGCCGTGCTCAATCTACATGAGCCAATTGTTCTTCAAGTGGGGAAACGACGCTTTGTCCGCCTTGTGCCCTTGCCACCCCAGGAGTGAACGCTCCCACAATTCAGAAGACGATAATGCTGCGGGCAACACTCCCAGTACGCAATGCTTCAAAGCCTTGGTTGATCTCCTCCAGAAGCAAGCGGCGCGAGATTAATTCGTCCAGCTTCAGTCGTCCGAGTCGATACAGCTCGAAAAATCGTGGAATATCACGCGGTAGGTTTGCTGTACCATAAAGCGTCCCCTTAATCGTCTTCTCGGAGCGTAGTAGATCGAGCGGATCGAGGAGAATCGTCGTTTCTTTTGGAGTCAGTCCAACGACGACCGTCGTACCGCCCTTGCGCGTGGCAGCATAGGCTTGCTGGATAGTTTCTGCCCGACCGATCACCTCAAACGCATAATCCGCGCCCCGGCCGGAGGTGAGTGCCTGCACGACTTCAAGAAGATCCTGTTCCTTTGCATTCACCGTGTGGGTCGCACCCAGTTGGCGAGCCCACTCCAGTTTTTGAGGCACGATATCCGCAGCAATGATCGGTCCAGCACCAACAAGTGCTGCCCCTTGGACAACGTTGAGCCCAACCCCTCCGCAGCCGATGACGAGCACACTCTCTCCGGGGCGCACTCCGGCTGCAAACAACACTGCCCCAACACCCGTAGTGACACCACACCCTACCAACGCAGCCCGATCAAGGGGAATATCGGCCGGTAACTTCAGGAGGCCTTGCTCTGGTACGACCGTATACTCGGCAAAGCACGAGACGCCGAGAATGTGGTGCACATCGTGCCCATCCCGATGAAACCGCGTCGTCCCATCAAACATACGACCAGTCTGCCGCAACCGATTACTAAAGTCGCAAAGGGCAGGACGACCGTTAAGACAATAGAAACACTGTCCGCAGAAGGCACGGAAAACGAAGAGAACCGGATCACCAGGTCGGAAGCGCGTCACCCCTGGTCCAACTGCTTCAACCACACCGGCTCCCTCATGGCCAGGCACCGCTGGAAGAACGGCTTCCAGATCGCCCTGGATGTAGTGCAGGTCACTGTGACAGATACCCGCCGCCGCAACACGAACCAATACTTCACCTTCTCTCGGTGAATCAACGTCTACCTCCCAGATCTCCAGCGGCTTCTTTACTGCTGTTAGCACGGCAGCACGCGCACGCATGATGGTTCTCCCTCCATCGCTGATCCTGGCCTCGCAGTATCAGACACACGCTGGCGCAGAGTCAACGCTGTCAGTTGACGGGGGTATCAATGAAGTCGCCAAAGGGGAATGAATTTCCACTTGCCCTATGAGCTCCGCCTAACAGTACTCGACTAGACAATGTGACGCGGGTCGCAAAGGATGGTTGCGCACTCGCACACCAGGCTGCTCAGCACAACACCGACTGGAAGCTACGCATCCAACCCGCTACGAGGGGTCCTTGCTCGGCTGATTTCAGGCGCTGTGCAGCTACTCCTCGTCTCTTCCAACACACAGTAGGTTTGATGGAGAGCAACGCGACCACTAAAGCCCCGCTGCGATGACATGAGCCTTCCAGTGGCCATGGGCACCAATCAATTGAGCCCTTGGCAGTCAGTCGGTGAACGCAACTGAGATGACATCAGGCAGCATTCATGACCAAAAATAAGCTCCGCGACCTTCGCGGAGCCGTCGAGGCTTTGCGATTGAAACTCGATGCGTTGGGCACAATCACTCTGCAAAAAAGAGCGGGAGACGGGATTCGAACCCGCGACAACCGGCTTGGAAGGCCGGCACTCTACCGACTGAGTTACTCCCGCACAGTCGGGGTGAGAGGACTCGAACCTCCGGCCTCAGCGTCCCAAACGCCGCGCGCTACCAACTGCGCCACACCCCGATCCGTTTCCAGTGTCATAGTATAGCATGATCGCGTCCTGGGTTGTCCACCCTACTTCCAGCGCCTCGCTCATACCCCCCATGCTCTTCTTGATCACTCCACGCCGACACGCCAGAGTCGGGACGAACTTTCGTCCAATTCACGTCCAAGAGTGACTCCAACGGCAACAACTCTACTCGCTGACCTTTTGGAGTGCATCCCTCATCAATCTTCTCAGGGGGACCCTTCCATGGCATAGGTCAATCTTCGGCCACTGCCGCACCCAGCACAATGCCAAGCGACCAACAGGGCGTAACCAGCTCGGGGAAAGCGCTACCCACGCCGCTGGCCCCCATTCCGCGGTCGCGGAACTTCGTACGGTACCGGAATGTATTGCACCGACGGTCTTCGTTGCATCGCCTGAGGATACAGCTCCATCAACTGATAGACCTCGTCGGGAATGCCGACTGTCACCGGCAGACCCAACTGTTGAGCTTCCTCCACATCGATAGGATAATCATGTGTCCATTGCCCACATGTCAGAGCATCCGCGATTCGTTGTGCCTCTGCTTCTGACTTTCCGTTTGCTTTTAAAATGTTCCGCACTGTTCCGTTCACTTGGCGCATAGCTTTCTCACTGATATCTGCAAGAATCAGCGTTTCATCCTCGATCTCTGTAACCGGCTTGTCACGAACCACACGCAACACCGAAACCGCTGGGTACTGACCAATTTGCGGATCAACCGGACCCAGGACTGCGTTCTCGTCCATCACAATCTCGTCGGCCGCAAGAGCAATCAGCGTTCCTCCTGACATCGCATAGTGCGGCACGAACACCGTCACCTTCCCACGATGACGAACGAGCGCCGAGGCGATCTGCTCTGCTGCCAGTACTAATCCCCCAGGCGTATGAATAATGAAGTCGATGGGCATCTCATCCGGTGTGAGCCGGATGGCGCGGAGGACTGCCTCGGCGTCGTCGATATCAATATAACGAGCCAGGGGAATTCCCAAAAATGACACCGCCTCTTGCCGGTGGATGAGGGTAATTACTCGCGTCCCACGGCGCTGCTCGAGTTGATGGATGAGCCGTAATCGATTCATCTCAAGCAATCGCCTCTGTAGCACCGGCGACAACACAGAAAACAAGAGCAAGGCCCAGAACAACAAGCCTGTGAAATCCATCTTCATCCTCGCGTATTCTCAAACAGCCGCTCGATTGCCCGGCTCCTCTCTTCCTCCTATACTAGCAGCAGGTATGCACCCCGGAAAGGAGTACGTGATGGGCCTCATCTCCCGAATGACGACATTCGTTAAAGTGAAGCTTGCTCGCCTTCTCGACCGAGCCGAGGATCCTCGCGAGACGCTCGATTATGCCTATGAACGGCAGTTACAGCTTCTTCAAGAGGTTCGCCGAGGTATCGTCGATGTCACAACCTCGAAACGTCGTCTGGAACTGCAACGTGCCAAGCTTCAGGAGTCGCTTGACCGCCTTACCGAGCAGGCGCGCCAAGCCTTAAGCATGGGCCGGGAAGACCTTGCCCGCCTTGCGTTGGAGCGGAAGGCAATCGCTCAACAGCAAGTCACTGATTTGGACCGCCAGATTCAGACGCTTGAACAAGAACAGGCCAAACTTGAACAGGCCGAGATGCGTCTCCGTGCCAAGGTCGAAGCTTTCCGAACACGGAAGGAAGTCATCAAAGCACAGTATTCTGCCGCTGAAGCTCAAGTCCGTATCAATGAAGCCATTACTGGTGTCTCGGAAGAGATGGCCGACGTCGGTTTGGCCATCGAACGAGCGGAGCAGAAGACCGAGCAAATGCAGGCACGGGCATCCGCTATTGACGAACTCCTGGCTTCTGGAGCACTGGAGGATTTGACCGGAACCCGTCAGGATGTTGTCGAAAGGGAGCTGGCCCGACTGACTGTCACCGAGTCTGTCGAAGCCGAACTAGCCGCATTGCGCGCGCAGTTGGGCCAAGGTGAGTCGCCAAAGCAGCTGCCTGAGGGGGGACAGCAGTGATTGTGCGCATCCTAACCGAGGGACAATATCGTGTCGAGAGCAGCCTCTATGATCAGTTAAACGCACTCGACAATGCAATTGTTGAGGCCGTTGCGGCCGGCGACGAAGCCCGTTTCCAATCGTTACTCACTGAACTACTCGATACAGTGCGCCGTCACGGCATTCCAGTATCACCTGATGAATTTGTCGAGTCCGATGTCATCCTGCCACCCCCGGATACCACACTTGAAGAGGCCCGTGATCTCTTTGCCGGAAACGGTCTACTACCAGGATGATCAAGGCTCATTCGCCCAGAGTCAGTAGAGGCAGCGTGTGGCGCTTGACTCGTCGCGGTGTACCCTCTCGTGATCGGCTGTTGGCAGAACTCACGGAGCTTGGCACGTGCCCCAGAGGCCTGGCGCACCACCTCCCAGCAACCGCCTCTGGCAAGATGATTAGATGAGCCGCTGCTACGCGATAAGCGGCCCGTGATTCGGCAATGATTTACACCGGGATATCCCAGAGTGCGTACCAGAGCTCTGCACGGCGTTCCACCGGGAGCTCACGCTCAAGCAGCGCGACCAGGCGGAGTTCCTGCGTCTCGTCACGCCGACGACGTTCTCGAGGAGCAAAGGGTGTAAATTTCCCCAGCTTGAACTGGTAGATCCAATAAAATGGTTGTCCTTCGCGATCATCAAAACGGAAGACTGCCGCGAGCAACTGCTCGCCAAAACCATGCTCGATCAGGATTTGACTCGCCCCTTGGATGGTTGTCACAAGATCCTCAAAGTCCGGATCCTCAAGAATCACCCAGCGATACCGATATGAGTCAGTCTCGATGCGAAACGAACTGTTCGTCTCTTTGACGGCAATCTGCAGCACACCGTGGAGCTCTTCTTGCGCCCGCTCAAAATAGATCGACTCTATCGGTTTAAAGACCAGACCAGCCATCGGTCGCGGAGTGAAACCTAATTGCGCTTCCATCGTCACCGCCGCGGTGCTGATGGCAACGAGGCCCTCAATCTGCGACGGTACCGGTCGAGCCGCCCGCCCAAATAGAATGTCAAACAAACGCTTCACGCGAGTCCCTCGAGTTGCCGTTGCAGCTGCTCCAGCCGACGAACGCGCTCTGGTACCGGAGGATGTGTCGAGAAGAGCGCAAGAAGACTCTCACTCCTCAGTGGGGGAATGATGAAAAACGCCGCCATCTCCTGGACTTCTCGGAGATCGCGACTTGGAATCCGACTCATCTGGCCACTAATTTTCAACAGGGCCGAAGCGAGCGTCAGTGGTCGGCCAGTAAGGAGGCCAGCCATCCGATCTGCAACGTACTCGCGGTAGCGAGAGAGTGCTAACAACAAGAGCTGCCCAATGATCCACACCAACAGTGACACCATGCCCACGATGGCAAGGCCACCAGCGCGGCGGTTCCTCTTGGAACCCGCGCCACCGCCCCACAAGAGAATACGGAACACAAGCTGGGCCACGACCACAAAAAAGCCCGCAATCGTCATCACGAGTACGTCGCGATTGCGTACATGCGCAATCTCATGAGCAATCACGGCTTCAAGCTCATCGTCATCAAGAAGATCCAACAGTCCTCGCGTGACCACGACAGTCGCAGAGCGGAGTCCCTTTCCCATTGCAAATGCATTCGGCATCCGAGTCTCCATAATACCCACACGAATGCGTGGAATACCAGCAAGAGCCGCAACACGTTCCACCATCTCCTGTAAGCGCGGTTGTTCCCCGGGCTTCAAAATCCGTGCTCCAACACTTGCCAGCGCCAGCGGCTCGGACAGCACGACCTGCAACAAGGCCAACACTGCCGCGAACACCAGAACGGTCACGGTATCAACACCGCTTGCAATCAGTGCCGTGAAAAACACAACATAGAGAAGCCCAAGTCCGAAGAGAACAAGTACCATCCGAGCGGTTAGTTCTGGGTCACGGGCCCACCGCTCGATCCGGCGCATGGAATACACCATGACTCGCCTCCTGTCGGCCAACACGCCGACGAGATTATACTGCCCAGAAGCCGAAGATCGGCTGACTCTCCTGGATACGGAGGACAACAGCGGTGGTCACGCCACGGCTCTCCATCCCACGACGCATCCTTGTCCATCGGCGACGACTCTCCGAAATCGCAAGTGTCCTTTCCAAACACGGACTCAGCTGGATCCTTGACCAGCTCGGAGTTCCCCTTAAGGTACGTGTGCGTCGCGCAGGTCCCACCCATCCTGTTCCGCCAGCAGTGCGACTGCGCTATGCGCTTGAAGAACTTGGACCAACCTTCATCAAGATCGGACAAATCCTTTCGACACGTGATGATCTCCTACCACCTTCCTACATCGAGCAGCTGGCATTACTCCGCGATCGCGTTCCCCCAGTTCCAGTCGAGCAGATCATTGCGGAGATTGAGCGCAGTTTTGGACGACCTCTGCACGAACTGTATGCGGATTTCGATCCTGTACCGATCGCCTCAGCGTCGATTGGTCAGGTGCATGCCGCAGCGCTCCCAACCGGCACCTCGGTCATTGTCAAGGTGCGCAAACCTGGCATGGCTGAACTCATTGAAGAAGATCTCGCTATCCTCCGAGACATCGCTGAGGTTGCAAGTCGACGGAGCCAGTTAGCCCGTCAATATGATCTCGTCGGTCTCGTTGACGAGTTTGCGTGGACAATTCGCAGCGAGCTGGATTATCGCCGTGAGGGACGCAATGCTGATCGATTCAGGGTACTGCTACGCAAGCAACCAGACATTGTCATCCCGCGGGTCTTCTGGCACCGCACAACCGAAACAGTGCTGACCATGCGCCGTATCGATGGGATTCCAATCGACCGCATTCAGGAACTGGATCGCGCTGGAATCGACCGATCCGCCCTCGCTGTCCGCGCCGCCCGCTTCATCCTCGAGTGTGTGTTAGTGCATGGGTTCTTCCATGCTGATCCACATCCAGGAAACTTTGCTGTTCTGCCTGATGGTCGTCTGGTCGTGTACGACTTTGGCATGGTCGGTCGCCTCGATCCAGCCTATCGCACCGAACTGCTTGATCTTCTCATTGCAGTCCTGCGCAACGACCTCGACGCAGTTATCGATGCTCTCGGTCGTTTGGGCATTGTCCGCCATGAGACCGACCGCCCAGCACTGCGCCGGGAACTTCAGCACCTGGTCGATCGTTACTTTGGACTCTCGCTCGGCGAATATCGGTTCGGGGACATTGTCAACGATTTCTATCGATTCATGCGTCGTTGGCGTCTTACACTTCCGCCAGAACTCAGCCTCCTTGCCAAAACACTGTCTATGCATGAGGGTGTTGGCCAGCGTCTCGATCCAAGTTTCCGTCCCTTTGAAATCGCCGAACCGTACATCCGCAGACTTGTCATCGAGCGGTATCTGCCCGCCTCGTGGTTTCCGCAGGTCGCTCGTCTGCTAGAAGATGGCGCACGCCGCGCAGTGGAATTCCCCCGCCGGGTCGACCGACTCCTGCGCCGGATTGAACAAGCTGAACTCGAGGTCACAATGCATTTGGCAGAACTTCCAGATGTCACGCATCGGCTGAGCACATTGGTCAATCGCCTTATTATCGCTATTCTCCTCGCAGCCGCCGCGATTAGTTTTAGCCTCCTCCTCAACGTTTGGCACCCTGACTGGTTGGTGAGGTGGGCTGGCCCACTCCTCGCACTCGGTCTCGTCGGCATCGTTCTTGCCACTCTGATCCTTGCCTGGCAGTTCTGGCGTGCAGGTTAGCTCGTTTCCAAGTCTTGGGCTTCCTCAGAGTCTTCTTTTGAGCCAGTCTCTGCTGTTTCTGCTTCAAGCCGCTCCAAAACACGTTCAGGATCTTCGCCACGCTCAAGTTCTTGGACTGCTCGCTCTAATGAAGGATCGAGCGGCTCGCCTATCTGCGCACTCATCTCGCGCATCCACCGCGCCAGTTCGCGTGGGTCTTCTGTTTCAGGCAAGCCCGGGACATCAAATTCGTCGTCTTCTTCCCCCGTATCTTCTGCACTATCAAAAGTGTCCTCCATGCCACTCTCCTGATCAGCCATCTCGGACCACGATGCTTCCGCAACGGTCCGGCGCAAGAAAATACGCGAAAGCAACCGCTCCGCATCGCGTGCTCCGCAATGTGGGCACGGCCCTGGATCGCCAGCAGCCTGAATAGACCGGAACAATTTAGTGAAACGCCGACGGCAAAATCGACATCGGTACTCGTAGAGCGGCATCAGCTCACCCCGTCATCCGCTTGCCCCGCAATGCCGAGTCTTCTGATGGCTTCGCCTTCTCGTGACCCCGCTGCACTGTCGAAAGCGGCCTGAACCGTGCTAGCCAGGAGAGAACCAATAAACCGGCAATCCCCGCGATGACCAAGGTCGCAAACTTGTACTCCGGAGCCGGCATCAGAAGGGCCATCCCTCCAAACACCAGAGATATCACAACGAACACCACTGCAATCCGCCGCTGAGACCAACCGAGATCCAGCAGCCGATGATGTAGATGACCGCGGTCCGCTTCCAGTGGCGAGCGCCCATTCCACAGTCGGTACACGATCAACCATGCTACATCGAGGATTGGAACCCATAGGACAAGGAGTGCAGTGGCGATCTTTGCTCCACCAATAATGCTCAGAATAGCCAGGGTGTAGCCGAGGAACATTGCGCCAGAGTCACCCATCATGATTCGCGCTGGATGCCAATTAAAGATCAAAAATCCCAAAACACTTCCTATTAATGACGCCGCGAGAAGCGAGATCGTGAATTGCGGGTTCCCTGCAGGACGGAAAAAGGTGTGAATGAACATGACAAATGCAGCGATAACTGTCACGGACCCAGCTAAACCGTCTAGCCCGTCTAGAAAGTTTACAGTATTCATCATGCCGACGATCCAAAAGAACGTAAAAGGAATGGCGACGGCAAGCGGAAGCACAACCACACCGCCTAGCGGACTGTTGAATTGTTCGATCACAAGACCATGCTCCGGCCCCCGCAGACGCGGCACGATGACAATAGCAGCGCCAGCGAACTGCCAAAGGAGTTTGGCGACTGGTGACAAGCCAAGCAGATCGTCATAGAGATGAGTAGCGAGAATCAGCGTCGCACCAAACACCAGCAGGAGAATGCGTTCGACTTCCATGGGAAAGCGTTCTACTGGAAGAGCAAACGATACAGCCAAGCCGCTCAGAAATCCAACAAAAATCGCCACACCCCCTATTCGTGGGATCGGCTTTGTGTGCACCCACCGCGCTTCGGTTGGATAGGCGAGGAGATCGAAGCGCTGGGCCACACGAATGACGTGCGGAATCAGCGCGGCACTCACAACTCCGGCAACAACTACTGTCATGACCGCAATGAGCGCTCGCTCAAAAATCATCGTCACCCTCAAGCCAAGGCCGATTCCTCAATGGCCGGCTTCATCGAGTGCTGATATCACCTCCATCGTAACGCCTGGAACCGGAAACGACGCAACAAGCTCCGCAACTTGTGCTCGAACTCGCGCCTTCACTGTATCATCGTCCGGGGCTCGCAGCACTTGCGCCATCAGCCGACCGGTTAAACGCATCTCCTCCGGACCGAAACCACGTGTGGTCATTGCTGGCGTCCCAACACGGATGCCACTTGTCTGCGTCGGCGGTTTCGGGTCGTTGGGAATCGCGTTTTTGTTGACGGTGATTCCGACCTCATCGAGGACTCGTTCCGCCTTACGGCCACTGAGTCCTAATCCCCGTAGATCAACGAGCAGCAGATGATTGTCGGTTCCTCCAGAGACAAGTCGGAATCCCTCTTCCTGGAGCGTCTCTGCCAAGACCTGAGCGTTCTCCACCACTCGCCTGATGTAGTCCCGAAAAGACGGTTTCAGCGCTTCTCCGAACGCGACCGCTTTTCCTGCGATGACATGCATCAATGGCCCACCCTGCGTTCCGGGGAAAACCGCCTTATCGATCGCCTCTGCCCAAGCTGCGTCACACAAAATCATGCCCCCACGGGGTCCGCGCAGCGTCTTGTGTGTCGTCGTCGTGACGAGCTGGGCAACTCCGACTGGTGTCGGATGCATGCCGACCGCGACCATTCCGGCAATGTGAGCGATGTCGGCCATCAAGACAGCCCCGACATCATCGGCAATCTCACGGAAGCGCATGAAATCAATGATGCGTGGGTAGGCACTTGCCCCAGCAATAATCAGTCGTGGCTTTACTTCCTGAGCGACCCGCCACACAGTATCATAATCAATCCGCTCCGTGTCGGGATTGACCCCGTAGAAGTACGCCTCAAACCACAGCCCAGAAAGATTCACCTTCGCACCATGCGAAAGGTGTCCCCCGTGCTGCAAGCTCATCCCAAGTATGCGATCGCCGGGTCGTAGCACCGCGAACATCACGGCCATGTTGGCTTGCGCCCCTGAGTGTGGTTGGACATTCACGTGCTCGGCTCCGAAGAGCTGCTTCGCCCGTGCAATCGCCAGCTCCTCTACCCGGTCGACGCACTCGCACCCTCCGTAGTACCGCCGCCCAGGATACCCCTCGGCATATTTGTTAGTTAGGACCGAGCCAACTGCAGCCAGTACCGCTGGGCTCGTAAAGTTTTCCGATGCGATCAGCTCAATGGTTCGACTCTGTCGACGTTCCTCACAAGCGATCGCTTCTGCCACGTCCGGATCCCACTCCCAGAGACGCTTGTCCATTCCGATCGCTCCCCTTTCCCGATCCTTCGGCAACCTATCTACGACCGACTCGATCCACCCCGTTCCCATGCTGGCGCCGACCGCTCGCGCGGTCGGAACACAAGCTCGATCGGTGTGCCGAGGAAGCCATATCGTTCCCGAATGCGGTTCTCCAGATACCGCTTATAGGAGAAATGCACCAGCTGCGGCCGATTGCAGAAGAACACAAAGGTTGGTGGATTGACTGCCGCCTGAGTCACGTAGTAAAATTTGACCCACTTACCAGGTTTGGTCGGTGGCGGATGGTGCGCTACGGCCTCACGAAGCAGCTGATTCAGTTCGGCAGTAGGAATCCGCCGCGATCGCTCTGCCACAACGACGAGTGCCAAATCGACAACCTGCTCCACGTTCTTTCCCGTCAGCGCGGAGATGAAGACGAGCGGCGCCCACGGCATGAAGTGGAAGACCGTACGCGCGTCTTCCTCGAACGCTTCCCGAGCCCCCTCCATGTGCTCGAACAGATCCCACTTATTGACCGCAACAACGATCCCTTTCTTCGCGTCGATCACCTTCCCCGCAACCGCTTGATCCTGGTGCGTGAAGGGTTCAGTGGCATCAATCACGAGGACCGCGACGTCAGCTCGCTCAATCGCCCGTTCCGCACGCAAGACGCTGTACCGTTCGATACCGTGCTCAATGCGTCCCGGTCTCCGCATACCAGCGGTGTCGATCAGGACGATTGGTTGTCCCTTCCACACGAGCTCGGTGTCCACCGCATCCCGCGTGGTTCCTGGAACGGGAGACACAATCTGTCGCGGTTGACCAAAGATCGCATTCAATAGGGCCGATTTCCCGACGTTCGGTCGTCCCACGAT
>CALIMB010000108.1 GCA_938028665.1 uncultured Thermomicrobium sp. | reverse complement strand
CGGATTTCGTTCTCGCGGATTCCGACTGTGCTGGAAATGCCGAACTTGATCGAGCTTCAGCTGAGATCATTTGAATGGTTCAAATCGGAAGGATTGCGGGAGCTCCTGGAGGAACTGTCACCGATCATCGATTACAACCAGAAGTTAGAGCTGCACTTTTTGCGTCACTGGTTCGAAAAGCCGCGATACAGCCCGGAGATTTGTCGCGAGCGTGACATGACCTATGCTGCACCGCTATATTTTCGGGTTCGTTTGGTGATTCGAGATACGGGGGAAGTGAAAGAAAGTGACATTTATATTGATGACTTCCCAATGATGACAGAGACAGGCACCTTTGTCATCAATGGAGCTGAGCGAGTTGTCGTCTCCCAGTTGGTGCGCTCTCCTGGAGCATACTTTGAGCTTGAGACTGATTCCACGACCGGTCGCCAACTATGCACGGGGAAGCTCATTCCGACCCGAGGTGCATGGTTGGAATTCGAGACGTCCAATCGGGACGTGTTGTGGGTGAAGATCGATCGCAAGCGCAAGATTCCGGTGACGGTGCTACTTCGAGCCCTCGGCTACGGTCGAGACGAGGAGCTTTACGAGCTCTTCGCCGAGGTTGATACCGATCCTGATCACCGGTACATCGCAGCGACAATCGAACGTGATCGAACCAAGAGCCGCGAAGAAGCCCAGATGGAGATTTACAAGACGCTCCGACCTGGCGATCCGCCGACACGCGAGAACGCCGCGGCGCTGATCGAGCGGCTCTTCACTAACCCGCGGACCTATGATCTTGGCAAAGTAGGGCGGTACAAGCTCAACAAGCGTCTTGGCCTGGCGCTGCCCGCCGAGGTTCGTGTTCTCACCCCAGAGGATCTTGCGGCGGTTGTACGCACGATGATCCTTGTTAACCGGGGTTTGGATCGCCCGGACGATATTGATCATCTTGGTAATCGGCGCGTGCGCACAGTGGGCGAGCTCATTCAGAATCATCTGCGGACTGGTTTGCAACGGTTAGAGCGGGCTATCCGGGAGCGGATGACGATTGTCGATGTGGACACGGTAACGCCTGCCAGTCTGATCAGCAGCACTCGGCCGTTGCGAGCAGCGATTCGGGAGTTCTTTGGCGGAAGCCAGCTTTCCCAGTTCATGGATCAGACGAATCCGCTCGCGGAGTTAACGCACAAGCGTCGTGTGTCGGCCCTCGGACCCGGTGGACTCAACCGTGAACGTGCGGGCTTTGAAGTCCGCGATGTGCACGACTCCCACTACGGTCGTATCTGTCCGATTGAGACGCCGGAAGGCCCCAACATCGGACTGATCACATCGCTTGCCACGTACGCCACGATCAACGAGTACGGCTTTATCACGACGCCGTACCGGCGTGTCTATCGATCGCTGGAATTGCCGGCCAAGGCGCATCTGTTGGTTGGCCAGACGATCCGGACTGACGTGCTTGATCCGGCGACAGGAGAAGTATTGGCGCCACGTGGGACCGTGGTTGATGCTGAGCTACGAGATCGGTTCATCAGAGCCGGTATCACACACGTCGATGTTGTTCCCTTCGTGAGCGACGAGGTCGATTACCTGACAGCGGATCAGGAAGAGCACTACACGATTGCGCAGGCGAATACACCGCTCGATGAAGGGATGCGGTTCGTCGCCAGCCGGGTAGAGGCACGGCGCGCTGGCAAATTTGTCGTAGAGATCCCGGAGAAGATCGACTATATGGATGTGTCGCCGAAGCAGGTTGTTTCGGTCTCGGCGGCGCTGATTCCATTCTTGGAACATGACGATGCGAACCGCGCGCTGATGGGTGCGAACATGCAGCGCCAAGCGGTTCCCCTGCTCCGGCCGCGCGCTCCGATCGTTGGTACAGGCGTCGAGTACCAGGCGGCGCGAGATTCAGGGCAAGTGGTCGTGGCGCAGAAGGGTGGCATTGTCAAGTCGGTAACGGCGCGTCGTCTTGTGGTGCTTGAGGATGATGGGAATGAGCGGGTTTACGAGCTGCGCAAGTTTGTCCGCTCGAACCAGGACACTTGCATCAACCAACGCCCGATTGTGCAGAAGGGTCAGCGAGTGGAAGCAGGCGATGTGATCGCCGATAGTTCGAGCACTGAGAACGGCGAGCTGGCGCTTGGGCAAAACATCCTTGTGGCCTTCATGTCTTGGGAGGGTGGAAACTTCGAGGACGCGGTGCTGATCAGTGAGCGCCTCGTTCGCGAGGATGTGTATACCTCGATTCACATTGAAAAGTATGAGTGCGAAGCCCGCGATACCAAGCTCGGACCGGAGGAAATTACGCGAGACATTCCGAATGTCGGTGAGGAGAGTTTGCGGAATTTGGATGCCGACGGCATTATCCGGATTGGAGCGGAAGTCCGGCCGAACGATATCCTTGTGGGCAAGGTGACCCCGCGTGGGGAAACGGAACTTTCGGCCGAAGAGCGCCTCCTCCGCGCGATCTTCGGAGAGCGCGCGCGTGACGTGAAAGACACCAGTCTGCGGGTGCCACACGGAGTGCACGGCATCGTCATCGACGTGAAACGGTTCCGGCGCGATGACGAGAACGGGGTGGAACTTCCGGCGGGTGTCAACGAGATGGTACGTGTCTTGATCGCCCAGAAGCGCAAGATCTCCGAGGGTGACAAGATGGCGGGTCGGCATGGGAACAAGGGTGTCGTCTCGCGAATCGTGCCGATCGAGGATATGCCCTACCTTCCAGATGGTACACCGGTTGACATCATCCTGAATCCGATCGGTGTGCCGTCACGGATGAATCTTGGGCAGATTCTCGAGACCCATCTCGGTTGGGCTGCGCACACTCTCGGTATCAAGGTTGCGAGCCCGGTTTTTGACGGAGCGAAGGAGGAGGAAATACGCCAACTTTTGCGGCAAGCAGGGCTGCCGGAGGACGGGAAGGTCGAACTGTATGATGGTCGAACCGGTGAGAAATTCGATCGACCAGTAACAGTCGGCGTCATCTACATGATGAAGCTTGTTCACCTGGTGGAAGACAAGATCCACGCTCGTTCTACCGGCCCGTACTCCTTGGTTACGCAGCAGCCGCTGGGCGGGAAAGCACAGTTTGGTGGGCAGCGCTTTGGCGAGATGGAAGTGTGGGCGCTTGAGGCGTATGGGGCAGCCCATACGCTCCAGGAGATGCTGACGGTGAAGTCTGACGATGTTGTGGGACGGGTAAAGACGTACGAGGCGATTGTCAAAGGTGAGCCGATCGTGGAGGCCGGGGTTCCGGAGTCCTTCAAAGTTTTGGTGAAGGAGCTCCGGAGTTTGGGTCTCTCGGTTGAGGTGCTCAACGAGGACGAGGAGCCGATCGAATTCGGCGAGGATCACGGTCGCGAGCGAGAAATTCTCTCGCATCTTGACCGGATCAATCTG
>CALIMB010000107.1 GCA_938028665.1 uncultured Thermomicrobium sp. | reverse complement strand
TCTGGCCACGGCGGCGCACGCCGTCTGTCCTCAGCTGTGCTGCTGGGCGCAGCGCCGAGCGCCCTGTGGCCCCGGTGCACTCCCAGCGGGCAGCACTCAGATCCACCTGCCAAACTTCGGCACCCGTCATGAGCGGGCTACCTCCCTATAAGAGGCGACCGAACACGATTGGTTTCTCCGGCACCAGCCCTTTTTCAGCCCGAACACCACGATGGGCTTCCGCGTCCGTCAAGGACGCGTGGGGCCGTTCCATTCAATACCTCTTCTCGCCTCACGGCGTCTTAGGGTGCGCTCAGCCTCAATGGGTGATGTGACCATTCCACGGGAAAGGGAGAGGTGGATGACACAGAGACACCGTCGACCTGAAGAGCCTCGCTATCCACCTGTGAGACGGCGACGCCTCTACCACCCAAACGCCCGGCACATGTTCAGACGGTAGACCGGAGTGCCCTTCGACCCGGTCGATGTGTCCGCTCCGCTGCACGCGCAGGAGAAACCACCCACTGTGCACACAGTCCCCGCTCGTGCCGGCTCGTGGTCTGAGCACCGGGCGACCTGCCTGGGCTGACCCACGCCACGGCTACTCAGGAGCACGACCAGGTGCGGAGGCGGTACTGACACGAGGGGACGGACGAGCAATGCCAGAAAACTTACCCCGGATGCGCCTTCGCCCCTGTTCGCCCTCAGAGGTTCGCACACGCGAACGGAGGCGCCCGCGGCACACGCCCAGATGCGCGCGAGGAGAGATCAAACGAGATCAGAGACGCATCGCCACCCGCCTCCCAGAGCAGGCGCAGCGATGCGCCGGGACAGAACAGTTCGCATGCCGCCGAGGAGGGGTCTTCTGTCCCGCAGCGACTGACGGAAGCTGGACCAGAACAGTCCGCATGCCGCCGAGGGCAAAGGACACGGCGTGAGCCATCGCTGCTGGAACAAGGACCTCCCCATACTTTGCGGCGCAGCGAGAGACATTACCCACTGCAAACAAGAAAGTGCGCCGGAGACGTTCGCTGACGAGAGCTCTGCGCTCACGCAACAAGTCTCGGCACTGCAAACAATACTGTGAGCCGGAGACGTTTGCCGGCACGAAAGCACCAGCGGTGCGACACGCGGCCGAGTTGCTCAGTGGCTGCCGTCTTCAGGCACTTCCACGAGCTCAGTCAACACCCCATGGCAGGACTGGTGATGGATGAAGGCCACCGGGAAGCCGTGCAACCCGATCACCGGTTCCCGGTGAAGAAGCTGGAACCCCTGTGTCTCCAGCTGTGCCAGCGCTGTGCGGATATCGCGGACGGCATACGCGACATGATGAAGGCCGCCGCGCTTGGCCAGGAAGCGTCCCAGGTCCGACTCCGGGTCCTTTGGTTCGATAAGCTCGACGTGGCTCTCTCCACCGTGAAAGAGCGCGATCCGCATGTGGGGAAAATCCTTGACTCCGTCAAAGGCGAGGCCAAGCTTCTTATAATCCTCAATCGCCTCGTCCAGGTTTCCAACGACGATCCCAATGTGATGGATCCCGATCACCGGCACTGGTCCCATGCGTGCGTGCTCCCCTCCACCACCCGACCTGTGCATCACCGGGAGGATATCACCGGATGTCGACAATTGTTATAGGACTCAACAAACAAGGCGCTTACCGTCGTCCTGTGCCGGCTCGTCGCACCGGAACGTTGGCGATCAGCCGTTCGCCACCTTCACCGCGCACGATACTGATCTCGATGCGATCTGCGTCAATATCCAGGTGGCGTGAGAGGATTTGGCACATCTCGGAACGGATCGCCTCCAGGACGTCTGGTGTCACCTTGACGTGGTCGTAGACCAGCACTTCCACCAGACGTTGCTTCGCGACCTGCGCGCTGCCCCGCAGTGCTCCGCCCGACTGGCGACCGAAGAGCGTGTCCAACCAACCCATGGGCCATTCCTCCTCGCCCCTCAGGCTCGGCCACCGAAGCCGAGCGCGCGCAGCATCCGTCGCCAAACCCCGTTGGGGAGCTCAAGCGGCTGGAACGGCACATCTTCGCCGAGCAGCCGCGCGGCAATGTCCCGGAAAGCTTGCCCAGCTCGTGACTGCGAATCGAGCGCCACCGGTTCGCCGCGGTTGGTGGCGGTCACAATCGACTCGTCCGCTGGCACCACGCCGATGAGCGGAATGGCAAGGATCTCCAGCACATCGTCAACTGAGAGCATGTCGCCGCGCTGCACCAGCTCCGGATCGATCCGGTTCACAATCAGCCGCGGTGGCGGGAGCTCAGCTGCCTCGACCAAACCAATAATCCGGTCAGCATCGCGCACCGCCGAAACTTCCGGATTCGTCACGACCAACACTTCGTCGGCTCCCGCAATTGCGTTCCGGAAGCCCCGCTCGATACCAGCCGGCGAGTCAATGAGGATGAAGTCAAACTGCTGACGCAGCTCGGCACACAGCTCTCGCATTTGCTCCGGCGAGACCGCTTCCTTGTCTCGTGTCTGGGCAGCGGGAATCAGCGACAGAGTGGCCAGTCGCTTGTCACGGATCAGCGCTTGGCGTAACCGGCATCGTCCCTCAACCACGTCAACGATGTCGTAAACGATCCGGTTCTCCAACCCAAGAACAATATCCAGGTTCCGGAGACCGATATCGGCATCGACGAGGACGACCGACTTCCCCCGTGCAGCCAGGGCCGCCCCTACATTGGCGGTCGTCGTCGTCTTACCAACACCGCCCTTCCCTGAGGTGATGGTAATAACCCGACCGTTGCGATCCTGTTGCTCCTCCACCGCTCTCCTCCTGCTGGCACGAATGTCTTAGCGTCGCTCCATTCGCCACGGTTCGATGATGATCTGCCCATCAGCCACGCGCGCCAGAGCCGGCGCATCCAGATGCTGCGCACCCTGATCGGGAGCTCGTGCCACAACGTTCGCGATGCGCAGTTGCGTCGGCGCCAGCCGCAACGCTGCGATGACCGCGCCAGTGTCTCCGGTACGCCCGGCATGGACCGTCCCGCGCACCACCCCCCACACCAGCACATCGCCACCAGCGACGACCAGCGCTCCCGGATTGACGTCGCCGACGAGCACAAGATGGCCGGCCGCTTCTAGCGACATCCCCGAGCGGAGTGTCCGTCGCACATAGGTCGCGTTCCCATCCGCTTCCTCCTCGCTGTCCGGAGCAATAAGGCGTAGGCGCCGTGCCGGCTCAGCCCCCTCCGTGCGGTATCCCCAACGAGCTAATCGTTCGCGGTACTCTGGCGTCCCCGCGCTGACTGCCTGAATGCGCACCCCGCGCGCATCCAGCACCTGCTGCAGCGCCACGATTTCGTCCAACACAGGCTCGCGCTCGGTAAAATCGAGCGTGAGTGCGGCTCCGCGGAAGAATGCCGCACGTGTCTCCAGAAGGTCACGGACCTGGGCAAGGACCGGGCCAAACGGTAGAGCTGGCGGGAGTAAGAGCCGTACGCCGTCTTGCGTGCCGCGCACCCGCACCGCAGCTTCGGCTCGTTGATCACCCAACATGGCTGCCCCTCTCACCTCCCACGCTCACGCAGCGCGCCCAAAATGAGTCGCTAGGATCCGATCAGCCACGGGTACAGCGAAGGTTGACCCTTCCCCGCCATCGCGGATCAGGACAAGGACGAGTACCTCGGGGTCGTCGTAGGGTGCGAAGGCAGTAAACCACGCGTGCGATTTCTTGTAGCGTCCCCCCTCCGCCTCACCATACTCGGCGGTACCTGTCTTCCCGGCAATCGGGATATCGTTGCCTGTCCGCACAAACTTCCCCTTCGCCGTACCGTCCGTGACCGTCCGGCGCATCCCGCGCCGGACAGTCTCGATATGCTCCGGAGCAATCGCTAACCGCCGAACCACTTCCGGCTCAAATCGCCGAACCACGTGACCGGCCGCGTCGCGCAGTTCCTTGACGATCCGTGGTCGATAATACGTCCCCCCATTGGCGATCGCGGCCAACGCACAGGCCAACTGCAACGGTGTACAGGCCAGGTGCCCCTGGCCGATGGAGACGTTTATAGTATCCCCGACCGACCAGTATTCTCGCAACGTCTGGAAGAGCCAACGAGGGTTCGGGACCAGCCCATCAGCCTCACCCGCAAGCTCAATCCCAGTAAGTTGCCCGAAACCGAACACGTCGCGCAAGTACTTCTCAATCCGCTCGATCCCCAGGCCCTCAAAATAGTGTTTTTGCGGATCGCCAGGGATGTAGTAGTGAAGCGGTTCGGTTCCGCCTTCTGGCGTTTGCCCCGGTGCCCCAACGTTATAGAAGAAGACGTTGCACGATTGCGCGATCCCATCAAGTACCTCGACCTCACCGTGTCCGGTTGCCAACCAGCAAACGTACGTATTGCCTCCTTGCTCATCCCAGACGGTTGGCACCCGGATCGATCCCCGACAGGTATATCTGGTCTGCGTGGTGATCACCCCTTCCTGGAGCGCCGCACACGCCAGGAGCGGCTTGATGGTCGAGCCTGGTGGGAACTCCCCACTAATCGCAAAGTTGACCAGCGGGTGGAACGGATCATCGAGCAGCGCCTGGTACTCAGCCTGGGTCAGGCCCCGCACAAATCGCGCATTGTCGTAGGTGGGAAGGGAAACCAGCGCCAGAAGCTCTCCCGAGCGCGGGTCAAGCACGATTGCCACACCAGAGCCAACCGGATCACGTCCTTTCTCGCGTGCTGCACGGTCAGCCTCACGGATCCCCTCAGCAAGTGCTTGGGTGACAGCACGCTGCAAGGTGGCATCGATCGTCAGGACAACCGTCAGCCCAGGCACCGGGTCGCGTCGGCGTCCTGGAACCTCACCAACCACGGCGTTCCGCGCATCGACCTGCACCCAGCGGCCTCCGTGTTGCCCCCGCAGCACTTCCTCCAGCGCCTGCTCGACCCCACCACGCCCAACAGAGTCATTTGGTCGGTAGGGGTTGGCGGGACTGTCACCACCCGCTGCCTCGTATTCCTCTTTCGTGATTGGGCCCACGTAGCCAAGGATATGCGAGAAGTCCGGTCCACCCGGATATTCACGCACCAGCGTGTCATCGGTCACGCGGATGCCAGGAAGCGCTGTCGGATTGGCCGCGAGCGTCAAGGCCAGCTCCCGCGGCACATCTTCCGCCAAGACCACCGGCACAGCACTCCCAGCCGCCGCCATTGCCAGGTAGTCAAAGCGGTTCAGGACGTGAACGCCCGGCAGCCGCTTGGCGGCCTCGCGCAGCATAGCCACCTTCTCAGGTCGCAGCTTCTCCCGGACAATGACGACGCGCTGGTCTTTCGGTGCCGAGAAGACCTTCCCCGCCACCTCAGCTCCTGGTACGTTGAGCACCTCAGCCAGCGCATCCAACACTGCCCGCTCGTTCCCTGGCGGGAGCGCTGGTCGGTTTACGACCAGGAGTTCGTCGAGCCCCAGCGCAGCGACCAACTGGTCACGAATCCGTTTCCGCTCAACCTCGTCATCCGGCAGATCCGCCGGAACCAGCCAGACAGTCCAACTCCTGCGGTTGCGCGCCAGAACTTCCCCATGACGGTCTACAATCAGCCCCCGCGGAGCACGTAACGGCTCGAACCGCACCATACTGCCTTGGGCTGCTGCTTGGTAGCGCGGCCGCTCCCGGAGCTGCATCAGGCCTAGCTTGGCCAGCACGGCACCAAAGCCGAGAACCATGGCACTGCGCAACAGGAACACGCGCCGCGTCAGACGCTGGTCGCGTGCCGGGTCTGGTGTCTCGGGTGGCACAAGCGACTTGGGAGCAGGAAGATCAAGCCCACGCCGGGACACTCTAGTGCGCACGCCGCACCCCCGTTCGTCCCAGCAGCGCAACGATTCCATACACGACCGGCACGGCGATGACGTTGAGAAGGCCGACCAAGATCGCTGTCACCATCGCGTCCAGCCAAGCCTCAGCCGAACCCGGCCAGCGCAAAAGAGTCAGGAGGAAACGATATGCCAGCGTGAGTCCGCCTACAAGTCCCATGAGCGGGAAGAGCGCACTCCGATACATGCTACGCCGGGCAGCCGAACCAGCAAACACCGCCGGCATAAGCGCAAGCACGTGCGCACCCAGCGGATTCGCTGTGAACAGATCGAGCAGTATCCCCCCTGCTATCGCCCAAACGGCACCAGCGTTGAATCCCTCCAGCGCACTGGCTACCAGGACAAGACCCAGCACAAGATCCGGAAAGAGGCCAAAGGGGGTCACGCGCGGGAGTGCTGTGACCTCAAGCACAGTGGCTACAACAAGCAGCGTCGCGATCACCAGCTGCCGCACCAAACTTCACCCCGACCACTCGGTTGCAGTCCCGGCAATCGTACCACGCTGTCGCTCACGTTCCAGGCGGTCGGGCAGTGGCCAGCACTCGCGCTTGCAACTCCGCTCCCGGCATTCCGCTCACCTGAAGCGCTTCGATCGTCCGCTCAACCGGATAGGCAACGCGACGGAAGGTGACGTCCCATCGCTCGCCGTTCCATTCCAGCACCGTGTAGGCTGCCCGCTGATCACCGTCGAACGGGAGCCCCACACTGCCAACCGCAACGACCAGCCGCCCGTCGAGCTGCCAACGCACTTGCAGGTGGATGTGCCCATAGGCAAGCGCTGCCCCACCGGAGCGCTCCAGCAATTCCTCAAGCTGCTCGCGCGACGCGCTTGGTGGCACCACTGGGTGCGCACTCCAAGGCGTGGCATGCACCACCACAAGGACCGCGCCGGTCGGCGCTGGCACTGCGTAGCGCAGGGGCAGCGACGCCAGGTACTCCACTTGCCCGCGCGAGAGCCGCTCAGCGCACCACCGGTAGCGTTCGGCCAGGGCCGGATTGTCCAGGTGGCGCAACCGCGGGTCATCAACCTGTGCCGGCTGTGCCCCGCCAGTCGCGACCTCCACCAGGAACTCATCCGTGTTGCCGCGGACTGCCGGAATCTCCCGACTGCGGATGAGATCAAGACACTCACCCGGCCATGGCCCGCCAAAGGCGAAGTCGCCGGCCATCACCACCAGGTCCGGAACCAGTCGTTCAATGTCTTGTAACACCGCCTCCAATGCCGGGAGGTTTCCATGTGTATCAGAAATGACTGCTACCCGCATCGGTCGGTCTACTCCTCACTCGACTCTGACCCTGTTAGGGCCACGCACCAGCAGCAAGGGTACCGCGTTTAGTAGAGTGAACGCGCAACGCAAGTTGCTGAAGGCGGAGGAAACAAGTGACTACACCAGAAACGCAGACAGGCAAGGCAATCGCCGGAATGCCGAGCGAAGGGCGCCGACGCGTCGTCATCGCACGGGTCACGCCGGAACTCGACTGTGGGCGGTTTCCGGTCAAACGGATTCTTGGCGATGAGCTCGTCGTGGAGGCAGACATTTTCGCCGACGGGCACGACGAACTCGCCGCCGTC
Organism: uncultured Thermomicrobium sp.; assembly: GCA_938028665.1. Lineage (GTDB taxonomy): Bacteria > Chloroflexota > Chloroflexia > Thermomicrobiales > Thermomicrobiaceae > Thermomicrobium. Next base: position 18,927 of record CALIMB010000107.1, on the reverse strand, counting down.
CTGCGCTACCGCGGCCCGGGGAGGGAAGACTGGAGCGAAGTTCCAATGACTTTTCTCAACAACGACCGCTGGCAGGCACGTTTCTCCGTGACCGAGCTCGGTATCTGGGAGTACACGATTATCGCCTGGATCGACCGTTTCGCCACTTGGCAGCGGGACCTCAAGAAGCGGCTTGATGCGGGGCAGGACGTGACTGTTGACCTTCTGATCGGCGCCGAACTCGTTGAGGCGGCCGCTGCACAGGCAGGCGATGCCGATGCGACCTGGCTGCAGCAAGCGGCGACCTCTCTCCGGCAGGGACCAGACGCCATCGCAGTTGCACGCTCACCAGAGCTGGCAGAACGCATGCGACGAGCCGGTCCCCGCCCCTTTTTGGCCGAGTATCCGCGCGTCCTACGCGTTGTCGTCGATCGTGAACGGGCGCGCTTCAGTACGTGGTACGAACTGTTCCCACGCTCCTGTTCCCCAGAACCAGGTCGGCACGGAACATTCCGGGACTGCGAGGCATGGCTCCCGCATATCGCCGAGCTCGGCTTCGACGTCCTCTATCTCCCGCCCATCCATCCGATCGGCCGCACCCACCGCAAGGGGAAGAACAATAGTCTTGTCGCTGGGCCAGACGATCCTGGCAGTCCGTGGGCCATCGGCAGTGAGGAAGGCGGTCATGATGCCGTACATCCCCAGCTTGGCACACTGGAGGAGTTTCGACGCCTCGTGGCTCGTGCCCGCGACTACGGCATCGAGATTGCGCTCGACCTTGCCTTCCAATGCTCGCCCGATCATCCGTACGTCCGCGAGCATCCTGAGTGGTTCCGCCGGCGCCCGGACGGCACTATTCAGTATGCAGAGAATCCGCCAAAGAAATATCAGGATATCTACCCCTTCGACTTCGAGTCACCCGCCTGGCGGGAGTTATGGCTGGAACTCCTCCGCATCGTCTATTTCTGGATTGAGCAAGGTGTCCGTATCTTCCGGGTCGATAACCCACACACGAAACCGTTCATCTTTTGGGAATGGCTGATCGACACGGTCAAACAGAACTACCCGGAAGTGATCTTTCTCTCTGAGGCGTTCACTCGTCCCAAAGTGATGTATCAGCTGGCCAAGCTCGGTTTCAGCCAATCGTACACCTATTTCGCTTGGCGAAATACAAAGAACGAGCTCGAGGCTTACTTTACCGAACTCACCCAGACTGAGGTACGTGAGTTCTTCCGCCCAAATCTGTGGCCCAATACTCCCGATATCCTCACCGAGTTCCTCCAGACCGGTGGCCGACCAGCTTTCCTTATCCGCCTTATCTTGGCTGCCACGCTTGGCGCAAGCTACGGCATCTACGGGCCACCCTACGAACTCTGCGAAGCGACGCCACTCACCCCCGGGAGCGAAGAGTACCTGGATTCAGAAAAGTACGAAATCCGGCATTGGAAACTCGACGCACCACACTCGATCGCGCCGGTCATTGCCCGCGTCAACCGCATCCGACGGGAGAACCCCGCACTCCAGCAGGACTGGACACTCCGCTTCCATCCGGTTGACAATGACCAACTCATCGCATACTCCAAGACAAGTCACGACAGGCAGAATGTGATTGTGACTATAGTCAATCTCGACCCACACCATCGGCATGCAGGCTGGGTCACGCTCGATCTGGCTGCCCTCGGGATCACGCCAGAGATACCCTACCAGATGCACGATCTTTTAAGTGGTGAGCGGTATATCTGGCATGGGCCACGAAACTACGTCGAACTTGACCCACACCTCCTGCCGGCGCATATCTTCGTTGTCCGTCCACGGATTCGGTCAGAACACGATTTTGAGTACTACGAGTGAGGGATGGCCATGGCGGTCAGAATCGCCGAACGTCGTCGAGTCACGCCGGCACCGCAGCTTCTCGACGATCCACTGTGGTATAAGGACGCCATCATTTATGAGCTCCACGTCCGCGCCTTTTACGATAGTAACGGTGACGGGATCGGTGACTTCCCGGGACTCACCCAAAAACTTGACTACCTCGAAGATCTTGGAGTCACCGCCATTTGGCTCTTGCCGTTCTACCCTTCACCGCTCCGCGACGACGGATACGATATCGCCGACTATACCGATGTCCATCCGGCTTATGGCACCCTACGCGATGTCAAAGAGTTCATCCGTGAAGCACATCGGCGTGGTATCCGCGTCATCACTGAGCTTGTTCTTAACCACACGTCTGACCAGCATCCGTGGTTCCAACGGGCACGACGCGCCGCACCCGGGAGCGTCTGGCGTAACTTTTACGTATGGAGCGACACGCCAGAAAAGTACAAAGAAGCCCGCATTATCTTCAAGGACTTTGAGACGTCCAATTGGGCATGGGATCCGGTCGCCAAAGCCTACTACTGGCATCGCTTCTATTCGCATCAACCGGACCTCAACTACGAGAACCCAGCGGTGCGCCGTGCCATCCTGCGCGTCGTCGACTTCTGGATGCGCCTGGGTGTTGACGGAATGCGGCTTGATGCCGTGCCGTATCTCTATGAGCGTGAGGGAACAAACTGCGAAAACCTGCCCGAGACCCACGCGTTCTTGAAAGAGCTGCGCCGGTACGTTGATAGTCGTTACCGCAATCGTATGCTGCTGGCTGAAGCGAACCAGTGGCCTGAAGACGCCGTCGCGTATTTCGGGCAAAGTGACGAGTGTCATATGGCCTTTCACTTCCCCCTTATGCCACGTCTCTTTATGGCCATCCGCATGGAAGACCGCTTCCCAATCGTCGATATCCTGTCCCAGACTCCGCCCATCCCGGCGACAGCGCAATGGGCCCTGTTCCTGCGCAATCACGACGAGCTCACGCTCGAGATGGTCACCGACGAAGAGCGCGACTACATGTATCGCGTCTATGCTCGTGATCCGGTTGCCCGCATTAACCTTGGCATCCGTCGCCGGCTCGCTCCGCTCCTTGGGAACAACCGGCGCCGTATCGAGTTGATGAACGGCCTGCTCTTCTCACTCCCCGGTACTCCCGTCATTTACTACGGTGACGAGATCGGCATGGGGGACAATGTCTACCTGGGGGACCGTAACGGCGTGCGTACACCGATGCAGTGGAGCGCCGACCGCAACGCTGGCTTCTCTACCGCACCGCGCCAGCGCCTCTACTTGCCGGTGATCGTCGATGCCGAGTACCACTATGAGGCAGTCAATGTGGAGGCACAGCAGGCAAATCCCCATTCGCTGCTCTGGTGGATGAAGCGGCTCATCGCGCTCCGGAAGCAGTTTAAGGCGTTCGGACGTGGGTCGTTCGACTTCATTCCAGTCGATAACCGAAAGGTCTTGGCCTATGTCCGCCGCTACGAGCAGGAAACGATCCTGGTGATTGCGAATCTTTCCCGCTTTGTCCAGTGGGCTGAGCTTGACCTCTCGCCCTATCGCGGTCTGGTCCCCATCGAACTCTTCGGTCGCATCGAGTTCCCACCCATCGGCGAAGAACCGTACCGGGTCATGCTTGGCCCGCACAGCTTCTACTGGTTCAGCCTCGAGCGCCAGCGCCCCGGCGAGGAGGTGCTTACAGTGACACCGAGCGAACTCCCGGTTATCCCGGCACGGGAGTACGATGGAGCACTCGATCTCAGTACAGCGCAGCGCGCACTTTTGGATGAACTCCCACGCTACCTGCGGGCACGACGCTGGTTTGCCGGCAAGGCCCGGCGGATTAAGCAGGTACGAATCGCTGATCAGATTCCGCTTCCCCTCGACGGGGTAGCGGCAACTCTCCTCCTTGTCTCCGTCGAGTACACCGAGGGCGATCCGGAAGTGTATGTCCTGCCGCTTGCTATTGCCCGTGGAGACCTCGCCCGTGAGCTCCTGGAACGCACACCGCACGCCATCATGGCTCGTGCGCTGCCTGACGAGACAGCTCTCCTGGTCGACGCCTTGGCTGATCCCTCATTCAGCCGCAATCTCGTCGAGCAGATCAGTCGCCGGCGGCGTTTCCGGGGAGAGCACGGCACCGTGGTCGCACAGCTGACAACCGCTTTCCGCCGTCTGGTTGAGCCAGGTACCCCGCTCCCTGAACCGGTACTCGGTCGCGCCGAACAAAGTAACACCTCTGTGCTCTTCCCAGATCGGTTCCTCCTCAAGCTCTACCGCAGAATTGAGCCTGGCCCCAATCCAGAGCTCGAACTGGAACGAGCGCTCAGCGAGCGACTCGGTTTTCAACATGTCCCACCTCTGGCCGGTAGTCTCGAGTATCGCCCGGCAAGCGGCGAGGCAATGACACTAGCCGTGCTCCTCGGCTATGTCCCGAATGAGGGTGACGCCTGGCAGTACACACTGGACATGCTGGCCGGGTTCCTCGAACGCGCCCTCGCCTACAGCGAGGATCCACCCTCTCTCGGTGTGGATGCTGCAAGCCTCCTAGCCCGTGAGGCAAGTTCTCCACCGTCGATCGTCTACGAGTTAATCGACACGTATGTCGAATCCGCTCATCTCCTTGGCCAGCGTACCGCCGAACTCCACCGAGCACTCGCGAGCCTTACCGACGATCCGGCGTTCGCGCCAGAACCGTTCTCCATGCTCTACCAACGCTCGCTCTACCAGGCAATGCGCAGTCAGCTCGTTCAGACGTTTGCCCTCTTGCGGGATCGGCTTCCCCAGCTTCCTGAGGATGTCCGCCGCGAAGCTGACAGTGTCCTCCAACGCGAACGCGAGATCGTTCAGGTCTACCAGCGATTGCTGCAGCAACTGCTGCCTGCCCAACGTATTCGCTGCCATGGTGACTATCATCTTGGGCAGGTCCTCTACACCGGGCGCGATTTTGTGATTATCGACTTTGAGGGGGAGCCAGCTCGTCCACTCAGCGAGCGACGGCTCAAACGCTCACCGCTGAGCGACGTTGCTGGCATGCTCCGCTCGTTCCACTATGCTGCCTCGGCAACCCTGTTCGACCAGACACAGCGCGGTCTCCTTCATGACACGGCACGCGCAGAAAGGTGGCTTCGCTTCTGGTACGGATGGGTGGCCGCTGTTTTCCTGCAGGGTTATCTTGAGGGCTTACAGTCAACAACCCTGATCCCTAGCGACCCAAGACAACTGGCCGTACTGCTCGAAGCCTACTTGATGGACAAGGCAATCTACGAGCTCCGCTATGAGCTGGGACATCGGCCAAGTTGGCTTGCCATCCCTCTCCGCGGCATCCTCGAACTGCTCCGTGAGCGGGAGGAAAGTGCGTGAACCGGTTTGCTGCCCTCCGCGCCCTCGCTCGCGATGCCGGTCTCCAACTCGCCTACCGTGACATCGCGGGAAAGCGGCAGCTCGCAGGTGAGGAACAACTCCTTGCGACGCTCCGCGCCTTCGGCATCCCGATCGGTACGCCTGAAGAAGCACCGACGCTGCTCAAAGAGCGGTGGCACGCCCGACTGGAACGGCGCTGTGAGCCAGTGCACGTCTGGACGCACGGACGGGGAACACCACGCCTCCGGCTCCTCCTACCAATAGAACCTCGCGGCCACTTCGAACTCCTTGTCCGCAGTGAGAACGGCCATGTGCTCCAGCTCGCCATCTCCAGCGAGAAACTTGTCACTGCGCAGCCAATGACACCTCCGGTGCCTGACCTGCACTTCACCGGCATACAGGCCGAGCTCTCACTTCACCATCAACTGCCGATCGGCTACCACGAGGTAGAAATCGCCTGTCCAGATGGTCGAATCACCCGCACGCTCTTGATGGTACGGCCGGCCACTGTACGCTCCCCTGAAGAGGTTGGTCTTGACTCTGTTTGGGGCGTCTTCCTCCCGTTATACGCCGCTTGGGATGAGGAGCCACGCGACGGAGCGACCTACCGCCAGCTGCAGGAACTTGTGGCATGGACGCACCAGCACGGTGGGGCGCTTGTCGGAACCCTGCCACTCCTACCCACCTTCCTCGGCGCTGACCCTTATGACCCGAGCCCATATGCACCAGTCACTCGGCTTGCCTGGAGCGAGTTTTTTGTCGATCTCCGTGCCATTCCGCTCCCAGTTGACACGATGGAGTACCAGCTCGCGACGATAGCGGGGACTAGTGAGACGTGGCTAGTGGACTATCAAACGAGCTGGCAGCAACGCTTTGCTGCGCTCACAGCCGTAAGTCACCAACTGGCCCAGCAGACAGCCCTGCGACAGGAGATCGAGACGTGGTTGGATGCTCATCCAGTCCTAATGGAGTACGCGTCTTTCCGCGCTGCGGTCGATCGCTTCGGCCGTCCTAGCCGGTGGTCATCCAGTCGCCGTACGGAACTTCTGAGGAGTGCGGTGAGACCTGGCGAACCGGCATGGCCCTATGCGGTAGCGCAATGGCTGGCAGCGCAGCAGATCACCGCGGTTGGCCACGACGCGCTCTATCTTGATCTCCCACTCGGTGTTCATCCCGAGGGGTTCGATGTCTGGCGCTGGCCACACCTCTTCGCAACGGGTGTAAGTGCCGGTGCACCGCCCGACCCGTTCTTCGCCGAGGGACAGGTGTGGGGCTTCCCGCCACTCCACCCTGAACGCGTCCGCGAGGACGAGTATCGCTACGTTCGCGCGGTCTTCGCCCATCATCTTGGTGCAGCACGCCTTCTCCGCATCGATCATGTCATGGGATTTCACCGCTTATACTGGGTCCCCGCACAGGCGAGTGGACGGGAAGGGGTGTACGTCCGCTATCCAGCTGCGGAGTACTATGCTGTCCTGGCGATCGAGAGTTACCGAGCCAAATGTGCTGTCGCGGGTGAAGACCTTGGTACCGTTCCACAGGCTGTGCGGCAAGCGATGGCAAGGACAGGGTTGCTCCGACTGTGGGTGCTGCCATTTGAGCGGCGTGATGGTGCCTTCACCACCCCACCGAGGCTTTGCGTGGCCAGTCTGGATACGCATGACCTGCCACCATTTGCCGCACTGTGGGACGAATGGGGACACGATATCCAGCATGCCGTCGTCGCTTGGCTTGTGAGCGCAGGATTTCTCGAAGTACACACTACGCCAGGGCTCAACGACGTTATCGGCGCGCTGCTCCGTTTCCTTGGTTCCAGTGACGCCGCGGTCGTCCTGGTAAACCTTGAAGATCTCTGGGGTGAGCGCCAGCCGCAGAACCGACCGGGCACTGGCCTCGAGCAGCCGAACTGGCGCCGCCTGGCGCGGTACGGCAGAGCCGACTTCGCTGCCTCTCCGCTCGTTTTGGAGTTTCTCGAGATCCTCGACCGTGTCCGAAAGGAACGTCAGCAACACGCCACCAGTGCCCCTACTCGCCCATCGCACGATCGGTTGGGGAAGGGAGTGTGAGGTGATGGTGGGACAGCACATCGGTCCAGTGCGCCACGATCGATCCCTCCTGACAGACCACGACGTCTACTTGTTTAACGAGGGGACTTGGCTCCGAGCCTACGAGAAAATGGGCGCACATCCCTGTGTGCTTGACGGCGAGGAAGGGGTGTTCTTTGCCGTTTGGGCTCCCAATGCCGAGCGTGTTTCGGTCGTCGGCGACTTCAATTCCTGGACACCCAGCAAGCACCCGCTGGTGCCACGCGGCAGCTCCGGAATTTGGGAAGGCTTCATCCCAGGGCTCAGGAGAGGTGCGCGCTATAAGTACCACATCGTCTCCCGCTACCATGGGTATCAGGTGTTTAAGGCTGATCCCTATGGATTCCGGCACGAGTGCCCACCAGGAACTGCGTCGATCGTCTGGGACCTTGGCTACGAGTGGCATGACGCCGACTGGATGCGCCGACGTAAACAGGCAAATGCACTTGACGCCCCACTGCAGATCTACGAGGTGCATCTCGGGTCATGGATGCGCATCCCCGAAGAGGAAAACCGCTGGCTGACCTACCGGGAAGTCGCTCCACGCCTCGCGGAGCATGTGCGTCGCATGGGCTTCACACACATCGAGTTGTTGCCAGTGATGGAGCATCCCTTTTATGGTTCATGGGGATATCAAATCACGGGGTACTTCGCGCCAACAACACGCTACGGCACGCCACAGGACTTCATGGCGTTGATCGATGCTCTCCATCAGGAGGGTATTGGGGTCATCCTTGACTGGGTTCCCTCCCATTTCCCAACCGATGAGCACGGTCTTGTCTTCTTCGATGGGACGCATCTCTACGAGCATGCCGATCCACGCAAAGGTTTTCATCCCGACTGGCACACGGCGATCTTCAACTATGGGCGCAACGAAGTGCGGACATTCTTGCTCTCTAGCGCCATGTTCTGGCTCGAGTGCTATCATGCTGACGGACTCCGCGTCGACGCTGTTGCCTCCATGCTCTATCTTGATTACTCACGCGGCCCGGGTGAATGGATCCCCAATGAATATGGGGGACGTGAGAACTTGGAGGCGATCGCCTTCCTGCGCCGCTTGAATGAGGAGGTCTACCGACACTTCCCCGACGTCCAGACGATCGCCGAAGAATCAACCGCTTGGCCCATGGTCTCGCGACCAACCTACGTTGGCGGCCTCGGTTTCGGCCTCAAATGGGACATGGGTTGGATGCACGATACCTTGCGCTACTTCGCCCATGATCCGATCTACCGCAAATATCATCACCACGAGTTGACATTTCGCATGCTCTACGCCTTTAACGAGAACTTTGTCCTACCACTCTCGCACGACGAAGTCGTGCACGGAAAAGGATCCTTACTTGCAAAGATGCCAGGTGACGACTGGCAAAAATTTGCCAATCTTCGGCTACTCTACGGTTACCAATTTACGCTGCCCGGCAAGAAGCTTGTCTTCATGGGGGCGGAACTTGCACAGTGGCGCGAATGGAACCATGACACAAGCCTTGACTGGCATCTCCTCCAGGATGCAGCGCACGAGGGAGTTCGGCGTTGGCTGGCCGACTTGAACAAGCTGGCCCGCACGAAGCCAGCCCTGTACGAACTCGACTGCTCACCTGAAGGTTTTGAATGGATTGACTGCAATGACGCCGAGAACAGCGTACTCGTTTATCTCCGCAAAAGTCGACGTCCCGGCGAGGAACTCCTTGTCGTCTGTAACTTCACCCCAGTGCCGCGCCAGAACTACCGCGTCGGAGCTCCGCGACCAGGCTTTTGGCGCGAACTACTCAACAGCGACGCGCGCGAGTATGGCGGCAGCGGTTGGGGGAACCTCGGCGGTGTCGAAACGGTTCCGGTGCCCTGGCACGGACGTCGCGACTCGCTCGTGCTAACCCTGCCACCACTGGCCATCGTCATCTTCGAGTGCGTGAACGATCGGAGCCTGCCGTGAGATATGTCTGTATCCATGGGCATTTCTATCAGCCACCGCGAGAGAATCCTTGGCTTGAAATCGTCGAGCTCGAGGATTCTGCCTACCCGTATCACGACTGGAACGAGCGGATCACCGCCGAGTGCTATGGCCCTAACGCCTGGTCACGAATCCTCGACCCCCGCGGTCGAATCGTCCGGATTGTGAACAACTATGCCTGGATCAGCTTCGACTTCGGCCCAACACTCCTTTGGTGGCTGGAACGCGAAGCCCCCGATGTCTACCAAGCCATTCTCAATGCCGACCGCGAGGGGTGCGAACGCTTCAACGGGCACGGCCCCGCTCTCGCCCATCCCTACCACCACATCATTTTGCCGCTGGCCAATGAGCGCGACCGGCGTACCGAGCTGCTCTGGGGCATCCGTGATTTTGAGTATCGCTTCGGCCGACAGCCAGAAGGTATCTGGCTGCCGGAAACGGCGGTTGATCTCCCATCCCTCGAGCTGGTGGCTGATCTCGGCCTGCGCTTCGTCATCCTAGCACCACACCAGGCAGCAGCAGTCCGCCCACCTGGGTTCACAGGATGGCAGGACGTCTCGGGAGGTCGCGTCGAAACCACCCGACCGTACCGCATCGTACTCCCGTTAGACCGCGAACTTGTTGTCTTCTTCTACGACGATGCGATCGCCCGCGACGTCGCCTTCGGTGATCTCTTACGGGATGGGAGACAGCTCGGTGCTCGCTTGCTCGCTGCTGCGAGCGATACGACAGATCGGCTCGCTCACATTGCGACCGACGGCGAAACGTATGGACATCACCACCGCTTCGGGGATATGGCCCTCGCCGCTGCAATCGCCACGATCCACGCCGCAAAGGACGCTCGTGTCGTCACCTATGGAGCGTACTTAGCCGAGCACCCACCAACGTGGGAAGCGCAGATCGTCGAGCAGACGTCCTGGAGCTGCGCCCATGGCATCGAGCGCTGGCGGAGCAATTGCGGGTGCAAGATAGGAAGTCACCCCGAATGGACACAGGAGTGGCGTGGACCGCTGCGTGAAACGCTGGATTGGCTCCGTGATACGGTTGCCCAGCTTTACGAGCAACACCTCGGTACCCTCCTCCATGATCCTTGGGCGACCCGCGACGATTACATTGAGGTGATCCTCGATCGTTCACCAGAGAACATCCAGCGCTTCCTTGAGCGCTGGCAGGCACGTGCACTCCGGCCTGAAGAGCAGATCGCCGTACTTGAGGCGCTCGAAATGCAGCGACATGCCTTGCGTATGTACAGTAGTGATGCCTGGTTCTTCGACGAACTCTCTGGTCTGGAAACCGTCCAGGCCCTTCAGTCTGCTGCTCGTGTCATCCAGATCGCCGAGGAGCTGTTCCACACCCCACTTGAACAAGAGTTCGTCGAACGCCTGGCGCGTGCACCAAGTAACCTCCCACAGTATCACAACGGCCGCGGCGTCTGGGAACGTCTGGTTCGACCAGCACGGGTCGAATTTGCCAATGTTGCCGCGCACTATGCCCTGAGTGCGCTCTTTGAGGACTATCCCGAGCGCGCCTCGATCGGTTGTTTTGAAGTCGAGCGCCTCGAAGGCATTGCCCAACGCGCCGGACGGGCACACTTGTTTGTTGCTCACGTCCGCGTCACCTCAACACTCACCGGGCGACAGCAGAAGTTCGTCACTGCAGCTCTGCACCTTGGCGAGCACAACCTTGTCGGCGGTGTTGAGCCAGATGGGACACCAGAGCGCTACGCGCTGGTTCGCCAACTTCTCAGCGAACCCTTCGGGCGAGCAGATCTGCCGGAAACAGTCCGGGCACTTGACCGTGCCTTCGGCCGGGCCGACTTCTCACTGCGATCACTCTTCAAGGATGAGCAGCGCAAGCTCCTCGACATCATCCTCACCTCGACCCTCGCGGAAGCTGAGGAGCTGTATCGCCACTTGTACGAGGACAGTCAGCCCTTGATGCGGTTCCTCGCCGACCTGGGGGTACCAATCCCACGTGCTTTCCTCATTGCCGCGGAGATGACCGTGAACGCCGAACTGCGCCACATCCTGGCCGAGCCGCGTCCCTCAGTGGCACTCCTGGAGCAACTCTTCCAGGAGGCAGAAGCCTGGCGACTCTCCCTCGACCAGCCAGGACTTGCCTACGCGCTCCGGGAAGCACTCGAATCACTCGCCCAGGAGTGGCGCCAACAACCGGACGACCTGGAGCTCTTGAATATCCTGACGGGCTTGGCTCACGTTACCGGACATCTAAGCGAACCCGTCAATACCTGGCGTGTCCAGAATATTGTCTACGAGCTGCTTCAGCGGGCGCTGCCAGAGCGGCGCTGGCGCGCCGAGCGCGGTGATCAAGCAGCACGCGAGTGGATCGACCGTTTCCGCGCACTCTGCGATGTCCTGTGGATCGCATGTGAGGTCACGGAAGCCGACTCCACCGTCTCGTAAGCAGCCAGAAGTGGCGAAGTCCCTGCCGTTCTCGGCGCGCACGCTGCACCGCTTCCTCATGCGCCACCCACGCGAGTGCATCGTCAAGCGGCTCCAGGTGGTCGCTCCTTCCCCGCAATGCGAGTGCGCAGGCGATCAGATAATCGGCTAGTTGCGGGTTCTTTGGCAACACCGGCCCGTGAAGATAGGTACCGATCGCGTTGCGGTACCGGCATCCCTCCGTCCTGTCCTCGCCGTTGTTGCCATATCCGATCCGGACCGTACCAAGCGGGCAAGCACCCGGCCCAAGGAAGGTGCGACCGCTGTGGTTCTCAAAGCCAACGAGTTCGCCAAAGTCGGGGGAATCCACCACGACGTTCCCGATCATCCGTCGCGATCCCGCAACCGTCCAGGCATCAAAGACGCCAAGTCCGGGCAACTCTGGTTCATGCGCTGGTCGGTAGAACTGCCCAAGCAGCTGGTACCCGCCACAGACCGCAAGGAGCGGTACTCCTCGTTCAATTTCCGCTCGTAAGACTTCTCCCTTAGCACCTTGAAGATCATGAGCTGCAGCCACCTGCTCTCGGTCCTGTCCCCCACCCCAGAAGAAAAGGTCACAGCGGCCTGGTTCAAGCGGTTCCCCAACCCCAAGTTCAACCACCTCCGCCTCGATTCCTCGGCGACGACACCGCTCGACCAGCGCCAAGATATTGCCACGGTCCCCGTAGATATTCATCGTGCGTGCGTACAGCCAGCAAATGGTCAAGCGCACGAGGCACCTCCGTCACTGTGCCCAGAACTCGACGGCCACGCCACGCCGCGCGAGCTCCCGACGCAGCTCCAACATCGCCGTGTAGGTTCCAAGTACCCAGCCACAGCCGTCTGGCGGCAACGTTGCGAGCCAGCGGTCGAGAGCCTCCACAACTCCAGGATAGCGGCCCTGTGGCTCGATCCCTGCATAGGTGAGGCGTAGGGCGATCTCCCCGCTGCGGATCCCACCGACGCTGACCGGCACCGAGAGCAGTCGCAACGCCTCGACATCAACATCCCATAGCCAGGAGACGTCACGCCCATCTGCCTCGAGGTCATTGATCATGATGAGAACTGGGCACTTTCTCCTCGTTGACTCCAAAAGCCGGAGAGCTTCGTTAAACCCGGTCGGGTTTTTGACAAGAAGTAATGTCAGCTCGCGCCCTGCCACCCAAACACGTTCTTGCCGCCCAAAAGCAGCGGGAACCTCAGCCAGTGTCGCAACCAGCTGTTCGGGTTCAAGCCCAAGCGCAAATCCCGCACTCACTGCCGCCAGAAGGTTATACGCATTGTAAACACCGGCCAGCTGGCTGCGTACCGTGACTGTTCGGTCACCCCAGCGGACATCGAGCAAAAGACCAGCTGACCCATGCCGTACTCTCTGCCCCGCCACTGTCAGTGCCGGTCGGGTAAAGCCACACCCAGGACAGCAATACTGTCCCAGGTGCCCAAGAAAGACGCACCTATACTCAAGCGCGGCTCCACAGCGTGGGCAGAGTCGCCAATCAGCCGCGTGCGGGAGCGTTGGCAACGCCACTGCGGGATCCTCTAGCCCGAACGTCCAACGACGCTCTCGGAAGTCGGCTGTCAGTTCTGCCAAGATTGGATCATCCGCATTGATAACCACAGTAGCGTCCGGTGAGAGTTCATCTAATGCCCTCCGCCAGGTCCGTGCAATCGTCTCCAACTCCCCATACCGATCAAGTTGATCTCGGAAGAGGTTGAGAAGGACAAGCAGACGCGGTTTCACCGCCCTGACGACAGTCGGAAGAGCAAACTCGTCGACTTCGAGCACAGCAAGATCACCATCCAGACGCCCTAACCAGTCTGTGGCCTCCAGGAACGTCGCCGCAATACCGCGTGGCAGATTGCTGCCAGAACGGTTGTGCACGACCTGCACGCCACCGGCACGGAGCGATTCGGCCACAAGACGCGCAGTCGTCGTCTTCCCATTCGTTCCGGCGATGACGATGGCACCGGAGGGAAGCTCCCTTGCCAGCCTCGTTAACAGGTCAGGTGCAAGACGCAGAGCGACGAGACCTGGCAAGGCCGTTCCTCCGCCAAGCCCCGAACGACGCATCATCCACGCGACGATGCGTCCGGTGACGATCGCCAAGCGCGTGGCCATCCCAACCATCTACTGACTCGCCTGACCAATCAAAACACTCACTGACTCAAGCGAATGAAACTCGACGAGTGGTCGTACTGTCAGGCGGAGCTCGTCCTCGGCAATCTGTCGGGTGGCACCCGTCACCACCCCAATGACGAGGCCCGGGGGGATGCCAGCTGTCCGTCCTGAGGTCACAACCAGTTCGCCCTGGCGGACCGGCGTATCAGGTGGTAAGTGCCGAAACTCGAGCGCTCCGGTCTCGCGCCAGCCGCGCCCATAGACAATCCCTTCCGCGCCGGAGTCGAGAAGACGAGCACCGAGCTGGATGGATGGGTCGGTCAGCATCGTCACTTGCGCCCGATCACTCTCCACGCGCGTGACGATCCCCACCATGACGCTGGGGTTTAGTACAGCCATGCCGATCCGGATTCCCGCATCTGCCCCTTGGTCGATGATCAGGACGCGCTGCGGTTGTTCCGGATCGTATCCGATCACGCGTGCTGGTACGAGCTGGAGATCAGGATGTTCTTGCTGGAAACGGAGTTGGACACGCAACTGTTCGAGCTCCTGCTGCGCCTGCCGGAGCTTAGCAACTTCAGCCAGAAGTGCGTCACGTTCCACGCGTAATCGCTCGACTTCTTGGCGGAGTTCCTCGTCGCTCGCCCAGGCCGGAAACGATGCTCTCCCCAGCACTGGAGCAAGCAGTCGTTGTGCCTCAGTGACCACAGCGACCAGGGGAGCTTTGACAGTGGTCAACCATTGCTGTCGGTCGAGGAGGACGACAGCGGCGAGCACCATGATGACTGTCAAGATGAGTAGCGAAGCACGCCGGAGCGTGACAGGCATTCCTCACCGGTCTTGTCTTCACATCGTCGACGTCGAGGTTGCTGGTGTCCGCCGCAGCTGTGTTCCCTGCAATGCGCGCTGGTACAGGTGCAGTGCCTCGGCAACACGTCCGGTGCCGCGCGCCACGCAGGTGAGTGGATCATCAGCAAGGAACACTGGGATGCGAAGCTCAGCTTGGAGACGCTTGTCGAGCCCCATCAGGAGTGCGCCACCACCGGCAAGAACGATCCCGCGTTCCATGATGTCGGCCAGGAGCTCTGGCGGTGTCTCTTCCACGCACGAGCGAATGGCTTCAATGATCTGATGCACCGGACCGGAGATCGCCTCGCGGATCTCAACCGAACTCACCTCCACTGCCTTGGGCAGACCAGTTAGGACATCACGCCCGCGAAGGATGACACGCCGCTCTTCCTCAAGCGGGAACGCTGACCCAGCAGCGATCTTGGCATTCTCTGCTGTCCGCTCGCCGATAATTAGGTTATGGTCGCGTCGAGCCCACTGCACGATCGCCTCATCGATCTCGTCTCCTGCCACGCGGATTGATCGGTTGACGACAATTCCTCCCAGTGAGATGACCGCCACCTCGGTCGTCCCACCTCCAATGTCCACGATCATGCTTCCGACTGGCTCATTGATTGGCAATCCTGCACCGATCGCGGCGGCCATTGGTTCCTCAATCGTGTAGGCTTCGCGTGCACCGGCGCTGAGCGCAGCGTCCTTCGCCGCCCGCTTTTCGACCTCGGTCACCCCGGATGGGATCCCAATCACAACACGTGGGTGTGGGGTCAGGAGCTGCTGCGCATGCACCTTACGGATAAAGTAGTGGAGCATCACTTCAACAGTATCGAAGTCGGCGATCACTCCATCTTTCAGTGGGCGGACAGCGACGATCGACTCCGGCGTCTTTCCGACCATCGCCTTCGCTTCGACACCGACCGCCAGCACACGCTTTGTCTTCTTGTCAACAGCCACCACCGACGGCTCAGAGATCACAATTCCCTTTCCGCGCACGTAGACCAAGGTGTTCGCCGTGCCCAGATCGATGCCAAGATCACGGCTAAACAACCCGAATAGTGCGTTGAGTGGTCGAATCATCCTCGTGCCCTTCCTCCCACCGGCCTCTACCGAAGGTAGAGTGCCGGGTCTTGGTAGACGCCGTTGTACATGATGATGAAGTGGACGTGCGGTCCGGTCGAATAGCCGGTACTCCCCATTGGCCCGATGTACTGTCCCTGATTGACCCACTGCCCCACCCGCACCGGCGGTGGCTCGGCCATATGCCCATACCAGGTCACAAAGCCGTTTCCGTGGTCAATGGCGACAGCATAGCCGAGTCCGTAGTTGTTCCAGCCGCTAAAGATCACCGTACCACTGTCGGCCGCAACAATCGGCGTATACATATTGTTGGCAATATCCCAGCCGTTGTGGCGTGAGTGGAAGTACTGCGTGATCACGCCGGTCGTTGGCCAGATGAACGACCCACGCGGAGCTTGCCGCGGCGCTGGCGAACTGCTCAAGGCCGGTGCGGGCGGTGGGGGCGGCGGGGGCGGTGGCGGCGGTGGCTCACCACCCGGAATCATCACCAGCTGCCCCACGCGGAGCACTCCATTCGGCCCAATCCCGTTCATCGGGTAATCGCGGATAGCTTCCGGCTTCACGCCCCAATACTTAGCTAACGATTCGATCGTGTCTCCCTCTTTGACCTTGACCATCACGCCATCGGTCGGCAGGATGGCCAACTGTTGACCCGGATAGATGAGCTCCGGATCTGGCAGAGAGTTCGCCCAGGTAATCGTCTGCACTTTGAGCCCAAAGCGTTGGGCGATCTTCCACAGCGTATCCCCCTCTTGCACCGTATACAGGATCACACGATCCCGACTCGGCATCTTGCCACCAGGCACCATGATAAGCCGGTTCGGCACAAGATCCGTATTGCGTTCCACACCATTCGGCTCGTACCCAGTGATCATCTCCGGTGTCACGCCGTAGCGAGCAGCTATCGACTCCAGCGTGTCACCATCGCGCACCACGTGCAGCATCCCGTCAACCGGCGGCACACGCAATTGCAGCCCGGCTGGCAGCGGCGCACCCGGATCCAGTAAGTTGTTCGCCCACAGAAGTGTCTCCACGCTCCGCCCCGTCGCACGGGCCACGTCATAGATCGTCTCACCTGCGCTCGTCACATAGGTGTCGAGCACCAAGATATCCGGTTTTACTGCCAAACCTCCGGTCGCTAGGTATCCAAGCCGAGGATCGCTTACATTGAGACCCCCAACCAGTCCAACCGGCTGCCCTTGCACGCTGGTGACATCGTGCCACACTGCAGCGATCTGATCGGTTCCGGCAGCCATGTGTACCGGTAGCGGTCGCCGCCAGAACCCGTTCCCTAGTGTGACTATAATGACGCAGGTGATGACCCCGATATGCAGAAACCATCCCTTACGCGGCCACAGGAGCGAAACAGGCACTGACACCGCGCGCTGGACGGACCCTCGCCCAGCATCACCACCCACTGGCCGCTCGATCGGCGTCCGTACACCAGCCCCACTACTCCTCTCTCCCGGTGCACGCTGGGTCAGCCAAGGTTCTCCCGCACCACTCGCTCTAGCCCGGGTCGTGGGGTGACTGACGACTGACACGCTTTCAGGTATGCACCGCTGCGAACCGGAAACACCGACACCATTGCTCTCAACAGTCGCTGTGGAACCAGTGTTGGCTGCCCTCCTCCCGTTTGGAATGAGCTCCTCATTCCCCGGTTCGGGACACCATCCGAAACGGAACGTGGTCGGAGTAACAGCCGCTTCCTGATTGTTTTCCGACGGCGGGTGCTGCGGCATCGGCCTTGCTCGGCTTCCCTTCCCTTGGCCCTGCGCCGATTCTGTGCGTCCTGATGCCGAACTCGCCCGTTCCTCCTTCTCACGCGCAGCATAACACGCACCCGCGATTGCGTCAAATTGCA
This sequence comes from uncultured Thermomicrobium sp., assembly GCA_938028665.1. Lineage (GTDB taxonomy): Bacteria > Chloroflexota > Chloroflexia > Thermomicrobiales > Thermomicrobiaceae > Thermomicrobium. The sequence continues at coordinate 1,340 of CALIMB010000107.1, read as the reverse complement.
CGGGGCAAGAATAGCCCACTTCACCCGACCAAATGGTCCTCTTTCTGGGCCAGCCGACCCACCAACGATTACCCAAACCAGAAGGGGGTGCAGACAGACGAGTCGTCCGGCCTATGGGGAGCAAGCCGAGTGTATCCCAGGATTACCGTGCTGCCGGAGCTACTCTTATAGGTTTGCCGGGCTGGCGAGGCGCATTGTACCCCGCTGCAGGCCCAGACAGCCGACGGCCTCGAGTGGGGGTGCCGCGCCAGATATCTGAGCGAGTTCCTCCTCGCCAGCCCGGCACCGCCGCCACTGGTTAGCTGCCTGACACAGTCGGCACCCTCGTAGCGCCAACGTTGTGCCCATAGCTGCGACTTCCTTGAGGCACAGGGATGATTTGATAAGAAGATGGCACTTCTCCTCGTGAAACTCGTTCTGGATTGAGGCGAAGAGACACCGTGAGCAGTACCTTTGCGGGTATCCCAAGGGAGAGCTGTCGTACCCCTACGCTGCGAACAGCCCTCTCCGAGCGAAGCCGTCATGAATCTGATGCCCATACCGAGTGGCACCAGTGCACACCCGGTCCGGGCACACTTCGTCCTGCCCTCTGGCCTGAGGTCCAACCACCAGCCGCAACCCAGCTCTCGTCGGGTAGATCCGAGCGCTGCCCGCTGGGAGCGCACCGGGGCCACAGGGCGCTCGGTGCTGCGCCCAGCAGCACAGCTGAGGACAGACGGCGTGCGCCGCCGTGGCCGGACCAGCCGTCGCCGCGGGCTGGCCACAGCGCCGGCCGGTATCCAGTAACCCCAAAAGGGCAGGGCCAGCTCCGCAGACTACAAGGCAACACGCCAGCAACCACGTGGGTCACCAGCAGGAGGCAGCCGCAATGCGGCTGCGGGCACAACAAAGTGCACCTAAACGAGCGCCAGCAATGCCGCCCCTACCCGAAATGCGGGCGCCATGAATGGCGTCCCGACAAGATAGCAGGCACCAGGCAGAGTGGTCCAAGACGAACTGCCCCACCCCGTGGAGGCGCGCCATGCATCGTACCCGTCCTGTGGGGACGCCATTGACACGCCTGCCATACAATGCATCGCAGCCGCCGAGTGACCCCAGACGCTCACCACGCGATGCGTCGCACCCACCAGGCCCTGGAAGACGCGCATGCCAGCAAGGGTGCCGCCAACATCAGATGTGGGCATCGTCCAGTGCGTTCCTGCGCGAGGTGCAGGCGCCATCAATGGCGCCCCTAGAGGAGGCGCCCCACCCCGTGGAGGGGCACGATGCATCACGCCGGTCCTGTGGGCCCGTCCTGTGGGGACGAGATGGATCGCACCTGCGGTGCGGATGGTCGGCAA
>CALIMB010000106.1 GCA_938028665.1 uncultured Thermomicrobium sp. | reverse complement strand
CGGATTGACGTACACAGGAAGCTCGACCGTTCCCTGCGTGGTAACGAGGCGCACAACGTCGCCGGTCGAAAGGCCGAGCTCGTCGGCTGTCTGTTGCGCGACCTCCACCCACGTCTGCCAGACGTTTGTACTAATCGGTTCGGGTAACGCCTGAAGCCATGGCAAATGTGCCAGCTCTCCGTAGTTGATGGAAGGGAGCGGATAGGGAACAAGCACATAGGGAAACTGGGAACCGTCCCCTGCGAACGAAGGTTCTCTTGGTTGTACGATGGGAGCGCTTGGCACACTGCCCGAGCCGCGCGATTGCTCGTCCCACCATCCGCCGTGGGCTTGGAGTGTGACGAGAAATTGCTTGTCGTCTGCTGCCTGGACACTACCTCTACCGAGGCGACGGAGCTGGAGCGCGAGCGTTTTCGTTGCCTCTTCTTGGGAGGCCCAGGGGAGTGGCTGTCCGAGCTGCGTCGCGACCTGGATCAAGGTGTCACCAAAGGCACGGGCATCAACGAATGGTTGAACGACTGGTTGTCGGATGGCGACTGTGGCGAAGCCGGGGCCTGGGTCGGGAACCTCAAGTCCCCACTGCTCCAACCAGGCTTGGTCGGGCAGGACAAGATCTGCCAGCTGCGTCGTTTCATCCAGGAAGGGGGAGAAGCTCACCACATGCTGGGCGGCGCGCAGAGCTTCAGTTGCGCCGGTCGCTGGTGAAAGGGCGTAGACTGGGTTTGTTCGGTAGATGAGAACAGTACGAATCGCTCCTGACTGGATCTCCTCGAAAAGCCTGGCCCACTGTTGTTGCGTCAGGGTGGCTTTGTCCGCAATCCGCAGCTCGGGCAACGGCGGCTCGGGATTCAGGAGCAGCCCGCCGGGCTGGTTTACTGAGTTAAAGAGGAGGTTGAGCCCCAAAGTAGCCACGACGTTAAAGAGCCCATTCGTGGTAGCCGCAGTCTGCGTTCCGGCGATCACAACAGCCGGCTGGTGTTTGAGCGCTGCGTGCGCCAGCTCGCGGATCTGCTCTGCGGTGAGCCCACTCATGGTGGCAACTCGTTCAGGGCTGTATTCGTTGGTCAACCGTGCCTCGTCCAGGCCGAGTGCGACCAAGTAGGGGGCGAACCGATCCCGTGGCACCGTCCCCTCAGTGAGGAGAATGTTGGCTATGGCGAGAGCGATAAGCCCTTCACTACCTGGCACGATCGGGAACCACCGGTCAGCGTTGGCCGCAGTTGCGGAGAGACGGGGTCCAACATGGTAGTAAAGACCCCGTTGACCTCGGCGTCCCTGCCGAAACTCCCCGTACGCCCGCGCGAGTTGGACGGGCGCAATCCAGCCGTGAAGGAATTCAGCGCCGAAATTCAAGAGGAATGCAGCATTCGCCAGATCCGGAATCGGCAGCATGCTGACGCCAAAGAGTCGGCGCACCGCCGTACGGAGGATGACGAGTTCGTCGGGTTCCCACATGACATGCCGTATACCTGTTGCACGCTGGAATGCCGCAATGATTGCTGCCAGTGAGCTGCTCGGCCGACCTGTCATGAGGACTGCGCGCTCGCCTCCGGCCTCGCGGAGAATCTGGGCGACCTCCTGCACTGCGCTGTCCCAGCTGATGGACTGGAACTGACCAGTTCCGCGCGTAGCGGCCCGGAGCGGCCCAGCCAGCCGGTCCGGGTGGTAGAGCTCTTGAACAAGCGCCTGGACGCGTGCGTCGCTCTTTCCGAGGACTCCAGGGAAGTAAGGGTTCCCATCCACCTTTTTGGCCCGCCCCTCAAACACACGGACGATGAGGCCGTAGCCACCCTGATCTGGGGGTGCCGCGGTGGCGAACCAGGCATCACGACCAAATGCCCAATCGTTGGGGGTATAGACTGGTTGTGCGATCTTGAATTCCGTTTCTGGCACGCCGTCCCCGATGCGCCCACAACCAGCGAAAAGGACGGCGCCTGTCGCGGAGGTCGCTGCGACCTTTAGGAAATCTCGTCGCCGCATGCTCTTCTCCAACGTCTGCCTCCTCACATCGAGACAGCCTCTATCGAACTAGTAATGACACACTGAGCAGTCAGTCCGTGCTCCATTTTGCTGGTGACAGGTGATGCAGTCACCCATGCGGAGATCACGCACCTGTTTGACACCTGGCTTCCCCATGGCGCCGACCTCGCCGTGGCAGGTCGAACATTGGAAGCCAAAGCTGAGATGGACCGAATGGACGAAGTGGGAGTGGTCAGGAAGTTGGTGTACCTTGTTCCAAAGGATGGGCTGGTTTTGTTGGAAGGCAGCAACAAGCTTTTCGAGTTCGGGGCGTCCCTGCGCAGGGATAATCTTATGGCACTGCATGCAGAGCTCGAGAGCAGGAAGAGTTGCGTGCGCCGAGGTCGTCACGTTGCGGTGGCAATACGTACAGTCCATTCCAATAGCCTGTACGTGGACTTGGTGTGGGAACTGGATCGGCTGTGCTTTAACCGGTTGAGCGATCGGGGCCAGGAAATAAGAGCGTGCCAACACTAGTGAGAGTGGGATTGCTAGCACAACCAGCACAACCAATAGGAACAGGATCAGTCTTACATATCGCATCTTCTCGGCTCCGTTCCTCAACCAACCCTGCCGACAATGGAGGCAATGCCGCGCGCCCTGGCTCAGATCCAGCGGTGCGGCCAGATCTCATACAAGACTTGAATTCCGTTGACAATGTTCAC
>CALIMB010000105.1 GCA_938028665.1 uncultured Thermomicrobium sp. | reverse complement strand
GGCGTCACGCCGCTGTTTTTGCGTCGCGGCGACCAAGTCATCATGAACCCTCATCGTGGCGAGCGCCTGCGCCTCGGTGATGAGTTGACAATTGCAGGGCGTGACGAGCAGCTTCAGCAGGTGTTGCTGCTGTGAGGATCGACACTGCTCGAAGGTCTTGGCGAGCACATTGGTGCCGGGGGAGCAGGAGGATAGTGTGCAACTGGCGCGGATTCTGGCCGACGGCGTTCCGAGATCGGTTGCCGTTGAAGAGGGGATCGCTTACGAAGTGGAAGAGGACTGGTTCATCGAGCATCCACGCCGCAGGTGTACATTGGGGCTCGTTGAGTCGTTCTGCTTGGTGCCATCGATGGAACAACCAAGCAGGAGTGTGGCTGTTGGGTTACACTGCGCTGCGCAGGGAACGGAGAATGATCCGATACGGAAGATCTCCGATGAGCTGGTCTTGTCTCTCAAGCCGCCAAGTACACTCCTTGGTCACGGAGGAATAATGCTCTTGCCTCCTAAGAACCGGTCCGATGACGAGGCAGCGCTTTGCCTTGTTGTCGGTCGACAAGCACAGCGCGTGCCGGAGTCGAGGGTGCTGAGATATCTCCTTGAGGACACCGGTAGGAACGAGGTGAGTCATCGGGCCCTTCAGTACAAGGACGACCAATGGCTGCGTGGGAAGGGATGCGACGCGTTTTGCTCGCTGGGACTGTGGATTGAGACGGAACTTGACCCAAGCGACCTTGCGATTTGGTCGCGCTTGAATGGGGAGCGACGCCAGAGCAGCCGCACGAGTCACAAGTCTTTCTCTCAAGCTTTTCGTGTTTCTGTCATTTCACAGGTCATGGCGTTGCAGCTGAGTGACATCATGAGGACGGGGACCCCTTTTGAAGTCAGGCCAGTGAAGCCCAAAGACGTCAGCGAAGAGATCGAGGAGATTGATGTCCTGCGTTATTTAGAAGGTGCGTATGACGATCGAGTTTGAGGAGGCTGGAGGTGGCCGAGGCGTCAGGATTGCTGCGCTTTGTTCGCATGATCGGCCGCCTAAAGACACTACGTCGGCAGGGCTGGATCGACCGCGGGGTACACGAGCCGGAGTCGGTAGCTGATCACAGCTTCCGGCTCACCATGATGGCTTGGGTGCTAACACAGGAACGTTCAGACCTGGATGCGACCCGGGCAATGCTCCTGGCACTTGTGCACGACGCGGCTGAGGCGATCGCTGGTGATCGGACTCCCTTCGATGCGGCACTGCAGGCCGGTGTGGAGCCGGCACGCCTCTTCCGCCAGCGGCCAGTTTACGATCCTGAAGCCGAAGCACGCAAGACGGCTGCCGAACGGGCCGCTCTCCACCAGCTTGCCGCATGGCTCCCAGGGCCAGTTGGTGAGCGTCTGATCGAAGCCTGGGAAGAATATGAAGCAGCTCTGACACCGGAAGCGCGTTTCGTTCGCCAACTGGACAAGCTTGAGACTGTGCTCCAGGCACTCGAGTATCGTGAGCGCCAACCAGACTTGATCATCGACTCGTTTATTCTAGGGGCGCTCGACGAGGTAACTGACCGGTCGTTGCGGGAGCTCTTGGAGCAGGCGCTCGCCGAGGCGGGGTGGCCTTCGGCCGACGTGGGCTAAAGTAGGCTTGGGGCGCTACAGCTCCTGCAGCAGGAGCAGGAGAGGAGGGGCGGATGCCGTTACTCGGTCAGCTCCTCGTCATTGTGGCCTTGCTGGCCGTCAATGCCTATTTTGCAGCGGCCGAGATCGCGGTCATCTCAGTCCGACGAGCTTATCTCCAGGCGCTGGCTGAGGAAGGCAATGCTGCGGCACGCGCGGTGTTGCGTTTGCTCGAGGAGCCATCGCGTCTGCTATCGACGATTCAAGTTGGTGTCACATTAGCCACCTTTTTCACATCGGCCGTCGGTGCCGTTTCGCTGGCTGAACCGCTCGTACAGCTTCTTACGCAACTGCCATTCACCGAGCAACAAGCCGCAGCGCTAGCGCTCATCTTCGTCACTGCTGGTCTTTCTTTTGTGAGCATCGTGCTCGGGGAACTCGTGCCGAAAACGCTGGCTGTCCAACATGCAGAACGGCTGGCGCTCGTGAGTGCGCGTCCACTGGTCTTCTTGGCGCGCATCACGGCACCGATTGTCTGGCTCCTTTCTAGCGTGACGACCATCGTGTTGCGTGGTCTTGGGGTGGCGCACCCCGGGCAGGTGCCGAGCGTGACGCGCGAAGAGCTGCTGACGCTGCTCGATGTCGCGGCGCGTGAGGGTGCAGTGAGTCAAGACGAGGCACGTCTCGTTGAGGATGCCTTCGAATTCGGTGAGATCACCGTCCGGACGGTCATGGTACCGCGTGTCGATATGGTCACTGTGTCGGCAGTTATGCCGTTGGAACAGGCCGTTGAGCAGTTCTTTCGCACGGGGCTTTCCCGTCTTCCCGTCGTTGGAGAGTCGCCCGATGATATCCGCGGCATTCTGTACGTGAAGGATGTCTTCCGGTTGGTCTGGCAGCAGTCGGAAGCAAGGGTACTCCCCTGCCATCGCTTCGCGCGCCCCGCAGTCTTTGTCCCAGAACACACGCCGGCACGACAGGCGCTGCGGCTCTTGCGGCTGCGGCGAACCAAGATTGCGATCGTCGTGGATGAGTTCGGGGGAGTGGCGGGATTAGTGACGCTTGAAGATCTTCTGGAGCGGATTGTCGGCGAAATCGCTGACGAGTTCGACCCGGACTACGAACCGCTGCGGGAGATCGCTCCGGGTGTGCTTGAGGTGGACGGGCGGGTGTCACTGGATGAGCTCCTGGACCGGCTTGAACTGGACGAAGAAGAGCTCGGGGCGGAGTTTGAGGCCGAGTCGGTGGGAGGAGTCATCACTGAATGCTTAGGGCGCTTTCCTTTGGTCGGGGACATTGTTCAACTTGGTCCGCTCCGACTCGAGGTGCGCTCGATGGAGGGGCACCGTGTGCGGCTTGTCCGTGTTGTCTATGAGACACCCAACGAACAGGAATGGCATGATGTGTGATCTTGTTCTGTGGATAACCACTCACTACACTGCTACCATCGATCAGTGGTTTGATCGGCCACGCGAGCAGACGAAGAATGGGGCGCGGAATGCAACAGCCGACACGATTCGTCGCCCTGGTTGGGGCTCTTCTCGTTGCGCTCATCCTCGTGACGGCGTTCGTCGTTCTACTCGTGGAGCGGCGTGGTCCACCGCACTATCCTCCTGATTCACCTGAGGCAGCGATTGTTGTCTACGTTGATGCGCTGCGAGCCGGGGACACCGAGCGTGTTCGCACCATGCTCTCGACCCGTGCACGGCAGGAACTCGAGCGGCGGGAGCGATTGGAAGCCTACTACGACTTTGAAGCTGAGCTCCGTGGGGCAAGCGAGTCGTTGCGTGAGGCTCGGATACGGATCGACCGTGTTCAGCATCGCGATGGTCGAGTGACCGCTACTCTGACGATCGAGCGTACGGCGTCTGACATCCAACCCGGTTTCCCGTTCCCCAGTGTTGGTGGCGGTACCTTCCGGTACCAGCGGACACTGAGCCTGGTGCGGGAGGATGGAGCCTGGAAAGTTGATGAACTCGCCTTTTATCTCTAGCCGGTCATAGTCCTTGAGAGGAGCAGTACCGTGGCGATCGCGAGGCGACTGTATCTCTACCTCGTGGCGGCAATCGCGCTCGCCGTTTGGGCGACCGGTACCGTGCGTCTCCTGCGGACGCTTTTCTTTGCTGTTTGGGAGTTTCTGGCGCAGCCTGCGACGGCCGGTGATCCGGAAGCGTTTCGTCGTCAGTTGAGCCTGAGCGTCGCACTGCTCGTCGTTGCTTTCCCGATTTGGGCCGTTCACTGGTGGCTACTGCAGCGTGGGATCGTAGCCGACCCGGCTGAGCGTCGCTCGGCACTCCGTTCACTGTTTTTCACGCTGGTGCTCCTCGTGACCTTCGGTTTCTGGTTGAGCAGCGGGGTGGAGCTCCTGCGGCTGGTGCTGCTTGGTGCGCTTGGTGTTGCAGACCCAGCACGGATCAGTGTCCCACGTGCGCTCGAGGAGCTTGCGCTGTTTCTGGTGACGGGAGCTCTCTGGCTTGGGCACGCCTGGGTGGCACGCGAGGAGCGCCGTACTCTGTCGCTGGAAGGACCGGCTGATTGGCTGCCACGTCTCTACGGCTACGGCGTAGCAACCACAGGGCTAACGCTGCTCGTTGTTGGCATCGCAAACCTCCTGCAGACGACGCTCGACGCGCTCCTTGCACCAGCAGCAGTGATCGGGTCGGAGCGTGTTCCGTTGGCGACCTTCGCGGCATATTCACTTGGTGGTTTGGTGGCCTGGGGACTGCACTGGGGAGAGGCACTCCGCTTGGTGGCTGGCGCGTTTCCCGCGGCGGAGCGGGAGCGGCGCTCCTTCGTCCGCTGGACGTATCTTGGCCTGGCTGTCTTCACTGGTCTGGTAGGTCTTTTGATCGCGATTGCGGCGTTTCTCGATGCCATCTTGCGTTGGATACTTGGTGTCCCTGATGGGGAGGAACTTCAGCGTCTCCGCGAGCTTTTCAATCCATGGACCTGGGCGATCCCGCTTGCGCTGGTGTGGTGGTATCACCGACGAATCATGCAGCGTGAAGCGAAAGCACTGGCCGTTCATCCACGCGTGGGGCCCGATTGGGCCTTGGGGGTGACACGCCTACTCCTCTACCTCTCGACGTTTGCGGGATTGCTGCTCGCTGTCCTTGGGACGGGTGGACTTGTCGGACTCTTAATGAGAACGCTCGTTGCAGCAGCGACCAACACGACACTCGGTACCTGGCGCGGGGAGCTCGCTTTTGCCGTGTCACTCAGTAGCGTCGGCGGGGCTGCGTGGTTGGCGCTCTGGCAGGAAGTCGCGTTGCGCACTCTACATCAACCCGAGGCAGAACGAATGAGCCTCAGCCGGCGTGTGTATCTCTATGGGACGCTGGGACTGAGTGTCCTGGCCTTGCTGGGCACGGCTGGCTTTGTGGTGTATCAAATGATCTCCTGGCTTTTCGGTTTAGTTCCCTTAGCGAGCGCCCTAAACGATGCTGCGCCGGTGTTCGGTTTCACGCTCGTCGTGGTCGTTGTGCTGGTCTCTCATGCGGCGATGTTGATGCGCGATGCACGGGCGTTCACTGCCCGGCCGATGATGCAAACGGTCCAGCTCGTCCTGCGATTGCCACCGGAAAGTGATGTGGATCGCGTCGTGCAGGAACTCGCCGATCACTTGCCACCGGGAGCGGCCCTGGAGCGGATGACGTGAAGCGAGCCGCTGCGCTGTCGCTCCAGATCACAGAGCGCCTGCAGCAGCGCGGCTGCGAAGAGCTCCCTCCGGTCTCGCCGCCCACGAGTGAGTATCGCCACGGCGCCAGCTTCCTGATTCAATGGGCCGAAGACCTGGGTCATAGCTGTCGCCAGGTCGAGTCCAGCCAGTACGTGTTGGATAACCTGCTCCGGGAGCGGGAAGCGTTCCGCGCCGCCGATGCCGATGCGCTCGTCTCGATCCACCACAACAGCCCAGCTCACGACGTACCACCGTCCAAGTGGACCTGGAGCGACTCCTGACTCTAGACCGATCCCGATGTCCGCGTCTACCTCAAGTCGCGCACCTCGAGCTCGCGTGAGCGCACCAACAACCGTCTCGTCGTCGCTCAACGGTTGTGAGCGCACGCCACTAGGGACCGGGAGGCAGACAAGCTCCCACCGTGGCCAGAAGTATTGGACCACACGTTCGACTGCAGTCCGTTTGGCAGGGTGCTGCGAACCAAGTGCTAAGCGAACGGTTGGTACAGGATCTCCCATCGGTCAAGCGACCTCCCGACGGAGTGTCGTCATGGCCAAGACGAGCATGAGTGCAGCGAAGCTCACAAGCACAATGAGGTGGGGGATGAGCTCGTCAAGTCCTTGCCCGCGCAACATGATCGCCCGCAGTGCTTCATTGGCCCAGGTTAAGGGGAGAAGTTGCGCGATCCAGCGCAGTGGCCGGGGCAAGCTCTCCACTGGCCAGATGATTCCCGACAGGAGTCCTTGGAGCGAGATGACCAGAGGAATGAACTGGACAACTTGGAGTTCCGTCCGGGCAAAGGTCGAGAGAAAAATGCCCAGGTTCACTGCACCAAGGGTCAAGATGACAGTGAAGAGGATAACCAGCCAAAGGGAGCCAGCCGTGTGGATGCGGAGCACGTACACAGTGAAGAGGACCATGAGGATGGACTGCAGAAGCGCGTAAAAGGCGAAACCAAGCATGTATCCAAGCACGATCTCCGTTCGGTCGAGTGGGGAGACGATAAGGCGTTCAATACTTCCTTGCAGGCGCTCTCGCAGAAACGAGACCGACGTGAGCAGAAACACGAAGAAGAATGCGAAGAAGCCCACAAAGACCGGTGCAAAGGTATCGAGTTCATCGAACTCTGGACTGCCAGTGACATACTCGAGAGTGAGAGATGGCTGGCTTTCTGGGGGAACAACCTGCTGCAACGCGGTGCGCAGTGCGGCTTGGCTGACGATTGCACTGATCTGGCGGGCTCGACCAGGCTGCGAGCCATCGAGCACGAGCCGTATGGCCGTGGGGGCGGCTGGTTCGAGGAGGATGGCACCAGCGGCTCGCCCAGTACGGACGCGCTCGATGGCCTGCTCGGCTGGGACACGCTCAAGCTGGATTGAGAGAGTGGTGAGTTCGTGCGCCAATGCGGTGACGACCGGGTTGTCGGGGGCGCTGAGAGCGAGGGTCAGCGTACGGGAGGTGCCACGGTAGACATACCCAAGGAGGGAAAGGATGACGATGGGGGCAAGGAAGATGAGTGCCAGTGTACGTCGGTCACGCCGGATCTGGCGGATGATCCGGGTAGTGATGGCAAGCACGCGCTGCCAACTCATCGGGCCGGCTCCAGGGGAAGGAGGGGCTGACCAGCCAAGGTGAGGAAGGCGTCTTCGAGCGTTGTCTGACCAGTCAGCATGCGCAGCGCAGCCGGCGTCTCGCTGGCCAGGAGCCGGCCATCACGCACAATACCAAGAAGATCACAACGGTCAGCCTCGTCCATGATGTGCGTGGAGATGAGGAGTGTCGTTCCTCGTGCGGCGAGGGAGCGGAAACGCTGCCAAAGAGCCCGTCGTAAAAGTGGATCAAGACCGACAGTTGGCTCGTCGAGCACAAGAAGGTCTGGTTGATGAAGGAGAGCGACGGCCAACGAGGCACGCTGGAGCATTCCGGTGGAAAATCGGTAGAGCTGGTGGTCGAGCCAGGCGAACAAGTCAAGCTGCGTCGCCAACTCTTCGATACGTTGCTCGAGTTCACGGCGGCCAACCTGATAGACGGCACCGAAGAAGCGGAGATTCTCGCGGAGAGTAAGGTCGGGATAAAGTGCTGGCGCCTGCGGCATATAGCCGATGCGTGCGGCGACACGCCGATCCGGCATTGCGTGACCAAAGACAAGGAGGCGCCCTTCGCTTGGTCTGAGTGCACCGACGACCAACCGCAGAAAAGTTGTCTTCCCTGAGCCGCTTGGGCCAAGTAACCCATAAATCACGCCGCGCGGAATGACCAGAGAGATCCGATCAACGGCTCGCAGTGGGCCAAAGATGCGTGAGACATCTTCCGCGATAATCGCGGCGTGTGCCGACGCGATTGGCTGCCCTTCTCCGTCGCTTTCGTGAGCTGCTTCGCCCATCGCGGCAATCCTCCCCGCATCACTGCACACGGACCTTCGTTCACATGCAGTGAGGATCGCGATGATGTTCGGCGCAAGGATAGCTGAGAAAGGGACACCCTGCAGCGGATGGTTTGCGTCATCGTCGCAGGAGCCAGAGGCGAAGCTCTGTGGAACGGTCGGGCTTACCCAGTGCCTCACTGTGCCCTGCATCCTGGTCACCCCCTGCCACTTTTTGGAAGGTGGATGAGCGATGAGGGTATCGACTCAACTAGTGGTTTTCGGACAAGGGGCAGAAGCAGTCTTGGCCAACAGACTCTCATGATCTGTGAGCAGGTCCTCGATTGACCGCGCGCTCAGGCGGTCGGTGTCAGAGTGAACAGACAAAGGGCAGCGTGCAGAGCATGGTTTGCCGAACCAGGAGCAGCTGTTCTGGGAGGTGGAGTGCGTATGCCCTTCCGCCGAAGAAGAGACGGGGCGTGACGGTCTCCCAAATCTTAACCATACCTGTTGAGAGGCGAAATGGTTCAGTGGGGAGATCCATTGAATAGTGTTGCATATCTTCATCTGTAAGAAATCTTCAATGAGATGACGCACTGCTATCTGCCTTGACGAGGTTTTCTATGTTACTCATGTCTAAGGAGGAGCAGAGAGGTACAGGGGCGTGCGTAGTTCCCTGCACTGTTTCAGTAAACTGCCAGGAGGCGTAGAGCGCTTTCCCACGGTATATCGCAGGTGATGGGCTACCAGATCGACGAGTGATCACGTGCTCGATCTCTGGATCCAGGCATGTGTCCCGCGTTGGTGCTTCCATACCAATCCCCTACTCCAAATAGAGTATCCAGGGAATGAGTTGTGAGACGTGAGTGTGCGATTGGTGAAGGTAGGTGAGAGAAGCGGTGCGTTCGTCCTGAGCAGCAGGTTACTGCTGAGGAAGTCACCGTCTGCTAGACGGAACACTGTATTGCCGGATCTGGTTACTCCTTGCCGGTTTTGCACTGCCTCGGTAGAGTTCGCGCTGTGTGGATAGGCTCTCGGAGGAGGTGGCAAGTGAGCGGTGAGGGGGCGATTGGGACCGGTACTGCAGTTCGTGAGAGCTGGCTTGAGCGCTTTTTCCATCTCCGCGAGCTCGGCACGAACGTACGGACAGAAATCCTGGGAGGTGTGACCACCTTCATCGTGATGGCCTATATTATCTTTGTCAATCCGCAAATCCTTAGTACCCCTGATGTGCCGGATAAATTGCCGATTTCGGCAGTGACAACTGCCACGGCACTCGTTGCGGGGGTGATGACGATCGCGATGGGGCTGGTAACGAACCGCGCCTTTGCGATGGCGCCAGGGATGGGACTGAATGCGGTCGTTGCTTTCCAGCTGATGGGCGCGATGGGTCTTACTGCCGCGGAGGCGATGGGTGTTATCGTCGCAGAAGGGATCGTCATCACAATACTTGTATTGCTTGGCATCCGACGCTACGTGATGCAAGCAATTCCGCTGGAGCTGAAGCAGGCAATCTCGGTTGGCATTGGTCTCTTCATCCTCTTTATCGGCTTGGTGAACGGTGGGATCATCGTGGCCGATCCGGCGACGCTTGTCCGCTTGGGAGATCTCCGTGGCGTCCCCGTCTTTGTGACAGGTGTCGGCTTACTCATTACGCTCTTGTTGCTGGCACGAGGAATCCGTGGTGCCTTGCTCTGGGGCATCCTGCTCACCACAGCTGTGGCGATCATCGTGCGTGCGGTGACGGGAACGGAAGCCTTTCCGCCTGGCGTTGCCCAGCTCCCCAGCCAGTGGATTGCTCTACCGGACTTCAGCCGGATCGGGGATTTCAGCTTCGGCTTCTTTGCCAAGCTGGGTGTCCTGACCGCAATCCTTGTGGTCTTCTCGATCATGCTGGCTGACTTTTTTGACACGATGGGCACCTTAATTGGGGTAGGGCGGCGAGCTGGCTACCTGGATGAGCGAGGCGAATTTCCGCAGGCGCAACGGGCCCTTCTTGTCGACTCCTTGGGGGCAGTGATGGGGGGTGCCTGCAGCGCCTCGTCCGCGACGACCTATATCGAATCAGCAGCAGGTATTAGCGTTGGTGGGCGGAGCGGCTTGGTCTCGGTCGTGACGGGAATCCTCTTTCTCTTGTCGATGCCGTTCTGGCCGGTGGTCGGGATTGTCCCGGCACAGGCAACGGCGCCAGCACTGATCATTGTGGGCTGGATGATGATGGGTGTGCTGAGCGAGGCCGAGGCGGAGGCAGAGGCAAAGGAATCGCGTGTCCGGATTGGCGGTATCGACTTTGCGAATCTTGAGATCGGACTGCCCGCCACGGCAACGATGCTCATGATGCCGTTCGCCTACAGTATCACTGATGGAATCGGAGCTGGGTTCATTACCTACACACTCATCAAGGTCTTTCGTGGGAAATTCCGCGAGGTACACCCAGTGCTCTACGTCGTGAGCCTTGCCTTCGCCGTCTACTTCTTGCGCCATGCGCTTGGACTTATCGTGTAGTTTGCACAGGTCAGGTCATGGCTGTTTGTCGAACTGCTGTGATCAGGAGAACAAGGAAGGCGAGGCCAATGAGATAGGCACCGAGGACAGCCGCAAGTGTCCAGGTGAGCCCGTTTGGGCTCTCGCCGGTCGCATCACTGAGTTCCGCCTGGCGGATGCAGTCGAGCAGCCAATGTGGTCCGATAAGAAAGATAAGCAGGGCCAGGAGTGCTGTGACGACGTCGAGCATAAGAAGCCTCCTGGCCCATTGCTTAACCTGTCGCGCGCTGACGGGCAGCGACGACAGCCAAGATCACGATCAGTGCTGCCAGTGCTACGAAGAGCACGGCACCGACTGCTCCACTGACCCAACCAGCGAAGGTGAGTAAGGCGAACAAGGCAAAGAGTGGGAGTAGAAACCAAATCAAGACCTGCAGACGCGGCATGGCAATGCTCCTTTCGCTGAAAAACCCGCTAGCGAGCCGCGAGTTCCGCACCCGATTTTGACCCCTGTACTTTGAGGATACCATGAGAAGAGGGCAGTCGGAGCGAGGTGGTTCCGCATCGTGTCCGATGGTTGTTCCTTCGGTCGTTGCGTTCTTGAGCCTCGGAGCTTGGTTTGTCCCTTTCGCTCCGACGCATGGGGTGCTATCCATCAGAGGAGCTCGTTGTTCTCGGGAGGTGTGGAGGAGCCGGACCGGAGGTTGCATCTGTTGTTGAGCAGGAATCCGCCTATCCAGGCATCACGTGCTAGCGGTGACAAAGGCCGACGTCGGCGCTCAGGCGCTGGTGAGGCCATTACTCGCTGCCTTTGGGGAGATCGCAGCAGCTGGTGAGCTGTGAGGGTTGACCATCCGCTCAGCATCGGAACGCTGTCACGGCCTACTCCGTCCAGATGCGGTAGCCTCGCGTAACGTGCAGATGCTCGGGGAGCGCAGGCTCGACGTGCACGGTGACATCGGCAGGTTGCCCTACCGCGGTCTCGACGGCGCGAGCGACAGCACTCGCGATGTCGTGCGCGGCTCGTACGCTGAGCTCCGGGTCTACCTGGATATGCAGGTCGACCCAGACGAGTCCATCACCGCCGCGGGTGCGGATATTGTGGACACCTTGGACACCAGACACGTTGCGCACGGCCTGCTCGATCACATCGACCGGCACAGCAGCGGAATCGGAGAGAGTAAGTGCGGCATCGCGAATGATCGTCCACGCCCCCCAGCCGATGACACCGGCGATACCGGCCGCAAGCAGTGGATCAACGATCGGATAGCCAAGGTACACGGCAATGAGCCCACCGATCACGGCGATCGATACGAGTGCATCGGCAGCGGTATGCTTGGCGTCGGCACTCAGGATAGGGCTCCGTAGCTCGCGCCCGCGCCGACGCTCCCAGGTACTCACGCCGATGTTGACCCCCAGTGTGACAACCATGACAGCAAAGGAAAGAGCGGTCACCTCTGGATACGCACTGATCTGGAAGCGACGCCAGGCCTCCTGAAGGATCTGAACGACGAGCAGTCCCATCGCACCAGCGATGACGAGCGCGGTGAGTGCTTCGAAGCGCCGGTGACCGTAGGGGTGTTCTGGATCAGGCGGTCGCGAGGCGACCGCCATCCCGATCAATCCGACGACATTAGCAGAGGCATCTAATAGTGAGTTCAACCCGTCGGCGAGAATTGAAAGACTGCCAGTCAGCGCACCGACGACGAGTTTTGCGACCGAGACCATAAGGTTGAGGACAAGGACGACCGCAAGTGTCCGTCGAATGGCGCGGGTACGAGATGAAATGTTCACCAGCTCCTCCCGAAAGACTACCGTGTCTCAAACTCAACTGTACGTGGCCGACCGGGGGCCGGAGAAGTGGAACCTCGGAATTCATGGTAGCGAAGCGAACGCTGACGAGAAGATGAGAAGTGATTTTTGCAAAACAAATTCACGATCGAAGTCGAAGACAAGACTTACCGCATAACGCGTCGAGCCTTGAAAGATACTGAGATGGAGAGCAAGGGGGGCTCCTCACAGTGCTAGATGTGATTCGGTAGACAGGAGTGGAGAGGTACTGTTGGGGAATATCGAGGGAAAATAGGCATCCACCAAGAGGCACCTGATCGTCGCTCAGTTGGTCGTCATCGCTAAGAGTACGATGATCCAACCGTGGTATAGCAGCAGAGTGTAGGCAGCTGGGTAAAGGTCTGAGGATGTTCATGGCGCCTATTGCTCTCCTCTTGCTATTCCTCGACGGAGTGATGGTCTGGACCACAACAACGGGCTCGGCGAATCACAGAATGAGGCAGAGTTCCCCGGGCGGCACTAGCGCAGCGTGCTTCCGAAGGTTGGTTGCCTGAGGTCCCTATCCCTAGGTGAAGCACGTTAGCCTAGACGGGTGGAGGCGATCCCCTTCGGCACAGAAGAGCGAGGTGGCCTATCCCTGCGGTGCAAAGCGTCGTGAACTCTGAAGGGTGAGAGAGCGATCGGGTACTTTGTCGCCGTGAGGTTCGAACCCTGACAAGATAGTGGTCTCCTGATGGGGGTATGTGAGTACTGCGGGAGACGACTGCAGCACGCTTGTGGAAGAGGCGCGGGCACTGCATGGAGTCTACTGCACAACCGCTGCTCACGCGCCTGAAGCCTGACGCTTCGGAGTGAGAATCGTGGAGTGGGCAAAGTGGTGCGCGTTGGCTGTCTGTGTTCTGTGTGCGTAGGACGGCCGGTTCCTCTCCATTGTCAGCGGTGCGGTCTTTTCGCTGCGGTCTGCATCGGTACGGTGAGCGAACTGTGTGCTATGGGCGTAGCCGTATGGTGGCCAGGCTAACGAGATGAGCTGGGATCGCCACAACAGGCACAGTCGATCTTTCTCTTGCTGCGTTAGACAGAACGAACTAGCGCTCGGAAGCGATGAGAAGTGCAGGTTTCTGTGTTTGTTGCCGCTGTGGCGTTTCCACCGCTGGGGATGCCGTCGCATGAATTGCTACATTGTTGGTCTGACTGATCTGACCGTCACTGATCGGCACCTCGCGGCCTGAGGTAGGCCAGGAAGCACAGTTACCTGAACGTGCGCGGCAATAGTTGGCCGAGGAAGATCAGTGGTTCTTTAGGTTAACGAGGCCGAGGGTTGAGGGAGGGATCACGATGATTCCTCAACTGCGAGACTCCAGTTATCAAGCGGTCGTCCCGTGTTTTTTGGTGGGCACTGAGTGCAGGGGTGGGGAGCGCCGCCGCGAGCCCTGCTCTCTCTGGTAGGGACCCGTGATTCGCACTTACGGGGTCTGGTGAGCTTCAACCCCGGAGTAACAATCGTCAGGCCAGCGCTGACACTCCGGTTCAGGCCGAAGCGGGGCCACGCACACGATCAGGCAACGTATGACTACGTGGAACGAGAGTTGCATCGCCGCGTTCTCTCCAAGGTGCCGCCTGGCGACATTGTCGTGGTGGATGCGCGGGAGCATCTTGCAGTGGCGTTTTTGGTGAAATGATGCTGACATACTTCAAAAGCCGAAAATAGCCTTGGAGTGATAATTGATGGCTGTATCCGCGATTTTCCTCGCGTCAAAGAGCTTGAACTGGCGCTTTGGGTTCGGGGCGTGACACCGAACTTCTCCACGCAAACCGATCTCTTCCCCTTCGCCGTGAACGTGCCGATCGCTTGCGAGGAACGCCTGATCTTGCCGGTTGATGTCATGTTTGCTGACAACGATGGTGGGGTCAGTGGGCTGTGTCAGCTGGCTGAGGCTGTGTGCGCTCATGCACGAGAGAGTGCACCAGAAGAGGTGTTCGCTCGAGAGCAGCTTGCGACTGGTAGCGATATACCGCATCTACTTTCTAACGGAGGCGGCCCATGCGCAATACGAGGTCTGGTGGCAGGGGCGTTGACAGCAAAGTTGATGCGCGAGAATCGAAACGGCGCGTTTCTGCGGGGCCGTTCCTGAGAAGGGACCGGTCTTCGTGGTGATCTTAGTCGGATCCATGTTGGGTCGAAGGTTTCTGAGGGGCCTGGAGGCGCTCCTCTGCTGTGTGGTCTTGGCCGGTCCTGTGTTCGGTCAAAGGGGACGCTGTGGCGCAACGGTGGTTCGCTCTCAACCTTCAATGCGTCTGCCCTTCCTGGATATCCGGTAAGTCATGACAAATTTCAAGATAACTGTCGCGAGCTTTGACACCTGTCGACGTGACCGGTATTGTCTTTGGGAGGAATGAACAAATGGAAAGAAACCTCCTGCCGGTTGTCCTGTGGCAGGAGGAGGTGAGGGGAGTCGTCGAAAGGGTAGATACGTTGACCCTCTGCGACTCCACAGCACAGGTGCTTGCACTGGCAAGAACGTGTGGGCAACGGGGATTTCAGGTTCAGGCAGCACGCGAGCACAGCGAGGCCGCCGGGCGGCGTGTGATGCTGCCGGACACGTTCCTTCTTTATTAGATTAGCCAGCTCGTAGTTCTGTCCAAATACGGTCATACTTCACGTAATCCGGACCCAAATCCCGAAACCACTGGAGGCGCTGCCAAGTCTCGTCATCCAAGTAGATTGCCGGGTCATGGACGAGATCAGGATCGAGCAGACCACGCTCACGCGCTGTCCGGTTGGGGCTGGCGTAGCCAACGAAGTGGGCATTCCGTGCTGCGATTTCGGGCCAGCACAGGAAGTCGACGAATACCATGGCTGCATAACGGTGTGGAGCGCCTTTGACCACACAGAGGTTATCTTGCCAGACAGCGCAGCCTTCTTTCGGAATCACGTAGCGAATAGTGGGGCGCTCGCGCTTTGCCAAGATCGCTTGGCCAGTCCAACAGTGGGCGATGACCGCTTCACCAGCGATCAGCAACTGGGCATTATTCTCACTGGTGTAGGTTAAAACGTATGGTTTTTGTGCTTTGAGCACTTCAAGTGCACGAGCGAGTGCCTCATCACTCGTCTCATTCAGGGGGTAGCCAAGCCAGAGGAGTGCAGCGGCGATCGTCTCGCGGTAATAGCCGTGCATAACGACTTTCCCGCGAGCGGCCTCTGGTGGATTGAAGAGTGCTCCCCAGCTGTCCAACCCATCCCCAAGGACAGCCGTGTCATAGGCGTAGCCTGACGTTCCCCAGAAATAGGGGACACTGTACCGATTGCCCGGGTCATATGGACCGTTCAAGTTATTGGGATCGATATGCTCAATCGAGCGCACAATTGAGTGGTCCAAAGGTTCGAGAAGCCCAAGGCCGATGAGTATCTGAACTGCGTAGTCAGTTGGCACAACAATGTCGTACGAGAGTCCTCCTTGCTGCAGCTTGGCAATAGCCTGCTCGTTTGTCTCATAGGTATCGATCGTCACTTTCACACCAGTCAGGCGTTCGAAGTCAGTAATCACTTCCGGGTCGATATAGTCGCCCCAGTTAAACACGAAGAGCTCTTTTTCGAGGAGAGAGCGATCAATATAGTCGGGCAACGAAAGCTGGGTGCTTGACACAATACTTGGTGTCTTTTTCGTCTCTGTGGCTGTTTCGGTCGTGGGAGTCTTCTCCTGCTGACGTTGTGAACAGGCCAGAAGAGCACTGATGATCGGTGTGCCCAAGCATAAGCGCAACCACGATCGCCGAGTCAATTGCACACGCTCTGGCATAGTTGGTCGCCGTTCCCTCCTTAGTGTTGCCCGTTCCTATCCCGAGCGAATCATCACCGATAGTATCCGTGCAAGGAAAGAACCGAGCAAGGCCGGAAGAGAACCGATGGGGGAGCCCAGAACCATGGAAGACGCTGGTGATCATCAGTGGTGAAGTCCATATTCAGGGTAAGGTATGCTAAATATATAAATGACGTTGGAACCATGATTATCATACGGTGCACGAAAATGTCATTTGTCACGAGTATCTTCTGGATGCATCTCGCTTCCATTCTCTCCTCTCCGGCGCACTGCTTCAGCCTCGTGGAGGTCTACTCTCCTGTCACCTTGGCGATCTTCATCGCCCTCTTGGTGGCACTACTCGGCCCGCATGCACTCGTGAAACCCGGGCTTCCTTCCTGTTGCCATTCGTGTCTTCCTTCCGTCGACTCACCGAAGACGCGTGTCATCGGAGAGATACGGTGAGGATAGGTAACTGGAAATACCAGTACTGATGTATTACGTTGGCTATATTCGTGGCTATAATCCAGATACTTGTGTACTCATGGTAATACAGATCCATGCAAGGGATAGAGCATAGCTGCTCAGTTATCCAGGAGTCCCATCCGGTGCATTGCGGTCACAGTTGTCGCGCCAGGTCCGGACGCACCTGTTGTGTTGCTCTCTTCTCCTCGGCTCGCGCTTCTGCAAGATCTGGCACCCTGTCGTTGCCGGACTGACACGATGAAACTCCTTCGCCCATTACTCTGCTACCACCAGTGCGGGCACGCTGGTGCCAACAGGCGATGTGTCTCCTCTGTACCGTTGACTCCTGATCCGGCACTGCGGGAACGTGCCTGGCATGTACCGCAGAGCTGACGTCATTGGCCAGATGGCAGTCTCGAAAGGCTAGGAACGAGATTGCGGAACGATGAGATGCTACCGTTTGCGACAGTATGCAGGTGTGTCAAGGGGCGATGCTGAATTGAGCCCTGTGAAAGATGGTTCGGATTCGCCTGAGGGGAATGCCGGTTCCAGTGATGCATGGTGGGTGTATGACATGCTCACTGACCCGCCTTGTGGCGAGTACTGCGCTACGATACCGGTAAGGCAGAGCGGCTGAGAGGACATTGAGCCATGCAGATCGATCTTCTTATTCGTAATGGTCGGATCGTTGATGGGACGGGGAATCCATGGTTCTACGGTGACGTTGCGGTGCGTGGCGACCGGATCATTACTGTGGCACCGCCGCACCAGATCCGACCGGAGAATGCCCGGGAGTGTGTGGATGCAACTGGGTGCGTTGTCTGCCCAGGGTTTATTGACATCCAGAGTCATTCGATCTATCCACTCATGATCGACGGGCGGTCCGTCTCCAAGATTGCGCAGGGGGTGACCACGGAGATCATGGGGGAGGGGTGGACGCCTGCGCCGTTTGGGGGACGAATTCGCGAGCCGATCCCCCGTGCCTACTTCCCTCGGCTGCTCCCGGAATGGGAGGAGCGGGCGCGCCAGTGGCGTCGTTTTCGCGACTGGCTCGAGGCGATGGTTGAGCGGGGCGTTTCGCCGAATATTGGGGCGTTTCTGGCCGGCGGGACACTGCGTGAATTTGTGAAGGGCTACGACCCGACTCCTGCAACACCCGACGAGCTCGTAACAATGCGTCGTCTCGTGGCCGAAGCGATGCAAGACGGTGCATTCGGGGTAGCCTACGCACTGATTTATCCGCCTGATGCCTATACCACAACGGAGGAACTGGTGGAGATCTGCCGCGAGGTGCGGCGCTCGGGAGGTCTGTACATCACGCATCTGCGTTCGGAGGCAGAGCGCCTCCTTGAGGCGCTTGAGGAGGCGATCGCGATCGGCCGACAGGTTGAGATCCCGGTCGAGATTTACCACTTAAAGGCTCTCGGAAGACGAAATTGGTGGAAGTTCCCGAGCGTTATTACCCGGATCGAGCAGGCTCGGTGCGAAGGCATCGACATCACCGCCAATGTCTATCCCTACACGGCGGCAGGTACCGGGCTGGCCTCCGTCTTGCCGCCATGGGTGGCAGCCGAGGGTCGATTCTACGAGAATCTTCGCGATCCGCTGATACGGGCCCGTATCCGGCAAGAAGTGAACCATCCATCAGGCAACTGGGAAGCGCTTGGTCTCGAGGCTGGGCCGGAGGGGATTATGCCGATTGGGATGCGGCATCCGGAGCTCCAACGGTATGTCGGGAAGCGTCTCTCGGAGATTGCGGCTGAGCGGGGCCAAGACTGGATCGATACAGCGATCGATCTTCTGCTCACCGAGCGGCGCAATATCTTTACCCTCTACTTTGTCATGGATGAAGCGAACGTGCGGTTGGCCCTTAGGCAGCCCTGGGTGAAGGTGGCAACGGACGCTGGTGGTCTTGATCCGGCCTGGGCACGGGTCGAGGGACCGGTGCACCCGCGTGCCTATGGGACGTACCCCCGGGTGCTTGCTCGCGCTGTGCGAGAAAACCAAGATCTGACACTAGAAGAGGCGATTCGAAAAATGACGTCAGCCGTCGCTGCTCGGCTCGGCCTACGTGACCGTGGTCAGGTGCGGTCGGGCTTCTTTGCTGATCTTGTTGTTTTCGATCCGGTGACAGTGGCTGATCAAGCAACCTTCGAGGATCCCCATCAGCTGCCCACTGGGATCCGACACGTGTGGGTCAATGGCGTCCAGGTGCTGCGAGACGGTGTCCACACTGGAGCCTTACCAGGCCGGATTGTCTCTGGGGGTGCCGGCGCGTAACAGGAGGGATGTATGCTCGCCTTGCAGATTGTGGAGAGCGTACCGCGCTATGTCCTTGCCAAGGTCATTGGACGTTGGCGTCCTGAAGTCTTCTGGAATGGGCTGGGTCTTCTCCAGTGCCGAGACGTTCCTGAACCAAGGCTACCGACCCCCGAATGGGTGCGCATTGCGACGCGCTACAGCGGCATTTGTGGTAGTGATGTGGGCCTCATCACACTCCACGCCAGCCCAACGACCTCACCGCTGGTGTCCTTTCCCTTTACCTTGGGGCACGAGACCGTTGGCCGTATTGTGGAGCTGGGAGCTGGGGTGGAGGGGCTGAGCATCGGCCAACGCGTCACCGTAAATCCGCTGCTGGCCTGTGTGGCTCGTGGCTTTCGCGAGCCGTGCCCAGAGTGTGCGCGTGGCATGCCGAACCGCTGCCTTCGCTTTCGTGATGGGACAGTTTCTCCGGGAATCATGATCGGCTTCTGCCGGGATACTGGCGGCGGGTGGAGCGCGAGCTTTGTGGCACATCGGTCGCAGGTAATTCCCATCCCCGATCATGTGAGCGATGAGGAAGGGGTGCTGGCCGAACCGTTCGCGGTGGCGTTACACGCGGTGCTCCAGAACCGCCCAGCTAACGACTCCACCGTCCTAGTGCTTGGAGCCGGCATCATCGGACTTTTGACCATTGCAGCGTTGCGGGCAATTGGTTCGCGGACACGGGTGCTTGTCACGGCGCGGTATCCCTTTCAAGCACAGGCGGCGGAACGGCTGGGTGCGGATGTCGTGCTCCTGGGTCGTTCGGGTCCAGCGCTGTATCGCGAGCTGTCTCGCTTGACTGGAGCGCGAGTCCTGCGCGCCCGATTTGGCCGCTGGTTGATGCAGGGTGGGGTTGACCAGGTGTTTGATTGTGTCGGCTCGGGACGGTCTGTCCATGATGCGCTGGCGGTCACACGGGCTGGCGGCCGGGTTGTGTTGGTCGGGTTGGCTAGCGATCCGCGAGGTGTAGACTGGACACCGGTCTGGCTGCGGGAAGTGGAGATCCGGGGCTCGATGGCCTATGGAGAGGCAGAGTTAGACGGGATTTCCACCTCCTGTGTGGCACATGCGGTGCGGCTTATGGGAGAGCGGCGCGTGGAACTTGGCTGGCTGGTGACGCACCGCTTTGCACTCTCCGACTACCGTGCAGCGCTGGCTGCTGTGACGGCGAAGGGTGCGAGTGGGGTCATCAAAGCGGTGTTCGAGTTTCCCGAGGGGACAAGGATCTGAATGTGCAGAAGGGAAACCGCGGCCTGTAGGAATACAGGCCGCGGCTGTCAACTGTAGCGACTTTTGTCTCAAGACATGGGAACTTGAGGGATAAGCTTTCCCTCGATCCGCTCCAGAATCTCGTCCATGCTGCGGCCGGTAATCGTCACCCCATGGTTCTTCAAGCCGATGACCGCACGGGTGGGATCCGGTTCTTGTGCCAGTGTGTTCGACACGGCAAGCGCCAGTTCCAATGTGCCGCAGGGATAGTTAATCTCGGTTGAGCGAATTCCCTCCATCCAGGCGTGGACATGGACGATCGCGCCGATCTCTGGATGCTGCTGGTAGATCATCCAATGTTCGATGGCATCCACGGAAACGCGGCGTGGCTCGACATTGGGTGGTACGCTCAAAATAATCGCGGGAATGGATGGATCGAAGCCACTGACCATCAGGATGTCGCGGCCAATCACTTCCAACTGTGCCTTGTTGACGCCGCTCGCACTCATCCAGAAGCGGTGACGGTCCTTGCGAGCGCTTAGGTTGCCGTAGCTCAGTCCGCCAAGCCCGTAGAGACGCTTGACGTGTCGTAGGTCCTCTTCGCTCAGCAGCTCGTGCACCGGGAAGGGAGCAGGCAACAGATTCATCGCTTCCAGACGCTTTCCGGCCCGCGAGATCTGCTGGGTGATCTCATCGCCATTCCAGAGTTCCGGCTCAAGATCGGTGCGGAACACATTATTAATGACCAGTCGGGATGCCGCGAGCGGGTGGAGGCGCTCGTAGATCGTCGCAAAGAACTGGTCGTCTGCACCAGGCTGGTACGGGATGCCGTAATGACCGCGCTCGAGCGTGACGAAATGTGCTTCCGGCCCATGGTCACCTGGCATCAAGATGAGAACGAGATTAGCAAGTGCATAGAGGAGATACGGGTAACAGGCTGTGAGAATGTCCTGCGGCCGCTCCGGGAATTCTGTAATCCCGACGACGAATGTGGCCTGAGCTTTGCGACGATAGCGGACAGGGCGGTCATGGGGGAACACGCTGAGTACTAGGCGAATGTCAGGGATTGGCGTGGGATGGTACTCATGTCCTCGCCGCTCGAGCTCACGGCGGAGCCCCTCCACGAACCAACGGAGCTGGGTAGTCGACGGTTCGCCATAGATCGTGAACGTGCCAGTTTCTGGCTCCTCGGCAAGAATCCGTAACGCTTCGGCGAGTGCCTCCGCCTGATTAATGATTCGCTGTTCTGTTGTCATTGCGCTACTCGTTCTCCTTAGTACTTCAGCAAAAGTCGTGGGACGCAAGACCCACACTGTTGGATTGTGGCAG
This sequence comes from uncultured Thermomicrobium sp., assembly GCA_938028665.1. GTDB lineage: Bacteria > Chloroflexota > Chloroflexia > Thermomicrobiales > Thermomicrobiaceae > Thermomicrobium. Next base: position 2,339 of record CALIMB010000105.1, on the reverse strand, counting down.
AAACGAGGAGCGACGGTCAACTGCGTGGTGGGCAGGTACCCTGGGGGACACGAAGCGTGAGGGCGCGTGGCACGGCGCGTGCTTCGATATCGGTTGTTCCCACCGGCTCACCGTCCATCTCAACGCGAATCGGGTTGGCTGCCCTGACTCGGATTGTGTGTCCACTCCAATGTTCGACAGCAGGATGTCCTACGTGCGACCCGCGGTAGACCGCCGGCAGCAAGGAGCCAAGGAGTACCAGGCGCGAGACGTTACGGAGCACGAATACCTCAAGTTGTGCGTCGGTGACCGAGGCCATCGGAGCAATCCGCATACCTCCGGCGTGGAAGCGGCCGTTGGCAATCGCAACCATGAGTGCCGGACCTTCAAACACAGGGCGGTCATCGACGGTGATAGAGAGTGTGGTGGCGCGGTGGCGCAGGATTGTCCGCGTCGCTCCGATAAGGTAGGCGAGAAACCCGCCGAGCTGTTTCGTCGAGTGAGTCACCCAGGCAGCTGTCTCCGCACCGAGGCCAATGTCAGCCATGTTCACAAAGAAACGAGTGCGCGGCAGACCAGCAGGGTCGCGAAATTGCAGAAAGCCCACATCGACGCGGCATGGCTCTCCCCAGCGCAAGAGGTCGACTGCCTGTTCTGGGCGAGTAATGCCAAACAACCGAGGGAAGTCTCGACCAGTTCCGCAGGGGACAATGGTTAACGTGACTGGTCCTAGCGGACGACCGTCCTGGTCGAGACAACCGTTCACGACTTCGTTCAGTGTTCCATCACCGCCGACGACGAGGAGTTCGCGTGCTCCGCTCTGGACGAGCTGGCGAGCAAGGTGGGTCGCGCTGCCGGGCTCAGCGGTATGAAGTTCGTCGACACGAAGTCCGAGATTTTCAAGGCGCCGGCGGATGGATGGCCAGATGCGTGCTGGACGCCCACTCCCGGCGACCGGATTGACAATGGCGTGGACCGTTGCCGGAAGGAAGTGCGCTGCACTTGTTGGTGTGGTCTGGATTCGTTGTTCGTTCTGCATTGCAGCTAATAACCTCGCCTCTCCCGCGATCGTCCTCATGGTAGCGCAGAGTGCCTTCCTTGTGAAAGGGTTGTGACGTTCTCGTAAAGATGAGATGCCACTCTGCCTTTCGGTGGGGAGAGGCTCGTGCCCTGGGACAGAGCTTCCGCTATCCTCACGTGCCCAAGAGATGTTGGGCGGTGCCACGCCCAAGAAGGCAACGGCGCGTCTCACGACTGCCCCCTCTTAAAGGGAAGACAGCGCCGGGGGCGGAAAAGCGGACAGCATCCCTCCTTTGTCAAGCAGAGCCCGCCCCTCAAGGAGCTGACCCGCCGCAACAGCTCCCTCCCACCGCACACCCAGTGGGCCAGCGCGATACCCCCTCCCCTGAGCGCAGGCGGGAGTGCACGTGGCACCGCGCCCGGCGCCCCACACCCAGAGCACCAGGAGAGGCGAGTCCGCCCTCAAGAGCCGGAACACGCCAGGCCACGCGAGTACGCCCCCTGCGCCCCTCCCCCAGCAGTCTCAGCCCCCAGGACAGCACACAACGCACCGGAGATCTGGCTTGCCAGCCGGAGCCCCCTCCGGCGCCTTGCCCTGCCCTCCCTGGGGAACCAGGCACCGCCCCTCCGGCGGGGAAGCGGAGAGGGCGAGCAGTTGTGTCAGCAGGCTGGCGCCGCTCAGGCCACCGGCAGAGAGACGCCCCTGCGGCGACTTCACCATCCGTTCCGCTGGCCGTGTGTCCCCGCCCCCCGACCGGCAGGCGTCATGGCTCAGGCAGCGGTCCTGAGGAACGGCGTGGCGGACGCAGTCAGTTACCTGGGGGGCGCACTGCATCACACGGCGAGTGCGGTGCCTCGCGCAGTGGGCGCGGTGCATCGCGCCCCTCCACGGGGTGGGACGCCTCCTCTAGGGGCGCCATTGATGGCGCCCGCACCTCGCGCAGGAACGCACTGGACGATGCCCACATCTGATGTTGGCGGCACCCTTGCTGGCATGCGCGTCTTCCAGGGCCTGGTGAGCGCGACGCATCACGTGGTGAGCGTCTGGGGTCACTCGGCGGCTGCGATGCATTGTATGGCAGGCGTGTCAACGGCGTCCCCACAGGACGGGCGCGATGCATGGCGCCCCTCCACGGGGTGGGGCAGTTCGTCTTGGACTGCTCGCTCTGGTGCCTGCTATCTTGTCGGGACGCCATTCATGGCGCCTGCATTTCGTGTAGGGGCGCCATTGCTGGCGCTCGTTTGGGTGCACTTTGTTGTGCCCGCAGCCGCATTGCGGCTGCCTTCTGCTGGTGACCCACGTGGTTGCTGGCATGTCGCCTTGTAGTCTGCGGTGCTGG
>CALIMB010000104.1 GCA_938028665.1 uncultured Thermomicrobium sp. | reverse complement strand
AGCGGCCCACCGCAGCCAGTAACAAGCGGACAGCGACTGACCATGAGCCGTGGATGCTGACCACCACTTGGTACAGAGCACGCTCCCTCATCCCCCACGCTCCGTCAGCGCAGACCACCTTGTTCCTGGTGCGGTGAGGTCCGGTTAACACGCTGGGGTCAGGACGATCCTCGAGAGCCTCACGCTCCTGTCTGCCCTTCGGCTGAGAAGGCAGTGTTGCCCCACACCCCAGGCCGAGTTGTGGCACGAGCCACCTCCGGTTAAGAAACCCCAAAGTGCTCGGTCGGTGGTGGAGAGGGGAGTGGAGCTTATTGCAGAAGAGCGACAAAGTATGCTGGGTTATCACTGTCTCCTACCGTCATTCGGCCAATGAGATTGGCCGCAACCGTGTCATTGAACTCTTGTTCTCGCTGTTCAAATCGTCATTTGGCCTCCCTAAGAGAGCTGACTTGACCCCTGACCAGGCAGAGGATGACGACTTCGAGGGGGATGATCACGGCTACCCTGCTAGCATGGCACGCAAGCTGCCCCTTGGTGGATAGCTTGTGACCTGTTACTGCCTCGGGGCGATGGAGTCAGGCATGAGAAGGGCTGAACGCAGTGATATCCACGCTGCGGAGTCCACACTTTTCTGCCGAGTTTCAGCAGCTTAGACAGGGCTCATGGTTGCACAACGACACGATTCGTCCCAGAAGACCAATATGGCTCCCCGTGGCTGGCCCTGAGCAGCTTAGACAGGGCTCATGGTCGCACAGCAACACGATTCGTCCCAGAAGACCAGTCAGGCTCCCGGTGGCTCGTGCTTCTGGAATAGTGGGGACCGGTCAACCGACATGGTCCATGCCGAACGTTGGGGAGGTGGACCAGGACAGATCCACCTCCCCGCGGGGAACGGGACGGATTACTGCAAGCTCTTAATATACTCGACGAGCGCGGAGAGGTTTTCCTCTTTTTGAAGCTCTGGAAGATACGGTTGAATGAAATTGGCCATCGACCCCTTAGGATATCCAGCAACAATCTTTGCATCCGGATTTAAGATCGATTCACGAAGGTATGCATCGTCTCTAGTGACGGTTGAGCCATCCTCCAGCTTGACCTGTTTGCCATAGATGCCATTGAGCGCCGGTCCGATGCCAGACTGGCCAGTCGTGCTGTGACACGTGTTGCAGGCATACTTGTTAAAGAGTGTTTTCCCCTCGTTCGCTAAGGCCACATTAACGTTGGCCGGCGGCGCTTTCTCCGCACTTGGTCGGGAGCAGGCAACCGAAACCGCCAACAACAGAAGCACTCCCCCAATCACGAGACTGAAGCGCCCCATACCGCTCTCCTTCCAACGCATGCCCCACCAGGGACGGCGAAACGAAGTCGCACGCCGTTACGCCGTCCGTACCGCTGTCCTGCAGGACTAATCAGCCAGCAACGACGTTGCCGCTTCGCGGAGGCGGTGAATCGGGGCAGGGGTGGAGACCGTTCCGTCTCCCTGTTCCCGGCGTTGCAGGAAGGGGGCGCGGCAGCAGCTGCACCACACCAGCTAGTACCGTCAGGTAGGCAAGAAGTATGGTGGCGGACAAGCGCTCGTCACCAGATTCCAAGAAAGGAATACCCTCCGTACTGTCACCTTCGACGACGGTGAGCGCTGCCGGCTCATGGTGATGGTGGTTAGGATCGAAGCCCAAGGCTGCGTGAACATGCGCCACCTCGGCACCGCAGGAGCAGATGATCACTGGCTGCGGCACTCCAAGTACAGCTCCAAGGAGAAGGAGACTTCCCAACCAACGAAGCCAGTGCCTGTAACCGAAACCGGTCACAACCGCCGCCCTCAGCCGCTACCTACTTTCTTCAGGATAGCAAGCCGGAAGGGTCGCTCTTGTCAGGATTCTTCTGACCCGTATCCTGCAGTGATCCCCAGTCAAGCGCTACCGTCGCTGCCAGCCAGAGGCGTGCTCGTCACTCCAGTCTTGTTGCTCACTTGAGGGCAAGCATCATGCAGCACGGAAAGCAGGCAAACTCCCTACGTTGTGCCTAAATCCCAGTAAGCTTAGGCAAGACGCGATTTTCTCGCGCCGCCGCCAAGCGGGAGTCACATAGCCATAATCAACACAGCCTCGCAAGAGCATTGAGTCTCTCACCTCTCCGCCTGCACCCCTGGCGCGTAGTGATCCCACTACTGGATCCGGAGCGCGGTAAGGAGCAAAAGGCTGCGCCTCGTCAGCTCGACGTTCCGTCACGATCGGTGTGGGCCCACGTGACGCTTTTGCGCACTGCTCCATCCCACCCTACACCTATGCGCTCAGCGCACCCAGACTGCCAAAGCCCCAAACTTCCCTTAGGTGTTGTCGGAGTCCACATCAAAACTCTGAGAGACCCAGAGCGGAGCAGGGTCATGCCAACGGATCCTGCTCCCCACCTGCTCAGCCTGATCGACAATATTCGCCAAGTCAGGGTATACACAGATCAAGACCGTACCTGACCGTCTGCCGCGTCACAGGAGACGGTGCGCCCCATTGAGCAAGCCAAGGAGAGGTTCCGAGAGCTCCGTCAGCAAAGCCAGTGAGCGACCCTGTGGTCAGGAGTCTCCTATCCCAGTGCCAGCATCGCTTCCAACGCTCGGCGAGCCGGCTGGGCAATCTCCTCCGGCACAGAGATGACATGCTTGAGATCACGCAGCGATTCGTACACCTTCTCCAATGTCACGCGCTTCATGTACTGACACACCGCATCCTCGCGCACCGGGATGAACCGCTTGCCCGGTGCCTTCTTGTGCAGCCGGTGCAGGATCCCCACCTCAGTTGCTACCACGAACTCCTGCGCCAGCGACTGAGCAGCATAGCGAACCATTCCCTCGGTCGAAAGTAGCTTGGCATCCGGCCGCAGGAAGATACAGGTGGAGCTACAGCCACACTCGGGATGAATGAGAAATTCGGCATCCGGATATGCTGCAAGCTGGGCTTCAAGATCCTCACTGCGGATCCCCGCATGCACATGGCACTCGCCCAGCCACACATCGAGTTTGCGCCCGGTCAACCGTTCGACATGGGCACCAAGGAACATATCAGGGATGAAGAAGATTGGCCGACCTTCTGGCAAGCTGGCCACGACCTCGGCCGCGTTGGCGCTAGTGCAACAGATATCAGCCAGAGCCTTGACGGCTGCACTGGTATTGACGTAGGCAACGACAATGCCATCTGGGTGCTGCTGGCGCCAGGCTCGAACGTCCTCGGGAGTGATCGTCTCAGCCAACGAGCACCCGGCCTCCAGATCCGGCAAGAGGACGAGCTTGTCCGGATTGAGGATTGCGGCCGTCTCGGCCATGAAATGCACACCACAGAAGACGATGACCCGCGCAGCAGTCCGTGTTGCCTCGCGCGCCAGCCCCAAGGAGTCGCCGACAAAGTCGGCGATGTCCTGCACTTCTGGCCGTTGATAGCTATGGGCTAAGATGACCGCCTGCCGCTCTTCTTTGAGACGCAGGATTTCCCGGACAAGTTCCTGTTGTTCCATATCGGACACAACCTCCATTTACCGTGGTTCGAGCGAAACGATCTCCAAGCTCAAGTCCAAAGCCCGCGCCGAGTGTGTGAGTGCTCCAACCGAAATGGCATCGACCCCCGTCTCGGCGATAGCGCGTACCCGCTCAAGTGTGACACCGCCGGAAGCCTCGATCTTCGCTCGCCCAGCCACTCGGCGCACCGCCTCACGCATCGTGTCCAGATCCATGTTGTCAAGCAGGATCCAGTCGGCCCCAGCAGCAAGCGCTTCTTCCAATTCTTCCAGCGTTGTGACCTCAACTTCAACGACCAGCGGGTGCGGGGCGGCACACTTGGCTCGTCGCACGGCCTGGGTGACGCCGCCAGCAGCGCGAATATGGTTGTCTTTGATCAGAATCCCATCAAAAAGCCCGAAGCGGTGATTTCGGCCCCCACCAATCCGTACCGCGTACTTCTCGAGAAGCCGCATCCCCGGCGTCGTCTTTCTGGTGTCAAGAATGGCCACACCGGTTCCTGCTACCGCCTCCACAAAGGCCCGTGTCAATGTCGCAATCCCCGAGAGGCGTTGTAAGAGATTAAGTGCCAACCGCTCGGCGCTCAGAATACTGCTGAGCCGTCCGGTTAGCCGCGCCACTGCCTGACGAGGCTCGACTCTAGAACCTTCAGGAGCACAGGCCTCCCAGGTCAAAGTCGCGTCCAGCTCCTGAAAGACCGCCATTGCCACCGGTAGGCCACAAAGGACACCAGACTCCTGCGCCACGATCTCAGCTACCCCTAACGTGGCCGGGTCAACCACGAGCGACGTCGTGATGTCGCCGTGGCCGAGATCCTCAGCGAGCCATCGACGAATCTCCTCGCGCAGGGTCAGCATGGGTAAAGTTGGGTCAGCGGTCATCGCCCACACGACTCTGCACCTGAGCTCAACAAGCCAACCACGCTGAGCCGAGAACGGTTACGTCGCAACCGATCATCTCCAGTCATATCGTCGACTGAGGCTTGATCCGACAGTCCCAAAGCGCCGGAGCCGTTTACCGAGGAGCGCACTGCCCTGCTCCATACACTCTTTTGTAGCCCCCAGACGGCGCTACGGCTCGGTTCCACCTCATTATGTTCAAGTGTACTGACTCGCAGTGGCACAGGACGCTGGGACACCCCAACGGATCCAGTGGCGCTCACCAGGAGTATTCCCGTTGCCCTGCAACCGGCCATTCCTGCGACCTCTAGACAGCGGACAAGCCAGCACCGGAACAGCTGCTGTGTCAGGCTGAGCAACGCCTGTTAACCCTGATAAGCTGTTCCTCGCCGCTCTCTGTTAGCCAACACTTACCGTGCTCGCTTGCGCCCCTGGTATGTTCCGTACCCGGCTCCAATGAGGAGGCCGAAAAAAATGCCCAAAAGCACAAGATACATGAATTGTCGAACGGTAGTGTCACTTTCCTGGCTCCATCGATCTTGAAAATAAAGCGTTACTACAGCGATCCACAAGAGAGCGTAGATGACGGCGAACGGCGCCAGCAGTCGGAGCGACTGCCACCCCTCAACCCACGACGGCAGCACGGACGGATTCAACCGTAAAGACTCCTTGACCCGTTCCCGTTGGTATGTCCACCAACCGAACCACATGATGACCAGCGCATATATTCCTCCGAGCAGCCCCATGACACCTGCCAGCACACCGCTTGCAGTTCTGAATTGGAAGACCAGGGCGGTCGAGAGCACGGTGGCCACAGCAGCCACTGCTGCCAGCCGTCCCACCACGGGACGCTCCGGAGCCCGCTCAACCGAACTCGCGGAAGCCGCTGCTTCTGTCAACGCCTCAGCGACTTCTCTGGGTAGCTGCGTTGTCGTCGGGATAATCTGTAAGGTGCCGCAGAGCTCGCCCAAAGCCGTGACAAAACGTTCAACCTCGCTGTGCCAAATATGCTCAGCCAATCGAGACCCTTGCTGGTGTGCTCGCAGCGCGACGCACACGAGCCCCGACACCTCCGAGCACCCTGGTCCAACGGC
>CALIMB010000103.1 GCA_938028665.1 uncultured Thermomicrobium sp. | reverse complement strand
CTCCACGAGATGCTCATGCGAGCAATAGCCGAGCAATCTGCGTCAGTACCACGAAGCGAAAGGAACGGCAATGATGGTCCAACGCACAGAAACCTTCTCTTATCTCCCACCCATGACCCGGGACCAGCTCGCTGCCCAGGTGGCCTACGCACTGCGCAATGGCTGGATTCCAGCGGTGGAGTACACCAGACAACCCGGGCCTGATATTCGCCTCTGGGATCTGTGGAAGCTTCCCTTCTTTGACGTGGCCAGCCCGGAGCCTGTGCTCCAGGAGGCCGATGCGTGTCATCAGGCTCATCCTGACGCTTACGTCCGGATCGTCGCCTTCGATCCTGCTGCTCAGATCCAGCGGCTCAGTGTTGTGGCCTATCGGCCGGGTGAGGTGACCTAGGGAGCGATAGCCGCTCTCGTTGCTCTGCACTCTGCCTTCTTCCCTCCCCTACGTGCTGGAGGTGACACGGTGGTCTTGCGTGCGGTTATCTTCGATCTCGATGGAACACTTGCTGAGACCGAGCGCGACGGCCACCGTGTCGCCTTCAATCGTGCCTTTGCCCAGTTGGGCCTGCCGTATGTCTGGGATGAGGCGCTCTATCTCGATCTTCTCGCTATTCCTGGTGGCCAAGAGCGCCTACATTTCTTTTTCCACGTGATCTGTGGCTGGGAGATGGTCAACGAAGAATTAGTGACCGAACTCCATCGACGAAAAAACGAGGAGTTTCAGCAACTTCTCGCCTCCAGTGCCTTCCCGCCCCGTCCAGGAGTCCGGCGTCTCATCGCTGAACTCCTCGAGGCTGGCATCGCAGTAGGCGTGAACACCACTGGCAGTCACTCCTGGGTTCAGCCACTCCTGCGACAACTACTCGGTTCCAATCTTGCCAGCCGCTTAGCAGCTGTGGTCACTGGTGACCAAGTTCGACGCAAGAAACCAGCTCCGGAATCCTACCTCCTGGCCTGTCGTCTGACCGGTGTCGACCCTTCTGATGCACTCGCCGTCGAGGACAGTCCACCTGGCCTGGCCTCTGCGCTGGCTGCCGGACTCACCTGTCTCGTGGTACCGAGTGCAATGAGCCGTTGGCCTGACTTTACTGGAGCCGATTTGGTGGTCGACTCGCTCGGTGAGCCTGATCAGCCCCTGACCGTACTGGCTAACCCATACCGTATCGCTGTGGACACTGTGATCACACTCTCCACACTCCGTGATCTCCATCAAGTAGCACAGGCGGCACGGAGTGCCTCGCCTTTCCCCGGCCCAAACGCTGTACCTCCGCCCCGGAGTAACCACCTCGTACCCGAGTGAGCATTCGTTTTCTTGCCGAGCACGAAGGGGGAGAAGAACGTCTCGAGAGCCGTTACTGCAGCAAATTCCCGTTCAAGAAGAACGTTGCAGAAGGGAGGAGGACATCCATGTTGCGTACTCGACCAATCATGCTCGGTGTCGTCGGTGACAGTGCAACTGGGAAGTCGACTTTGAGTGCCGGCTTGGCGCAAATTCTCGGTCCCGAGCGAGTCACTATCCTCTCGGCTGATGACTACCACAAGTATGACCGTCGGGAGCGGGCGGTCCTCGGCATAACCCCTCTTCATCCTGACTGCAACTACCTCGATATCCTTGCCCAGCATCTGCATCTCCTCCGGCGTGGCCAACCGATTCTCAAGCCGGTCTACGATCACTCTACTGGCACCTTCACCCGGCCCGAGTACGTGCAACCCCGCCAGTTTGTCATCGTCGATGGGTTGCTCGCTTTTCATACCCCCCAGCTCCGGTCGGCATTCGATGTCAAGGTCTTCCTCGATCCACCAGAGGAGCTGCGTCGCTTGTGGAAGATTCAGCGCGATGTCACCAAGCGCGGCTATACCATCGAACAGGTGCTGCAAGAGCTGGAGCGGCGAGAACCGGATGCTGCTGCCTTCATCCGTCCGCAGCGTCGCTATGCCGATATTGTCGTTCGGTTCACTCCACCTTCTGGTGTCTCCCCTGATACAGCGGGCGGACGACTCCAGGCGCAGCTTGTCCTGCGACCGACGCTGCCCCATCCGGATATCACCTCCATCCCCTGCGTCGGCCTCGACCGCTGTATTCTCCCGCGCCACTACGTTCGCCTACACCTTGAACGTGACTACGGACGCCCGGTGGATGTGCTCGAGATCGACCCGGACATCTCCGACGCCGACGCGCAGGAGCTGGAGCACTGCATTTGGGCGAACCTACCGGGTGACGTACCCCATCCACACCCCGAGGCGATCGGTTGGTACAGCCGCGGTCACGATGCGGCGCACAGTCATCCACTCGCGCTCACTCAAGTGCTCCTTGCCTACCATATGCTGTACCCTATGGCTCATGGGCAGGAAAATCGCGAGCCCCTACCTATGCTGGAGGAGGTGTTGAATGTCGAGTCTTGAACAGCAGTGTGTCAATGCTATCCGCATCTTAGCCATGGACGCCGTGGAACGGGCTCGTTCTGGACACCCTGGTATGCCTATGGGCATGGCCGATGCAGCCTTTGTCCTTTGGACCAAACACCTCCGGCATAATCCGGCCAATCCAGCCTGGCCCAACCGCGATCGCTTCATCCTCTCCGCTGGACACGGTTCCATGCTACTCTATGCCCTGCTGTACTTGAGTGGTGTGCTTACTCTTGATGATCTCCAGTCTTTCCGCCAATGGGGCAGCCGTACACCCGGTCACCCTGAGTATGGTCATACCCCTGGAGTCGAAATCACCACTGGCCCATTAGGACAGGGCTTTGGCGCCGGCGTCGGTATGGCCCTTGCTGAGCGCTGGCTCGCGGAGCACTTTAACCGGCCAGGATACTCCATCGTCGATCACTACACCTACGCGATCGTCAGTGATGGTGACCTCATGGAGGGAGTAAGCTACGAGGCCGCGTCTCTTGCCGGTCATCTTGGTCTTGGTCGCCTCATCTACCTCTACGATGACAACGACATCTCAATCGATGGCCCCACGGATCTTGCCTTCACTGAGGATGTCCGCCTCCGCTTTACTGCCTGTGGCTGGCAGGTGCTGGAGGTCGATGGGCACGACCGCACTGCTGTGGACCAGGCACTCCAAGAGGCACGAGCGGAGCTTAATCGCCCTACCCTTATCATTTGCCACACCCATATCGCCTACGGAAGTCCCGGCAAGCAGGACAGTGCCGCAGCACATGGTGCTCCGCTCGGTCCTGATGAGGTCCGCCGTACCAAGCACGCGCTTGGCTGGCCTGAAGAGCCTCCCTTCTTCGTCCCCCAAGAGGTCCTCGACTACTTCGCCAGCCTGCGCTCCACGTGGCAACAGTTTGAGGATGAGTGGAATGCTCAATTCGTTGCCTGGCGGGCTGCTTTTCCCGAGCTTGCGGCTGAATGGGACGCCGCCTTTGCCCGAGCACTCCCAGTGGGTTGGGACGCGGAACTTCCTACGTTTGCAAATGGTCAACAGCTTGCCACCCGTGAGGCCTCAGGACTGGTGCTGAATGCCCTTGCGCCGCGTATTTCTTTCCTCATTGGTGGCTCGGCTGATCTCAGTGAGTCGAACCGGACCTACCTTGAGGGCTATCCACCGATTACTCGAGGTCAATACTCCGGGCGCAACATCCACTTCGGGGTTCGCGAACACGCGATGGGCGCAATCCTGAACGGACTCACGCTCCACGGCGGTCTTATCGCCTATGGCGGAACCTTCCTCGTCTTCAGTGACTACTTACGCCCTGCTTTACGTCTTGCTGCTCTCATGCGGCTTCCCGTCATCTACGTCTTTACGCACGATAGCATCTTCCTCGGCGAGGATGGTCCAACACACCAGCCGATTGAGCACCTGGCTGCCCTACGCGCCATTCCAGGCCTGACAGTCATTCGTCCTGCCGACGCTGCCGAAACTGCGGAAGCCTGGCGGGTCGCACTCAACTGGCAAGAGGGACCGATTGTTCTCGTTCTTACCCGCCAGAAGGTGCCCACCGTCACTGCCGGCGTGGCCGAGAGCCTCGCGCGTGGTGCCTACGTGGTTCGAGAAGCACCCCGCTGGCCACCTGATCTCCTGCTCATCGCCAGCGGCTCGGAAGTGGCCCTCGTTGTGCAAGCAGCCGAGGAACTTGCCAAAGAGGGAGTTGCTGCTCGTGCCATTAGCATGCCAAGCTGGGAACTCTTCGAGCGTCAGCCAGAAGACTATCGTACCGCTGTGTTACCACCGGAGGTTCCACGCCGCCTTGTGGTCGAAGCAGCTCGCCTGCTGGGTTGGGAACGCTACCTCGGCCCGTACGGCCGCGGCCACGGGATCGACCGCTTTGGTGCCTCGGCACCGGCTGCTGTCTTGGCCGAGCAGTTCGGCTTCACGGTTGAACATGTGGTCGCGCTCGCTCGTCAGCTCTTAGCCATGGAGGGGATGCCGCCTGGAACCGCTGCCTCGATTTCAATGAGAGACCCGTCACATTGATTCTTCCTCGACCTCATCCTCTCTGGTCAGGCTGAGATCGCTACCGCGCTTGGCCTGACCAGGCAGGTCGTGGGTCGCACCAACCGGTTCAGACCGAATTGTCTTGCCCGAAACGTTGCACCGACCTAACGAACTCTTGTCACTCTACCGCTTTCCACTAGATCCTCACCTCAACGTTCCGTCGTTACGTCCTCCCACCCGCGGGAAGCCCCAAGTAACCAGCAACGTTGCCGCAAGGACCAAACCAAGGATGATCAAATAGACTAACCCCAGCACTTCACCGAGCGCTGTTTGCAGCTCAGCGAGAGTCTGCGTATCTAAGACAGCGCGAGCCTCTGGCCGAAGGAGCATGTCTGCTGTCCCAGGCCCGATCGAGCCAAGCCGTGCAGCAAGTGCCGCACTCAGTACTACTCCCAGTGTTGCCACACCAAGCGCTCCGCCAATCGATCGTGCAAAGCCAACAAGTGCGGTCGCAATGCCCCGCTCCTCCCAGCCCACGCTGTTCTGCACCGCAATGATGAATGCTGTTGCACTGAATCCCATACCGATGCCAAACAGTCCCGCCGCCGTCATCGCTACAGTCAGACTACCTGCCTTCGGAATCGCCTGGAGGAGGAGTCCGGCCGTGGTCATTGCTGCCATGCCCGTCAGCACTGAGCTCCGGAAGCCAAAACGCAGAATAACTCGCCCGGCGATCATTGAGGTCATCGACCAGGCGAAGGCAAACGGCATGATGACGGCACCCGCAGTCGTTGCCGTCCCGCCACGAACGCCTTGCACGAATAGCGGCAGGTACGACAGTGTCCCGAACATCCCAGCTCCGATCAGGACACTTCCCACCAGTACTACGCTCATAAGCCGTTGGCGTACTAGCCTCAGTGGGACTATCGGTTCGGCGGTACGCCGCTCCAGCCACCAGAAGCTCGCGAGAAGAAGACAACCGGTGACACAACTCCCAAGAGCCAGCGTGCGATACCAGCCACGCGTATCGCTCACGGTGAGAAGCCCGAGCATCGCCAACGTCAGCCCGACTGCCAGCGTCAGTACACCGGCATAATCGATCTGGTGTGACTGTCGAGGAACGTCTTCCCGAAAGACTACGCCAATGAGCCCAAGTGCCAGAAACCCAAATGGCAGATTAACGTAGAAGACCCAGCGCCAACTCAGTGTGTCGGTCAAAAAACCGCCGACCATCGGCCCAGCCACTGCCGAAGCACCCCACACAGCGCTGGTTAGTCCCTGAAGGCGTGCCCGTTGCTCGATGGGAAAGAGATCACCAAGGATGGTCAACGTCACCGGAATGATCCCACCGGCTCCTAGCCCCTGCACTCCCCGGAAGAAGACGAGCTGTGGCATCGACTGTGCTATGCCACAGAGGACTGAGCCCAGGAGAAACAACACCATGGCGGTCAGAAGCACGCGCTTGCGCCCGTAGATGTCAGCCAGCCGCCCGTAAAGTGGGATCGTCGTGGTCGACGTCAGAAGATAAGCAGAAAAGACCCAAGGATAGAGCTCGAGCCCACGTAGTTGTCCCACAATGGTCGGTAATGCAGTACTCACCACAGTCGCATCGAGCGCTGCCAAGAATGTGGCCGCTAACGTCCCAGTCACAATGGCCACCTGGGTTGAGCGCGACAGCCGTACCGTATCTTCGTGCTCGATGGCCGGTCTCCCCAATCGTTTGAGGAACAGTGGGCATCTCACCACACGCCCTCTGCTCACGGTACCGAAACGCAGCCGGAGCAGCAGTTGGATGGAGACTCTACCGAACAGCTATCTCGCTTGCTACCTCGTTCTGATAAACTATGCAACAGCGAGTGAAACTGACACCCTGGTCTCTTGCTGGTTGAGCTTATTGCTAGTCACCTATATAATGGGGAAACCGAGCGAGCTTTCTTCCTGCCTCGCTCGGGGGTGCTGGTCTGAGACGCTCTGGAGGTAGAAAGTTGCATCACTGGATTCGGCTTCTGAGGACACGCCGAAGTCTCTCCATGGTCACAGCAGTGGCTTTCTCCGTATTTCTCGCTCTTGTGGCGGTCCCCAGGCTCCACGTCGCCGCGCTTCCTACTGGCCATGATGCCTTCCTCGATACCTGGGCCCGGAGTGACCTTCCGGTGGCCCAGGGCCGAGTTAGTCGCACCTGGATGTGGGGCCCCGAACCTTTCACCAGTCCTCTCCTTGAGCCCTACGCTGATGCACCTGGTGGCTCCCGACTCGTCCAGTACTTCGATAAGTCGCGAATGGAGATTACGGACCCTGCTGCTGACCGCTCCTCTCCCTGGTATGTGACGAATGGTCTTCTCGCGAAGGAGCTCATCACTGGCCAGTTGCAGCTTGGTGATACCACTTTCGAGGCAGTGCCTCCTGCTCAAGTCAATGTCGCTGGTGATCCCGATGATCCTCATGCACCCACCTATGCCACCTTCGCCCATCTGCTCTCTGCTGCACCGTTACCCCTTGGCTCGACGATTACCCAGACGCTAGATAACGCTGGCATCGTCGGCAGCGATCCCGCACTCGCACGCTATGGAGTCACCGCTGCAATCCACGTACCTGAGACCAATCACACCGTCGCCTCGGTCTTCTGGGACTTTATGAACAGCCGCGGTATGGTCTACGCGAGCTGGCGCTTCCGTGAGGACACGCTTTTCCCCAACCCCTTCTACGCCACCGGTTTCCCCATCACCGAACCATACTGGGTCCGTGTCCGGGTCGCGGGCACGCCGCGCGATGTGCTTGTCCAGTGCTTTGAGCGCCGCTGTCTCACCTATACCCCAGAAAACCCACCAGGGTGGCGGGTTGAGGCTGGCAACATTGGCCAGCACTACTACCGCTGGCGCTATGAGCAAATCGGCCGTACTCCTCGGGAGGCTGGTGTCTACGAGTTAGTCACCGTCACGAACGTCGTCGACGGTGACACAATCGACGTCCAGTTCTCAGATGGTCGAACAGCACGAGTCCGATTGATCGGTGTCGACACCCCAGAGGTGTACGGTGAGGTCGAATGTTTTGGCATTGCTGCCTCACAGTTCACTGCAGAATGGCTCAATCAAAAGCAGGTTGCCCTGGAACGCGACGTCTCAGAGAGGGATCGCTACGGCCGGCTCTTACGCTATGTCTGGATCGGACCGTATCTCTTTAATGAGCTCCTCGTGCGTGAGGGCTACGCTGGGGTGGCGACATACCCGCCGGACGTGAAATATACCTGGCGCTTCCGTGAGGCTGAGCGCGTCGCTCGCGAAGAGCGGGTCGGACTCTGGTCCGTTTGTCCTGTCTCCCCAGTGGGCGGTGGGGAAGAACCGATTCCTGAGCCACTTCCCACCTCGCCCACGCCAAGCCCCTCACCAAATTGTGATCCAAGCTACCCAACAGTGTGTATTCCCCCTCCTCCGCCGGATCTCGATTGCCGTGACATTCCATACCGGAATTTCCCGGTACTCCCGCCCGATCCACATCGCTTCGACACGGACCGCGATGGCATCGGCTGTGAGACAAGGTGAGGGCTCTTGATGTGAAGTTCACATGGCTGGGTGGGCGCCTTGTGGCTATTTTCTCGCGCCTGCACCAGTATTCTTGATGGCCAACCGCGAGCGCTGGAAGATGTTTTCGGGCTCGTAAGGCCGTGAGAGAGTACGTTTGAGCGCGTGTATACAACGGAGAAGGTGATCAAACTGATCAGGGTGACAGGTCGGCGTGGACGGCTGGCCATCGCTGGTCTCCAGGAGAGCGTCCCTGCCGATCGCATCCTCACACTCGTCGGTAACCCGGAGAGGGAGCATAACCGGACCGCGTGGGAGAACACTGTCCGCTACGCCGAAGACGATGATCCAGCAACACTCGACTCTGCTCTCGCCAGAATTGAGTGCCTCCTTATCTTGAGCCCTATGGTCAATCATTCGCTCTGTGGTCAGTGACCGCATCTGTTCAGTACAGCTGAGTCCGCGAGGGCTTCCTGGCGGGCTGGTGTCGGCTCTCCGCTCCTACGCGAGCCTCTTGCAAGCCGATTGCTCATCTTCCGCGAAGTCTCTTGCAGGCCGATCGCTCACTGCTTCACCCACCCGCGGAAGAGTCTCATGCTTCCCGAGGACTTTATTGGGTACGCTCAGCTTCCAATGGCTTATCGTCGTCGATAGCGTACCTACTGAAAATGATGATGACTAGACTCGCGTGGCTGCGACCGCCGGCAAGCTCATCGGCATCACTGGCCCTGCACGGATTGCCTCGGCGGCATAGGGCGACGGGGTCCCAGCGGGAGTGATTGTCCCCCCTGGCAACGATCATGCTGACTGAACTGACAATTTCCCCGGACATGAGGCTTGACGATGGACTACCTTGTACGTCTTAGCGTCCACAATGGATTTGCGTGATCTATCACCGACTGTGGAGGTGGCCTCACTTGTCGAGCGTCAAATACCTAGCCTGATCGCCGAGGTGTTGGCTGCGCTTCGTGATCGGGCAGAGGGTGCACTCTCTGTCTACGAGACCCGCCAGCGGAGCCAGCTGATCGGGCTTTCTGTGGTCGTGTGTCGTATCTTCGGCTGCGGCTGGTCCCTCTCCTGACGGCGAGCTGACTTCCCTGTTGCTCTAGCTTCTGTTGCCTGTGCCGCTCCAATCGCTGCTCAACCTCTCCGCGGCCAACCTCGTCACTTGAATGAGCACAGGAGTAGACGAGGCCAGCAGAGAGAAGCGACGACTGTCTTGAGGACGATCAGACGAACACCTTGCTCGTCAGTGCAGTACTGCATGCTGATCGGCATCGCCGGTCGCATCTCTGGCATGCAGTCTCGAGCTTCTCGGTCTTGTCCGCCGAGAGTCTGGTCCTGCGAGGTGCTCATCGCGTCCGCTGATCAGTAGCCGTCCTTCTCTGTTACATGTTGAGGATTAGCACCCCGCGATCGCGGGCTGTGTCAGGTCGGCACGGTACGGGTATACCGGTGTTCCCGGCCTGTGCCAACCGTAGGCACGGTAACACCGCAAGCCCAGCTGGTTGGCTCACCAGGGGACTCCCGGTTCGGGATTGATGGAGAGCTGATCGCCGGAACGCAAGTTGCTCTCAGACAACAACTGCAACCAGGTGGAAGCTCGGTCGATGTATCGTCTGGAGAACTGTACCGCACAGGCGCAGACCACTAGCTATGGCGGGCAACGGGATGACACCGTCTCGGGAGATGTCGCCCTCTCTCATCGGAGAGAGCCCTGTAGGCGGTAAAGGGCGCCGAGAAAACGTGCTCACCTCCTGTTGCAGCTTAGCACCATCATAGGAGAAAGGAGGGGCACATGACGAAGAAACATGCTTTCTTGGGCCACTGCATCAGCCACCCTTACACGTTCATCCTGGCTCAGGCGACGTTCGGTTTGTCCAGCATCGTCCTTCCACATATCGATGGTTCCCGTGGTCTTGCTGAGTATGTGTCCCACCGTGGCCTTCATGGAGAGGTTCTGCTGCTCAACCATGGTGGTAATCCACTTCCGCCGAACGCTTGAGACTTCTTGCCCACCGGGAGCGGCATACAAGAGATTTCCCCTGTATCCGACGGGCGGCTCCACCGGAGGAGGCTCCGTGCTGTGGAGTTCTTTGCCTCACCGGTGTGGAGTCACTCTATCACCCTAGATCGGCAACTTCTCATCATCCTGACCGGCTAGCCCAGTTGCAGCTACCTCTTGGAAGATGGGTCAATCATCGACGGACGGGAGCCCCTTCTTGGGGGGTATGGTAATCATCACCACGCATGCCCCGGCTAAGCCTCTACTGGATCCGACCACGTGATGAGCGCGAGAAATCGTCCCCTGGAGCGTAGGGATACTCATCATGACCCTATCCAGCACGAGGCAGTCTGACCAAGAAGTCCCAATGGATTTTGGACATCGTTCCCAGTTACTGGGTGTGGTGCATGCCGATGCTTGACGGTGAAGGGAGGCGTGGGTGTTCATGCGTGACCTCCTCGTGCGTCGCCAGCCGATCTTCACGCGGCGTCTTGAAGTCTGGGGCTACGAGATCGTGGCTGGGCGCTTCGGTCTCCTGGAGCCTACTCTGGTGCCGCCAGGAAGGCCGCAAACCGGTGGCCTTGCTCTTCGGGGCCTCTCTGCTCTGCCTCCTGTTCCCAGCGACGAAGCTCGCCTCTTGCTCGAGGCGCTCGCCGAACTTGGTCTTCCCGCTCTTGTTGGTGATTCACTGGCTGTACTTCGCCTTGCGCCTGCGACAGTGCTCGTGGCGCGCGAGCTCCTTGTTTCGCTCGCGCCGCCGGATCGCCTTGTCCCGCTGCTCTCTCTCCACTCCCCTTCCGAGCGTGACGTGCTCGCTGATGCGCTCGACTCTCTCCGTGAGGCCGGTTTCCGTGTCGGTCTTGCGGGTTTCCGGGGACAGCCTGAGCTGTTGTCGTTTGCGCGCACTGCTGACTTTGTCGCCGTCAGTTGTCAGGAGGTTGGTCCAGACGAACTTGCTGGTCTTGCCGACGTACTGCGGGCTGGTCGGGCTCAACTCTTGGCAACTGACATTGATACGTACGAGCTGTATGAGCGCTGCCGGGAATGTCGCGTCACCCTCTTTTCTGGTCCTTTCCTCGCCGTGCCGCGTCCAGCTCGCTGGACGCGTGCTCCTTCCAACCGTGCCCTCCTGCTCCTTCTTGCTCGCTTGCAGGATCCTGAGGTGGAATTTTCCGAATTGGAAGCGCTCATCTCTTTGGACGTTGGCCTCACATATCGGCTTCTGCGACTCGTCAACTCTGTTTGGTATGGTCGGCGCCGGATTGAATCGGTCCGGCAGGCTCTCCTTCTCCTTGGTACCCGACTAGTTTCGGCCTGGGTGACCTTGCTCCTCATGGCCGATATACCGGACAAACCTCACGAGCTCCTCACTACTGCAGTAATCCGTGCGCGGATGGCCGAGCTCGTCGCTGCTGCCCGCGGGAGAGCCAGCCGAGAAGCAGCCTTTTTGGTCGGGCTCCTCTCGGTGCTCGATGCCTTGCTTGACCGGCCCATGGAGGAGCTACTTGCGGCGCTCCCGCTCGCTGACGACCTCCGTACTGCACTGCTCGATCGTCAGGGTGAGCTGGGTGTGGTCCTCGATGCCGTCCTTGCCTACGAGCGGGGCCACTGGGAGCGTTTGGTGGCGCTCGGTTTGCGACCCTCTCTTCTCACTTCTGCCTATCTGGATGCAATCGCACTCGCCCGTGAGATCGATCTTGCCATGGCTGCGTAAGATGACCATGCACGAGGTACTCATCACTCGTCAGCCAGTTTTTGATCGTCAGCTCGACACCATCGCCTATGAACTTCGCTACGGTCAACCAGTAGCGTCTCTGCCGTCAGGAAGACTATTGGATGCGCAACGCTTCCTCGATGTGATCCTGGAGATCGGGCTTGACACGCTCGTCGGGGCACGCCTTGCTATCGTCTCTTTGCCGTCCCCCGTCCTTGTATCGTTGCTCGATCTCCTGCCCCTCCTCCCGGCTGACCGCCTCGTCCTGGCCGCTGTGCCAAGCGACCTGCGCAATCCGGAATTGCGGGAAGTGATTCGCCGCCTTCTCTCCCGTGGTTGCCGGTTGCTCCTAGATCTGGAGGAGCATGTGCTCCACACGTCCCCACCGGTCGAGGACGCGGATATCATTCGCCTCTCGCTCCGTTGCCCAAGAACACAGTCCGATCGGCGCGGCGCACGCGAGCGCTGGCTGACCGAGCAGCTGGCCGACGTCGCAGCGTACCGCTCAAGTGGTCTACGCGTTCTCGTCTCTGATATCCAAGACTACCGGGAGTTTGTGCGATCGCGCGATCTTGGGGTCGATCTCTTCCAGGGTGATTTTCTCTTCCGCCCTATCCTCGTGCGTGGGCGTCGACAACCTGTCTCCAGCGCCGCCTTGTTCCTCCTTGCTCGCCTCAGCGATCAAGCGATCGAGTTCGAGGAAGTCGAGCGTCTCCTCGCGCAGGATGTCCAGCTGACCTACAAGCTGCTCAAACTGGTCAATGCTGTCTGGTTTGCTCGTCGTACGCGCGTGGAATCGCTTCGGCAAGCACTGCTCGTCCTCGGTCTGCGGAGCGTTGCCGCCTGGGTTACCGTGCTTGTCCTGGCAGGAATTGAACGGAAACCAGTTGAACTCGTCCGCACTGCACTCGTTCGCGCCCGTATGTGCGAGCTTATCGCTGGCGCTCTTGGGGTCTCGCAACGCGAGACAGCCTTCCTCACCGGACTCCTCTCAGTCCTCGATGCTGCACTTGATGTCTCCCTCGCCGATGCGCTCGCTGAGCTACCATTGACAAGTGAGGTCACGGAGGCACTCCTCTACCACCGCGGCCCACTCGGCAGTGTGCTCGCCGCAGTGCTCTCGTATGAGGCCGGGCATTGGTCGCCCCTTGTCGAGCTCCCAGTATCTCCGACACTCCTAACCGAGGCATTCATCGATGCTCTCGCCTTCACCGCTCAGGCTCTCGTTGGGCTCGATCTCGCACCCTAATGTAGCACAGGGATCGCCGCCGGTCGTTCCAGAAAGATCGCGATCGTGCGCCCCAGAGCCCGTGGACGTTCCTCTGGGAGGAAGTGACTGGCATGGGCAAACGGCAGAAAGTGTGCTCCGGCAATCGTCTTGGCAAGTTCCTCTGCTTCGTCAAGGCGAAACTGCGGATCACCGGCTCCCCACGCAACGAGGAGTGGAATGCCGCTGACGCCACCGTGCGTTGCCAGCACTGCACGCCAGCGGCGGAGATCATCAGCCCCAAAAAACGGTTGCCGTGCCAACCGAATGAGCGTGCGACGAAAGCTGAATTCGAATGGCTCCCAGTAGCCGCGGAGTACCTCGTCGTCGAGCATGCTCGGATCGGCCAAGAATGGGCGCATCGCTCGTCGCAACATCCAGGGCCGTGCCAGTGAGATCGCCACCTCGCCCAGCAGTGGGACACGGAGCAGCGAGAGCGGTGAGACACCCGTTCCGTGCCAGCGTTCTAGTCGGAAACTGGTGTTGGTGATGACGAGGTGCGTGACTCGCTCCGGCCAGCGTTCGATCAGGGCGACCGCGATAAGCGCTCCCGCATCGTGCCCCACGAGCGCGCATCGTTCGATCTCAAGTCGTTCGAGCAGGCGAGCAAGCTGTCCGGCGAGTTCAGTTACTGTGTTCGCACCATGTCGCGGCTTGTCAGATCGACCGAAGCCAAGCAGGTCAGGCGCAATGGCTCGTCGTTCCCGACCGAGAATCGGCAGCACCTTCCGCCACAGGAAGCTGGAGGTCGGAATTCCATGTATGAGAACGACCGGTTCGCCCTCCCCAGTTTCGCGGACAAACCACCGTCGTCCGTCGACGTAGACAAATGCACCACTTGGGTGCTCGATACTCACCATCAGTGCCCCTCCTCTTGTGTCGTGCTCTGTTGCTCCTGGCTCGAAGTGTTGCCAATAACGTCCACGATAAGCACTCCACAGGGATCCGACCATGCGGCAGTTCTGCTGCAGGCTACCAGTGGGGATGGACTCTCGAAAGTACTCCGGTACTTTTCTTGTCTTCTTTTTCCAGTGGTCGCAACAAGAAGGCCATAAGGCAGGTCGACCCGGCGTACGGCGAGCGTTTTCCTTTGACGCTGTCTCTCAATCGCTCTTCAAGAAGTATCACCAGAAGACACGTGACACCGCTCATGGGTGAGCGCTGAGTTCCCGCGGCGTTCATCCGCTGGTCACGTTGCTCCTGTCGCCTGTTCAGGCAAGCAGAATTGAGCCAATCGTCGTGTTCGACTGCGTGTCTCAGGGTTCCCGCCTGGCGCGTCATAACCGTATCGTGCCGCCTCCCACGCCCCACCCACCTGGGTGTCCTAAGGTGTCTTGTAGCGCAGCGGTTTCGATTCGGCTTACGTCTGCTCGCTCCTGCTCGTGGGCAGACGGTCTATTGTCCTCGATCCTGGAGCCAAGGGAGAGGGCGGCGATATGACTCGATTTGTGTGGGGATCGCCTATTTCTCGAACTTTTTCGTGCTTGAGTGAGTTGGATATGGACATTCCGCTGCCGGGTGTCATGACCGAGCCGTGCGCCCAGGACGGTCCAGTCTGTCGCGTGCAGCCATCGCCCGACGTGCTCCTTGAGAGGAACACTGCGAATAGTCTCTCCTCTGTCCTCCGAGGTGTGCTGCTGCA
Organism: uncultured Thermomicrobium sp.; assembly: GCA_938028665.1. Classification (GTDB taxonomy): domain Bacteria; phylum Chloroflexota; class Chloroflexia; order Thermomicrobiales; family Thermomicrobiaceae; genus Thermomicrobium. The sequence goes on along the minus strand of CALIMB010000103.1, from coordinate 4,430 downwards.
TCCGTGCCTCCTGCTCTGGCAGTCACCTTCCTCGATGCGGCCCCCAAATGAGCTGCGGCGATGGGAAGGGCGAAGGAAGAGTGATCACGTGCATCGCAATCGTGCTTGGAAATGCGCGATTCATCGTGCGTGAGTTTCCCTGGCTGTGCCATATAGCCCTGGCCTTGGGATGTGGACCTCGTAAAGTGCTCCAGCAGGGTAGCTCAGCGGGGCAGGGGCTGGACACCAGCCCCGCACCAGAGAGGTTGGTGATCTGCCAGCGGATCAGTGCAGGAGCCGTGGTGTGGTGGGGCACGGACCTCTTGTGGAGATTCCTTTTCAGGTTCCCAAAGCGAGCCGATGACACCGATGCGGGAATACTTGCTACTCGATCCTGCATCTGATACGGCGTGTGCTGCAAAACCATGATACAGGTGCCCCAGTGAGGGGGTTAAGGTTTGGGGTAAGTTACTCGTCGATCTTTCGATGACTGGCGACTACAGGGTATGCCAGTGTTACACCCGTCGCGCCGATGTCGGTGCCTTCGCAGTCGCGCCTGCTCCGAAAAAAGTCGCTGAGAGGAGATGTTGTATGGTCGATCCGGAACGTTTTCGTGACGTCATGGCTCGTCATGCGGCTGGAGTGACAGTTGTCACAACTGCCCATCCCTCTGGCTATCACGGTGTGACTGTCACCGCTTTCTGTCCGGTCTCGCTCGAGCCACCGCTTGTCCTCGTCTGCATCGGGCGCGAGCAGCAGAGCCATCGCCTCCTGGAAGAAGCGTCCGGTTGGGTCGTGAACCTCTTAGCACGAGAGCAGGAATTCCTCGCTGAGCAGTTTGCAGGTCGTGCGCCGCTGGCTGATCCGCGCTTTGCACGTCTTCCACATCATCTTGGCCTCCTCGGGATTCCCCGCATTGATGGCTGCCTTGCTTGGATCGAGTGTCGCCCCTGGGCCCGTTATGAGGGCGGTGACCACTCGATCTTTGTGGGTGAGGTTGTGACCCTGGATCTCGGCCCTGCTGACGATCCCTTAATCTACTTCGAGCGTCACTACCGAGAACTGGCCTGGTGACCGGTACGCGTATTCAGGCCCATTCGCTGTGGCTTGGCGACGAGCAGCTAGATCGTAGGACAGGCATATAACTTCTCTTTTCTCGAACGTGGATGTCTCACAGGCCGCCGTAAATCGACTGCCCAATCTCCCTGTCGGTACTGGGGTGCTCCTGATTCAACGAATCCCAAGAGATGCTCGCTGCCTCTACCCGGTGATGTCACAAGAGAAGCAAGGCCCACTGCGGCGCGATGTAACCCAAGGCTGGAATATCCCCTGCTGTGCGCACGATTCTTGCCCGACACTTCGCGACGCAGGCGGTGATTTCAATCCCATCGCAGGCGCACGTGTCCGATGGCCTGTCGCGGTGCATTGGACTCCCTCGGCTGTTCTACTCTCTGAGCACGCCTCTTGCCCTGTACGAGGTTCATGTTGGCGAGCGTCCAGGAGTACACTGCTTACAGGAGCAAGGGACCGTCCTGGGGAGTCGCAGGATGACCGAACAGCCTCAAGACTACTCTCACCCGGTTGCGGAAACGGTGTCGGTTCAGCGACGGGAGCGCCCGCTTTGGCTGCTCCTTGGGCTGAACATTGCGCTCCTAGCGGTCCTTGCGAGTGCCGTCTGGCTCGCAGTCTGGATGGTGCGCCGCAGCGAGACGGCGCGTCCCGCTCCTTCGGCCAGCGACTTCCTTGCCGCACAGGCGCTGACCGTCGGGACACTTGCTCCGAACTTTCGTCTCCCGCGTCTTGACGGTGGAGAGATCGACCTGAGTGCACTCCGTGGCCGTCCTGTCCTTGTGAACTTCTGGGCTTCCTGGTGCGCTCCCTGCCGAGCGGAGATGCCGGCGCTTGCGCGAGTTGCTCAGAACTACGAGCAGGCCGGGCTCGTCGTTGTCGGCATTAACCAACTTGAGGATCCGGACGCGGTCCGACAATTTGTCCAGGAGTTCGGAGTCACCTTCCCAATTGCGCTCGATCGCGACGGGACAGTGAGTCGAGACTGGCGCGTTTACGGAATTCCTCAGACGTATCTGATCGACGCTGACGGAGTGATCCGGAAGGCTTGGATCGGACCGGTCACCGAAGACTCGGTCTCACGTGCGCTCACAGAACTTGGTCTCCGGCCGTCTGCTTGAGTGATACCTATCGCTGGTTCCTACGGAGCGCTGAGTAGGTGGTGAGGTTCCTCGACTGCGTTTTGTCTCCACTCGTGCTTCCTCCTCGACGGGTTCTCCGCTTGAGAGGCGATGCAGATCTCAGTACGATGCGATCGGATGACTCGATCGGTAGAGGTTCCCGGTGTTGCCGCCTCATGTGGTCAGAGTGACCGAGCGACGGCCACAATCCTGGTCACAGCAGTGGCTGGCGTGCCGTGCCCCCGAATCGTGTCAGCTGGAAGACTGCTGATGGGGATGTCATTGGCTTGGTCGCTAGATCGGCCAGGAGTTCGCCGATCACCGGAGCGAACTTGAAACCGTGCCCCGATCAGGTGCTGCAGAGCACCACTTGTGGCCATTCTGGGTACGGTCGATAGGAAAGTGATGGTCAGGTGTCCTGGTATAGAGACAGGTCAGGTACCATGGCATAGGACCGCTGGCCGCAGGCCAGTGCTGCTCCAGTTTCATTCCGAGCTCCTCGAGCTCGGCAGGCTCAGCTGTCCGGCGCACCGTCTCCGGCGTACAGACTTCGCCAGCATTGTGTCGGCCGAACTTTACTCCCTGGCCAGTAAGTTCCGGGAATGCGCTGTAGATCCCGGTCTCATCTTCCCATAAGCCGATGGGAAAATGCTCCGCACGGTAGCGACCAGGTGTTGTTGGAGCGAAATGGACATGCAGGATCCGCCAAACCGTAAGCGGTAGGTTGAATTGCGGACACTCCCCGGGAGCCAGGGTCCAATTGCGAGCACGAGCCGTTCCGCACGAAATGTCCCAAGACGGGTTAGAACTCGAACCCCTTCGCCATTCAGGGTCCACTGCTCCACCGGGGTGGAGTAAGAGAGTTGTGCCCCCGCAGCCTGTGCACCGTCAAGGAATGCAGCGATAGCCGCGTCCGGCTCGATCAGACCAGCATCGGCTTCCTAGACTGCCACTTGATCCGCTGCCAAGCGCGGGCCTGGAAAGCGTGCTGCTGCGGTCTCAGTATCCAGGACCTCATGTGGGAGGCCGTGCTCACGGGCGCTGAGCAGTGCCCCACTTACCAATCCGGCCTCCGGCCGGCCAATGTACAGTCCGCCTGTCCTGCAAAGCAACGGGCACCCGCTCATCTCTTCGACTTCGCGCCAAAGTGACCAGGAACGTTGCACCAGTGGGATATCGTCGGGTGCTTCGTAGTACGCCGTGCGGATGAGACGTCTCTTCCCATACGAGGAACCGCAGTCGTGGCCACGTGGAAAGGCATCAAAGCCGAATATTCGATGGCCGCGCCGGGCGAGATGGAAGGTGGCTGCGCTCCCCATCACCCCCAACCCCACCACGATGACGTCGACGCTGCGTATCATTACCCCCTTCCTCGTTGGCCAGGGAAGTCGATCCTCCCGCAACCAAACCGTTCCCGGGAGAGCAGGAAGATCACCAGCTGCGTGGCCCAACTTGAGGCAACGGCGGGTGCTACACTCTTAGAATTTTGTTCTGTGACGCAACTACCAACGTTTGACTGTCCACTCGATGCCGCGCTCGAAGGGGATCGTGACCGTGTGGACATCTGGGCGGGACCGGACGAGCTCCTGGTAGTCTCTGCAATCGTGGGAGACAACGTTATCGGCAATGATGAGGCCACCCGGGACAACGCGATCGATCCCCGCGAGAAAGAGCCGACTGTAATCGTCCTTCTCAGCGTCAAGGAAGAAGAGACCGATACCATCAAGTCGCTGCGCAAGTTCCGCGGCGTCTCCCTCAAGCACCGTGGCCACATGACTCAGTCCAGCTTCCGCCAGGTTGGCATTCGCTTCCCGGACGCGCTCCGGACGAATCTCGCTCCCAATGACCTGCCCACCATAAGTCCGAGCAGCCAAGGCTAGCCAAATCGTCGAGTAACCCACCGCTGAGCCTGCCTCAAAGATGAGTCGTGGCCGGAGCGCAAGGACAAGGCCGTAGAGGAACGCACCAGTCGGTGGTGTGAGCGCGCGGATGCGGAGCTCCTGTGGTAGCCCAGCCGCACGCTCCCTAGTGTCGCGCTCGTGCAGGCGGTCAAGGACAAGCCGAGCTCGTTCATCGGCGATCAGGTGTTCCGGTGGTCTAACCACGTACCATGCTCCATTCATGCACTCTTCCTCGTAGAGGCGAGTGTAGCACGTTGGGATCTGGGAATTGTTTGTCGCCAGCGCCCGTGAGCCTTGTCTTCCGGAGAAGAGGTGTCCGGCACAGCCACAGCGACTCGCCTCTCCGTCAACACTCATATTG
>CALIMB010000102.1 GCA_938028665.1 uncultured Thermomicrobium sp. | reverse complement strand
ACCATCGCGGCCAAGACAGATACCCGAAACACGAATGGGAACCTTGCAGGAGTCAGATATCGTCCCGGAACCTGGCGTTGACAATCGTGACTCGCCCTGATGAGTCCCTTGCAGGAGTCACATATCGTCCCGGAACCATCTCGGCCAAGACAGGTACCCGAACCTCGAATCTCTCTTCACGCAGCTGGCATACTTCCGAGTGGCGGAAGACGGTTGAGACTCCTAAATAGCACAGGAGTTCTAAGCCATGCACATCCCGGATGGTTACATTAGTCCCGCTACTGCACTCGCCTACTACGGTGCGTCGCTACCCTTTTGGTATGTGGCGACTCGCCGTGTCCGCAGCCAGCTCGCTGGACGAACTGGTCCGGCACTCGCACTCTTCTCCGCCTTTGTCTTTGTCGTGATGATGTTCAATGTTCCTGTCCCCGGTGGCACTACTGCTCACGCGGTAGGTAGCGTGCTGGCTGCAGTTGTTCTTGGCCCGTGGGCCGCAATCATCGCTACCTCGGTTGCCCTCATTGTTCAAGCTCTCTTTTTCGGTGATGGGGGTATCCTGGCGATCGGTGCGAATTGCTTCATTCTGGCTGTTGCGATGCCGCTCGTCGGCTATGGCGTCTTTCGGCTGGTCGCCGGCCACAGCCCACTCGACAGTCGTCGGCGCGTGCTTGCTGCTGGTCTTGCAGGCTATGTTGGTATCAACGTCGCCGCCCTCCTTGTAGGACTTACACTTGGGATCCAGCCACTACTGTGGAACGAAAATGGCCGAGCTCTCTACAGCCCCTACGGGTTAGAAGTTGCCATTCCTGCCATGCTGCTTCCCCACCTCACCATCGCTGGTGCTGCTGAAGCAATTGTGACCGCGGCAGGACTGGCCGTCGTCCGTCGTCTCTCTCCAGAGCTTCTCGGCACCACAACTGCATCAGCGGTTGCCGCTCCTGCCAGCCGTCGCCATCTTCTCATCCTCCTCGTCACCGTTACTGTCCTCTTGACACCGCTCGGCCTGGTCGCGTCAGGGACTGCGTGGGGCGAGTGGTCTGCCGAGGAGCTTGAGCAGCGCGTCGGCTACATCCCTCGCGGGCTTGCCCGCTGGGAAGGTTGGTGGCCAGCCCCACTTCCCGATTATTCCTTGCCTTGGCTTTCACCCGATGCCAGCCCCCTCGAGCAGGCACTCACCTATGTCCTAGCAGCCATTGTGGGTATCGGCCTTGTAAGCGCTGCGATCTTCACGCTCCGCCTGTTAGTTCGCCCGCGCACGCCAACTCACTCGTGATGAGTCGAGGATGGGAAGATGGCACGTCGTCACGTCGTTGAAAAGACACTGCTCGACCTGAGCAGAGCGCTCGAACACGCGGTCTACGCCGAGGAGCTTGCTCGTCGTCCAGGATTGCTGCAACGGATCGATCCTCGGGTCAAGGTCATTGTCCTGGGCTTTGCTCTCCTTGTCAGTGCAAGCCTCCACTCATGGATCACCCAAGTGGCACTGCTCATTCTCCTCGTCGCTCTACTTCTCGCTAGCCGCATTCCGGTCACGACGATCACACGACTCCTTGTTGGTTTACCGCTCTTCACTCTGATCGTGGCTACACCTGCGCTATTCCTCGTTCCCGGCCCGGAGCTCTTCCGCCTCCCCTTTGGTCTGAGCGTCACGACGACCGGTGTCTGGAGCATGGTCACCCTGCTGCTCCGGGTCACAGTATCAATCGCCGCCGCCTCTGCGCTCGTGCTCACGACCCGCTGGGCCGACCTACTGGTAGCATTCCGTGCTTTCCGCGTACCACTCATTTTCGTCCTCGTCCTGGCTATGGCTTATCGCTATATCTTTGTCCTCTTAGAACTCTTGCAGGATCTCCTGCTAGCTCGACGCAGCCGACTCCTTCGGCACGACGGTAGCACGGAGCAACGCCGTTGGCTTTCCAGCGCGCTTACTGTCCTCTTCCAGCGCAGCCTCCGCACCAGCGAACACGTGTATCTCGCCATGGCTGCACGTGGCTACCGCGGTGAACCCCGGACACTTCGCCACCGATCTCTTGCCGAGACCGACTGGCTAGCCCTTTCATTGGGCAGCTCTGTTCTCGCTGCACTGTGGCTAGCGGATGTGGTGCGTCTATGAACAGCACGGCAGTGTTCGAGCTCTTCGGTGTCAGCTACTCCTACCAGAACCGGGTCCTCGCCCTTCAAGACGTCGACCTCACGATTCGGGCTGGCGAGACCCTTGTCATCCTTGGCCCCAACGGATCAGGGAAGTCAACGCTTCTCAAAATCCTCGATGGGTTATACCGGCCCACACGCGGTCGCATTCTCGCCTTCGGACACGACATCACCGCGGCTGCCGACGATCCGGAACTTGGCTACTGGCTGCACCAGCGAGTAGGACTCGTCTTTCAGGAGCCAGACGTTCAGCTCTTCTCCCCAACTGTCTTTGAGGATGTCGCTTTTGGACCACTCCAGCTCGGTTGGCCAAGCGAGCGTGTCCGCCAAGCTGTTGCCACTACACTCGACGAACTCAGCATTGCGCATCTTGCCGACCGCGCCCCGTTTGAGCTCAGCGGCGGCGAGAAGAAGCGCGTTGCCCTCGCGACCGTCCTGGTAATGGACCCTGAGGTGATCCTCCTCGACGAACCGACAGCCAACCTCGATCCACGGAGTCGAGCCCAGCTTCTCGAAATCCTCGCTGCACTTCACCGACGCGGTCGCACACTGATTATTGCCACCCACGAACTCGATCTCGCCGCTGCCCTGGCTTCTCGTATCGTTGTCTTCGGTGAACGCGAGCACCGCCCGATCGCCGAGGGTCCTCCGCATCACATCCTGTCTGATCAACAACTCCTAATCGCTGCCAACCTTGTCCACGAACATCTCCACTGGCACGGTTCGCTTGCGCATTCGCATTTGCACTGGCATGACGCTGAACACCAACACGAACACGGCTAAAGAAAGAGGCCGATCTCTAGAACGAGATCGGCCTCGATCGCTTGATCTGCGCCTAGTTGCTGGGACTTAGGCCGCACTTGCCAAGAGCCGCAGATCCGAATTGCGAAGCTTGGCCAGCGCTTCCTTCTCAACCTGGCGGACACGCTCCCGGCTAATCTTCAGAGCATCGGCAATCTCGGCCAGGGTGCGCGGCTGCTCCCCATCGAGCCCGAACCGCATCACCAGCACCGTACGCTCACGTTCCGTGAGCTGCTCCAAACTCCGCCGAATCTGCTCCCGAATCGCGTTCGTGAGTGCCTCATCCACCACTTCTTCGCTCCGCGGATCAGGGAGCAGATCTCCGATTGTGCTCTCCCCATCCTCACCAATCGGCTTGTCGAGCGACGACGTGCGTGGGATCTGGGTCCGTGCTTGCTCGATGCGCGTCACGTCGATCCCCAGGAGCTCAGCCAATTCCTCGTTCGTGGCTGGCCGACCCTTCTGCTGCTCGATCTGCGCCTCGGCCCGTCGGATCTTGGCAATCAGATCGTGCATGTGCACCGGCACACGGATCGTTCGGCTCAAATTTGCTACCGCTCGACCGATCGCTTGCCGGATCCAGAACGTCGCATACGTGCTGAAGCGGTAGCCCAACTCCGGATCATACCGCTCGACAGCCGTCATGAGACCAATGTTTCCTTCCTGGATAAGATCAATCAGCGGTAGCTCGCTCGAGCGGTAGCGCTTGGCGATCGAGACAACGAGGCGCAAATTATGCCGGATCAGCGTCTCGCGCGCCTCCATCCCTTTGCGAACCAGCTCGCGCAACTCCGGTGTATCTTCTCCGGCCTCGAGCCGCTTGCGTGCCGCCAGTCCTGCCCGCACAGCCCGTGAGTACTCAATCTCCTCCTGGTGCGTCAGCAGCCGGTGACCGCCAACTTCCCGGAAATACCGGTAGACCGCGTCATTTGCCGCCTGGTCGATGAGATCGTCGGTCTCTTCGAACTCTTCAAACTCCTCGACCTCTTCCAGACCCTCGGCAGCAACCAGCTCTTCCAATTCCAGCAGTTCCTGCAGTTCTCGCTCCGTCATAGGTACCCATCTTCCTCCACTGTTCGGACGCGTCGTACGGACACCGCACGACGTCGTTTCGAAACCTACATATAGTAGCACGCCAATCCATGCGCTGTCAAGTTACCCCTGCCGCGGCCACGAACCAAGCCTAACCCGCACGGTTACTTGCTGCCCGTCGCGCACCACGGTCAGTTCGACCGTCTCGCCCGGCTGATGTGCACCAATACGAGCTGCCAGATCCTGCATCCCCTTCACGGGCTGCCCATCCAGCGCCACGATCAGATCGCCGAGCTCTGCAATATCGCTGCCACGAACCTGTGCCGGTCGCAGTCCCGCACGTGCCGCCGGACTATTCGGGACAACCGTCAACACAATAACCCCCTGCTGGACATTTACGCCGAACCGCTGCGCCGTCATTGCATCCAGATCCGTGCCACTAATCCCAAGCCATGCAGGCTGGAGCTCTGCACCGCTCTCCAGCTGGGGCAGCACCCGCTTCACGGTATTGCTTGGTACCGCAAAGCCAACCCCAACATTCCCCCGGATCGGGCTCTCGATCATCGTCGCGATACCGATCACCTCGCCCTGCACATTAAAAAGCGGTCCGCCGCTGTTTCCCGGATTAATCGGCGCATCCGTCTGCATCAGCCCTGTCCGTAGCCGATCCCCGGGTGGATTCCAGCTTCGGTTGATTGCACTCACAATCCCTTGCGTCACGGTCCCAGATAGCCCGAACGGCGAGCCAATCGCAATTACCACATCACCCACCTGCATCGAGTCCGAGTTACCCAGCGGCGCAACCGGAACCCCCTGCGGGAGCTGGTCAACCTTCAGTAACGCAAGGTCGTTCGCTTCATCCGTACCTAGGACCCGCGCACTCATCCGGTCACCGGTCGCAAACTGCACCTGAATGCTCGGCGCCCCCGACACCACGTGCGCCGCAGTGACAATCAACCCACGCTGATCAATCACCACGCCTGATCCACTCCCCTGCCCGTCGAAAAATCCGCCTGATGAACGAGCGATCACAACCACTACGGCCTTACCGTAACGCTGGTACACTTCCCCTGCCGGACTCGTTCCTTGCGTTTCCGCCACGGGCTGCACCTGCGACGCCTGTGCAGCCACGCTTACCGCCTCAATCGGCGCCGTCGTCTGTGTCGGCCGTTCCCCGACCAGGCTTGCCCCAGCAACTCCACCAACAAGACCAGCCACCAGAAACCCGATCACGACCAACAGAACGAGCAGCCCCGGTCCTCCGCTGCGCTGCCCATTTGACCCTTCCTGCATGCTGTCACCTCCTGCGGCGAGACTCCGGCAGCCGTGCCGCCGTTACGACTTTTAGCCTAACAGCTGTACTTCAGAGCCCCACAAGAGTTCGCTGAGAATCTGCTGAGAAACGCCACCGCATCTCACTCAAGGCCCAGCCAACGCGGACAACGTCCGCTCCGCAACGTCGTCAGTCGGCAGCACTATCTCCAACGGAAGGAGCACCGTAAACCTACTCCCGATACCCAGTCGGCTGGTCACCCGTATCTCGCCGTGCATCGCTTCGACCAGTGACTTGGCGATAGCTAACCCAAGCCCGGTCCCCTCTCCACTCCGGGCCGTATCACCGCGGAAAAAGCGTTCAAAAATGTGCGGTAGGATAGCCGGATCTATCCCCACCCCGGTATCTTGCACGGCAATTCCCGCCCGCTTCCCTTCGATCACCGTCGTCACTTCAACTCGTCCCTCTTCCGGCGTGTACTTCAGCGCGTTGTCCAACAGGATCAGCAGCACCTGCCGCAGGAGATCCCGATCTGCTCGCACCACCGCATCCTGTTCAACCCGCGCCTGGATACTGGGGCGAGGTCGCAGTAGCTGTGCCTGCCGCACCGCCTCCTCCAGCAGCAACCCCAGTTCTACCGGTTCCAGCCGCGGCTGTAGTCCAGCGTCGACCCGAGCAAGCGTCAAGAGCTCCCGAACCAAACGAATCATCCGATCCAACTCCGCAGTAATGTCCACCAAAATGGCACGACGCTCCTCCTCCGGCAAGGGTGGCTCGCGCTGCAACAGCTCGACATTGCCGCGCAGTGTCGTGAGTGGTGTACGTAGTTCGTGCGACGCATCCGCAACAAACCGCCGCTGCGCTACCAACGCCTGCTCCACTTGGTGATACGCTGCCTGCAGCTCCGTCAGCATCTCGTTCAGGGTTATCACCAGCGCCCCAATCTCATCGCTCGGTCCCTCATACTCCACGCGCCGCCCGAAATCTCTGGCTCGACCAATCTCGCTCGCCGTCTGCGTAATTCGGTTGATCGGTCGGAGGGTCGCTCCCGCCAAGACCCACCCGACAAAAAAGGCTGTAATCGTGGAAACAAGCGTGCCAACAACCAGAAACTTGCGGAGCATCGCGAGCGCCTGATCCAAATCGGCCAGCGAGCGTGCTACTTGCAAAATACCAACCCGCTGACCACTAGAGATCACCGCTCGACTATAAATGAGCAACCGCCCGTTTTCTGTCCGCACAATCTCGAGCCAGCCATTCGCCTCACCATCGCGGAGCGCCGCGAAACCTTTCGCGCTCAACGGAAGTTCATAGCCATTGAGGTTCAAGGAGCGTGAGACTACCTGACCAGAGAGATCCCGTGTTTGGACAAAGGTTTGTGGGATCGCCACTTTCCCCTGTGGGGTGCGGATGACCGTCAAGCGAAATTCACCTTGCGTGAGAATCTGGGCCGCTTCCTCGGCTAGTGCCTGCTCTTGCCAGTTCAGCGTGAACCGCGCCACGAGGACGTAGAGGACCGCACTGAAGACAACCAGCGTGCACGCCAAGATACCGCTGTAAAGCAACGTCAGACGCAGGCGAATCGACACGGCTCAGGCCTCCCGCAGCACGTACCCGATCCCCCGCACCGTCTGGATCAAACGCGGCTCGCCACCAGCCTCCAACTTCTGTCGCAAGTAACCAATGTACACGTCTAAGACGCTGTCGTATCCGTCGAAGTCGTGCCCCCATACGGCCAGCAGAATTTGCCGTCGCGTCAATACCCGCCGCGGATGCCGCATGAAGTAGTACAGGAGGTCAAACTCTCGCGGACTCAAGCGCATTGTCCGCTCACCCCGACGCGTCTCCCGGGTGACCGGATCCAGCACCAGATCAGCGAACACAAGCGGCCTCTCGTCGGCCGCAGGCTCCACACGCCGCAAAAGCGCCCGAATCCGCGCGAGTAGCTCTGCCGGAGCGAACGGCTTCACAAGGTAGTCATCAGCACCACTGTCAAGCCCCAAGACCCGGTCTTCCACTGCGTCCTTCGCCGTCAACATGAGAATCGGCGTCCCATCACCCGCAGCTCGCAGCCGCTGCACAACCACCAGGCCATCCAGCCCCGGCAGCAACCAGTCGAGCACAACGACATCAGGGCGCCGCTCCGTCACCATGCGCAATGCCTCATCACCAGAGTGCGCCACGCTCACCGTAAAGCCCTCATAGGCAAGCGTCCGGCGCAGCATCTCGACGAGTCGTGTGTCGTCATCAACCACCAAGACGTGCACCATCGCTCCGTCCCCGTACACTATCGTGCACCCGTCTCTGGAGGCATCCTACCACGCCCTTCTGTTGACTGAGGCCGCTCTTAGCAACTTCTCACCTCGCTCTTACCCCATTCTCAGCCTTCAGGGTTAGGCTCAAATCAGGGGAGGGCATGAGCGGGAGGAAGGGGGAAAAGCCGAATGCTGGCACTAGTGCTCCGACACCAGGTACTCCTCCTGATCCTATCCTCACTCATCTTCACCGGTTGCGGGGCTGGTTCAGCCATCACCCCAACTGCGCCCGCTCGCACCAATCCGGCGATACCCATGACTCCCACCTCGGTGGCCGTGAACACCCCAACAACTAACCCTACAGCACAGCAAATAACTCCTGAAGCTCGATCCCATTCCGCGTCAACGACAACGCCGACTGCGTCGCCCACGGCCCTCCCTGCGGCAGATGAGGTCTTTGTGATCGTGGCTGAACTCAGTGAGGCACGCTACCGCGTCCGCGAGCAACTCCTCGGACGCTCACTCCCCAACGATGCCATTGGCCGCACACAGGCTATCCACGGTCAAATTACCTTGACCACAGACGGCCAAATTGATCCTCAGCGCTCCCACTTTACTGTGGATCTCACAACGTTGCGCAGCGATGAGGCCCGACGTGATAACTACATTAAACAGAACACTCTTGAAGTGGCCAGGTACCCCAATGCTGAATTCCAGCCCACTGAGGTACAGGGGTTACTGTGGCCGCTGCCTACAAGTGGCCAGGCAACCTTCCAACTGTTGGGAAATCTCACTGTCCATGGAGTAACAAAGCCAGTTACCTGGAATGTCCAAGCATCGTTCAACGACTCACGGATCACCGGCACTGCGACAACACAGGTTAGCTTCCAAGATTTCCAAATGACACCGCCACGTGTGCCGATCATTCTCAGTCTTGAAGACACCATCGTGCTCGAGCTCGACTTCACCCTAGGACGAGCACCATGAACCAAGGTTACCGCCACATCACGGGAAACTACACCTTTCTCACCAATCTTCGGCTCGCGATCGCCTGTCGCAGCCGTGCTAGTCCAATGCAAACTTCTAGCCTGCCCTCTCCCACCTCCTTACGGGCCGGGGACAACGGTGACGGCCGAGCCCCGGCCCGCACTCTCCTTTTCTCAGTGCGCCGCCAGCCAACCTCAACATGAGCGTCTTCACGCATGTCTACTTTCGCTCTCGCTCCGACTTTGTACTCACCTCGCAGTGTCAACGAGCGAACGGCTCCGCGCCCACACCCGTCCTGGCAGCTCCATGGAGACCAGCCGCATCGTCGCTGCCATGAAGGTTCCGTCTTTCCCGACAGGCATATGGCCGGTGACGAGCGCCGCATGACCGGTGATCTCCACCTCCCGCACCATGACGGCCTGTTTCCCGTCGTCATCTTTTGTCAGGGCTCAATCCCGCCCTAACAATGCGGGGCCGGCACAGACACCGCTGCTACACCCTTTAAGCCCGCGCCGTGCCTTCCTCTCCACCACTCCCAATTTCCCCAGGAGGAAGACGTCAACGTCTGGTCAGAACTACCTTCTGACGGGTATCGTCATCGCTACACCACATCTCCCCAGCTCCCATCTGTCGCTCCCACTCGCCAAGCCACCCAAAGTAGTTTGTGGAGGGACAGGATGTGTGGTCGATTGGAAGCGAAGGAAAAACGCATTGACGAGCGGATGCGCGTCACTTTCCGCTACGCCCCGGTTAGCAGCTGGCATCTCGTGAACATCGGCACGTGGAGTGCCGGTACCACACCGGGTCACCCCTTTTGTCGGCTCAACCGCGGAGTTGCTGAGGATGGAAGCTCCCTTCACCTCACTTCACCGCTCTCCTCCCATTTCGTGATCTTCCCTATCCAAATCCACTGTGCCACGCCTGACTTTGTCACCCCACCAGAGTGGTCACGCTCCCCCCGCGAGAGGCTAGGGCTTACTGGTAAGCCACTCGAGTATGTCGACTATCCAGGGGAGAGGCATCGCTCTTCACGTCCTACTTAGCAACTCTTCCCAGATGGCATGCTCTCGGTCTATCATCGCACGCCCCGCCCGTGCTGACACAGCTTCGGTATACTGGCACCGTCACCGAGGAGCGGAGGCCGATGCATCTGAGTCAGACGTACCAGCGTATATTGCAATGCAGCGGGTTCGCACAGCGCGCGAGCGGATCCGCAGAGGAGAATCTTCTCAGCGACGACATGCTCGTCCAGCGCGTCGCCGACGGCGATGCCCGCGCGCTAGAACAACTCTACGACCGGTATGCTCGTCCAGTTTTCTCGCTCGCGCTTCGCATGCTTGGTGATCCCGCTGAAGCCGAAGAACTGCTGCAAGAGACGTTCGTGCGCCTCTGGCAGCAGGCGGCACGGTACGACGCACGGCGTGGCTCGCTTGGAAGCTGGCTGATGAGCATCACACACAATCTTGCCATTGATGCCCTTCGGTCACGGCGTCGGCGTCCCCAGCGCGCCGATTTCGTCGAGCTCTGCCACCTGCCGCTGACTGACACTGACGAGGCAACTCTCGCCCACGAAGCGGCCGAGGTCAGCGAGCTCCGCGACCGTGTCCGACGGGCAATGGCACAGCTCCCCGAACCACAACGGCAGGCGATCGAACTCGCCTATTTCGCTGGTCTCACCCACAGTGAAATCGCAACTGTTCTCGGGGAGCCGATCGGCACAATCAAGACGCGCCTACGGCTTGGTATGCAGAAGCTGCACCTACTGCTCCGTGACCACGAACCGGAGTTACCTCGCCATGGCTGAGTGCCAACGTCCCTTTGACGAATGTCCAGAGGACCTCTTACCGGGCTACGCTCTTGGTGCCCTCGATCCGGATGAACTCGATCTGGTTGAACGCCATCTTGCACTCTGCGCCCGCTGCCGCGCTGCGGCCTCTGAAGTGCGCCGCACCGCTGAGCTCCTCGCCTTCCTTCCTTCCCCGCATCTTGTTCCAGCCCGCGCCCGTCGCAAGCTCCTAGCGCGACTCCGCCCAGTCCCCTCCTCCAGCCTCACAACCTGGTTGCGGCGCCCTGCCTGGGTACTCGCCTTGGCCGCAAGCATCCTTGCCCTGCTCTTCGGCTGGCAACTGGCTGAACGCGACCGCAGCGCTGACCAGCAGGCGCAGCAGGTGATCCAGGCAGATTCCCAACGCCGCGCTGTCGTCCAGCTCCTCGCCCAGCGTGACGGTCTCCTCATCCGCCTCCATGGCAACGGACCTGCACGTCAGGCACACGGAGCGATCATCCTCGACCCCTCGAGCAACACCGCCCTCATCGCGGTTGAGGGTCTGCCGCGTCCTGCCACTGGCCAGTCTTACGTTGTCTGGCTCGTCCGCGGTCAAGAGTACTGGCAAGCTGGCATCCTGCCAGTCGACGAGCACGGTCATGCCGAGTTGTTCCTCTCCCCGCGCGAGTCGCTCCGGACGTTCGACGCACTCGCCATCACCCTTGAGAAGAGTGCACAGGTGAGTAGCCCCAACGGCCTTCCTGTTGCACTCGCCTCGCTCAATTAGATTAGGAGCTCTCCGTCCTTCATGAACAACTGGCCATCTACCCACACCTCGCTGTCCCGACGAAGATCGCAGATCATGTCCCAGTGCACTGCCGATCGGTTACGACTGCCTGTCTCCGGATACCCCGCGCCAATCGCCAGATGGAGCGTCCCTCCGATCTTCTCGTCGAAAAGGATATTCCCCGTGAAACGGGTGATTGCTCGGTTCAGGCCGAAAGCGAACTCGCCAACATAGCGCGCTCCTTCATCCGTTTCCAGCATGCGATGGAGGAACGCCTCGTTCCGCGCCGCACTCGCCTCAACGACCAATCCCCCTGCAAAGCGTAGGCGGATATCCTCAACTTGCCGGCCTTGTACCATCGAGGGATAGCTGAAGCGTATCGTCCCTTCCACCGAATCTTCGATGGGACCGGTAAAGATTTCCCCATCTGGAAAGTTCTTCCGCCCATCTGCATTGATGAACCGCCGCCCGGCGATGGAAAGACGCAGGTCAGTATCCGGCGCCCGGATATGCACTTCCCGTTTGTCGGACAGCCACTCAATAATCCGTGCCTGCTCCCTCGACTGCTCTTGCCAGGCAGCAACCGGATCATCCTGGTCAAGGAATCCTGCCCGTAACACAAACTCCTCGTATTCGCCGAGCGACATCTCGGCATCCTGCGCATAGGCTTCTGTGGGATAGAGCGTCACACACCAGTTGAGCGCACCAGCTGCTGCCCGCTCCAAATATGTTTGCCGCAGCTCTGTTCGTGCACGTTGGTGCAGCTGTTGTCGGGCCGGATCAATCCCCGTGAGCGCTTTCGTGTTGCTCTCACTGAGGATCCGAAGCAACGCATCCGCCTGCTCCGGCCCGAGTCGCTCGTCTGGTGTAATAAAGGTAAGCTGCCGGTCGCTCGCTGTCTTAAACAGGATTTCTGCCAACCCTGGCAGCATCACTTGCACCACTGGATAGGCACCGCGTTCCAGCACGAACCGATAGACCTCACGGATCAGTGGTGCTGCCAGCGGCGCCCCACTAATGACCACAAGCTGCTCCGGCTCAACTGCAAGCGAATACTCAACCAACACTTTCGCCCACTTCGTTATCCGCGGATCAGTCATCGCACACTCCATTCACTTCATCCCCCTGCATCCTACTACGCTCACTGGCTCCCTGTCCGGCCCTCAATCGGCCACCTGCATACCCTACAGGCCAAATCAGCACCACTCGCTCTCTCGTCCCTCAGCGACAACCAGGCAGTTCAGGTAGTGGAGCACCGCCCAGTAAAGAGTTGCTCCAATGCTTTGTAGTCACAGCCCATCCCCGACCTAATCCACCCGTGCCGGACAACTATCTGTTCGAGCTGGTCTCGTTGTGCTAGTCGACTTGAGCGCTTTGGCCGCTGATCTCGCCTTCGCCTTTGCCGAGCAACACCGGTTTCCAATCACGACCGGGGCAGCTACCTCGGTTGGCGACCACTGTACACGGACCGCACCCAACCGAGACGTCGCCGCAGTGCGCACTGCTCTGCAGCAGCATTTCTACGCCAATCCGGACCCGGAACAGGGCGCCAGGCTGTCTCAGGTACGCGTCGAGGTGCTTCCTTGCGACCCGTTCGAGGCGAGTCACTGCACGTACCAATATCGAACGCTTCTTCCTCCGCCCCTTCTCTTCCAACCCCCGGCACGCCACGGTGCAGGTCGCTGCCCGCGTTGGCCTGTAACCAACCGACTACGCCTTACTGACCTTGGGGCGTGCGAACCAGGATACGGTGCACCTTCTATGCAACGTGGCGGTACACATTGCCGGTCGAAGCACGCTCTGGAACGATGACATGCGATGTACCAGTAGTCGCCTATTCCAAGCCAATGACACGATTAATGCCGCACTTTCCAGCTCCGTCACAGGCGCACCCTGCGCCACGCGGCGCCCAAAGATCGATGCTGCACTTTCATTCTCCCGGCAACTGCCGTTTCTGTGCGGGGCAATACGCACGCTCCAGCCTATCGCCAGTCGATGACCCACTCGCCACGATGCCCGAGCCTCCGCGCCCGACCGTGCTCCTCAGTTCCAGGCAGCTCGAACGTGAGTGGTACAAGCTCAAGCAACACCATGACCTGCCCCAACAGACTGGTACTGTCGCGCCATCAACGAAAGTGGTGATGGCCCACTTCCCTTTCCTGGCAGCATGGAACCATTCGGTCGCTCAATCGTCTTCCACAACAACAGTCACGCCTCGCTGCGCCAAGTTCCACGACGTAAGCAACAGATTCTCAACCAGCCGCGACGCTACAGTCAGCTTGGCATCCAGAACGTCTGTGTTCACGAGGAGTATGTGCCTTCGGTGGCAACGTGCACCCGCTGCTCGAAGGCAAGTCGATGAGCTGTTCTGGCATCAGACCAGAGTGCCCCTGCACTCATTAAGAGCCTCTTTGCTATCCACGGGAACTTAGCCTTGCCAGAGATTTCACCGTGCCAGGCGCTCATCTACCTTTGCAAGTCAGACTGCGCTTGAACCATCAACGCCGACTCGGTCACGTCGTCTCGCCTCAAGGCTACCAGTGAAGCATTGTGACTGTAACAGAAGCGCACGGTGCTCGGCCAAGAAATGTTTTCTTCTAACCCGATTTACGCTTCGACATAGTAGAGAAGCCTCGATATGTTTTGCACGACATTAGGGAGTCGGTAAAGTTTCTCTATCCTGGTTGGTCACCCAGTCTTGCCATCAGCCGAGTCCTGGTATCGCACTATCTTGCGCACGGTCAGCAACAACAAAACCTGCGTCAAAGCATTCTTTCTCCCCCGTAGGCGACACTTGATCTGAGCAGTAACCCTTCCGGTATCTAGACTTGCGGCCATCTTTGGGTGTATCGCTTCGCCGCGAACAGCAACAGGTCCATAAGCAAGAAACAGGAGGAACACGTGGTCAGTACTCAACTGTCTTGCTTGTTCTCTAGCCCTTTCTTCCTGGTATTACACCACCTGTTTGGGTACGAATGACTCTACCTACTGCGCTCCGCGCAACCGATCCTTTTCGATGGATGGACTTGCGCGGGAGGGCTTTCCGCTGTGGTACGGGTCCGCGCTTGGGGGCAACCTGGCCAATCACTCGTCGAGTTCGCGCTTGGCCTCCTGGTGCTGGTACTCGTTCTCGCCGCGGTCATCGACTATGGTCGTCTACTCTACGCCGGTATCGCCCTAACCAATGTCGCGCGCGAGGGTGCACATTACGGCTCACTCTCCACCGTGAATGCCACCGACACTGCCGGCATTCAGGCCGCTGCTCTGGCCGAGTACCAGTCCACTGGGCTCCCGCTCCTCTTTGGCAGCCGGCCAGCCATTACCTCGAGCGTGATCTACCAGAATGGGAGGCCAGAGGCGGTGCGCGTCACAGCCAGCTTGTCCACTGGGACATTCCTTCCAGTCCCACTCCCGTTGACTGGGGAACGACTCTCTAATCAACTCGTCATCCGCCGGACCGCCGAAATGCGAGTGCTTCCATGATGCGCCGTTTTGTGAAGACTGGTCAAAATCTCGTTGAGTTCGCAATCGTTGCACCAGCGCTCTTCCTGTTCATCTTCGGCATCATAGAGTTTGGCTGGGCCTTCTATGTCTATAGCGAACTCACCAACGCCGCCCGCGAAGGGGCACGCTACGCTGCCGTCCACGGTGCACTCTGTGCCCAAAACCCGCCCTGCCAAGCAGCAACAGCAACCACTGTGCACACGTACGTTGTGCAACGGCTCTCCATCCCAGACGCCGAACGTGTCTCCGTTACCCTCCAGGGCTCACTTGTACCTGGCGAGCAAGTTACTGTGCAACTCAGTTACCCCTTCCGACCGCTCGTCGGCTTCGTTTTCCCTGCCGCGGACATCGCAATGCGCACCAGCAGCACCATGATCGTGCATTACTAGGAGGGCCACCCATGCGCTACCAGTTGCGTGGACAAGTACTACCACTCCTTGCACTCCTCCTCGTACCACTCCTCGCCTTTGCTGCACTGGGTACTGATGCAGCCTACCTCTATAGCCAGCGACGTCTAACGCAGAACGCCGCCGATGCTGCTGCACTCGCCGGTGCCCGCGAGCTCCTCAGGCGCACCGCAACGGATACCCAAGTCATACAGGTCGCCGCGACATACGCGCTGTCCAACGGCTTCCCCGGACCCATCCCTGCTGACGCTATCTCCGTCCAGCGACCTGATACGATCCGCGTTCGCCTTAACCGCAACGTTCCGCTCTTCTTCCTCCCGGTGCTTGGTACCGATACCCTGCAGGTCAACGCTCGTGCCACCGCACGTATCACGCAAACACCTGGGGAATATGCACTCCTGGCCCTCGAGGACCTCATCACTGACCCCGGTATCTATGCCAACGGCACCACCGATATCTACGTGCGTGGGCGTGGTCCAAGCGGCCGCGGCGCCAGTGTTCGCTCCAATGCCGCAATCGATACACGCGGGACCGTCACCTTCATCGTAGATGGCTGCATCGATGCAGCCGGCACCATCAACCAAAACGGTACGTGGCAGTACGACTGTCTCAACGCCGAACTCGGTGACTACGTTCCTGACCCGCTCGCTGGCCGAATCCAACCACCGGCACTCAATCACATCCAATATGAGTACCGCCAGACCTGTGACAACTACGCCGGACCCCTCACTTGTCGACCACTCCCACCCTGTGCGGAGACAGTGGAGCTTCGCCCCGGACTCTACCGAAACTTACGGCTACCACGAGATCTTCCTCGCCAACAGGGCGGTGGACCTTGCAACCAGGCCCGTACCATTCGCTTCGTGGCCGAGCCCGGCACAGCACCGGTCGCTATCCTGGATGGCACGCAGCTCCAGCTTGGCAACACCAACACTCGACTGGAAAGTCGAGGTGTCATGCTCTACATCACCGGTTCCGGCGGCATCATCGATCCCAAAAACGGCGAGCTCCGCCTCGAAGCACCAGTGACTGCACCGTACACCGGTGGTCTCGCTGGTCTTGCCGTGTGGATCGCCAACTGCTCCACCTTCGACAGCCAAGGCAACGGCGAGTTTTACATCGGCGGCCTTTTCTATGCCCCCTGTTCACAGGTCACGATGCATGGCAATCCGTATGGCACCGCCGTCCACGGTCAGGTGATCGTCAAAGATCTCATCGTCAGGGGTACATCGAACTTTGTCGTGGAGTACCAGAAGATCACTGACACCTTTCGGAACACCGTCGTTCTGGTTCCAAACACCCCTGACTCCGAGTGAGCGGGTCCCTCGGAGAGCAGCCCGTCCTCTCGCCTGTAGGCTGCCAAGTCTCTTGCTGACCCGCCCCTCCCAGACTGGCACGGGATATTAGCCTTACCACTTGCGCCTTGGTACCACGACTTGGAACGGGCAGCGTCGACCCTTGGTTCGCCCCCTGCGCCCGTGAGAAACTAGTCCCTGCACGACCTCCAAGCCTCACAGAGACGCAAGCCCAGGCTGTCTCCCCTTCACCACCTTATTCCTTAATTCTTATTCCTTGCGCTCTTCTTTTAAGCGCGCAATGAAGTCATCGATCGGAATCGCTGGCAGCGTCATCAGTTTCACCGTTCCCCGGGCCCCAAGCTCCACCGAGACCCGCGCCACTGTCTCGTTGTCCGGCGCTTCCACAACGTTGACAAAGTCATAGGGCCCAAGCACAGCCCACTGGTGCAACACTTTTACCCCAAACCGTTCAATCTCTGCGTTCACTTCCTTGATCCGTTCGGGGTGTTTGTGCAATGTCTCCATCCCGTCGTCAGTCAGACTGCTCAACAGAACATAGATTGGCATAGGTGACATCCTCCTTTCGCTTATGTCGCCTCCAGCGCCCGTTCTGGCCAGTAGATCCCAACCAAAGTACCTCCTCGCACAGGAAGTTCGACAGCGGCTAACTCCCCACCGCGCGAAAGATCGTCAGCTAACACTACCCCGCCCTCGTTCGTCATCCCTTCTGCAATCACCGCCGCGCCTGGCCGCAACTTCCCCTGCACCGCCCTAAGGTAGTCCGCGTATCGAGCGCGGTCCGCCGCCAACCAGACGACGTCGATCGGTCCTGCCACCGTGCGGATCGTCTGCTGCGCATTCCCCTCCAGGATTTGCACACGCACCGCCAGCCCCAGTGCGTCCAACCGCTCGAGAACACGCGCAATTAACTGACTATTCTGTTCGAGCACTACCAGCCGACCTCCGGTGCGCTCCAGTGCATCGGCGATCCATACTGTCACTACGCCAGGCCCGATCCCTACCTCGAGGACCAGCTGGGCACGCACGGCGAGCACAACCACCCGAGCCAGCCGTGCGATCAGCAACCAGTCATCCCCCGCTTCCTGGGCAAGTTGCCCTAGCGCTTGCTGCCTTGCGCTCACCATCCTGTCATCCGCGTGGCTGCATGTCACTCTCGAAACACACAGTCATCATACCGCACGACCCTGCGGAACGCGAGCCCCCGCAAGCACGTTGCAGCCGCGAACAGGCACCGCAGCGTTACACGCGCCTGATGTGCAAAAACAACATGTCGCTTTCAGCATCATATGGGATCACACAGGAACGTCCGTGCGCCTCAGTATGACACGCTCCCACCATAACGCACCCGCATTACCAACTCCCTCGATCGCTCGCAACCGTGTCGAGCGACCCAGCCACCCCTGTTTCCTGCTCCATCGACATGCTACCGTCCAATCAACTTACCGGTGACTCTCCTTCAACCAGAACAAGAGCTCTGCGATCAACCAGATCTCGCCTCTGACCTGCTGTACACGCCCGGTTCACCACAAGTTTGTCGTTCGGCATCCTTCCATCCCAGAAAACGCCAGTGGCGCCCCACTCCACCCGACCCAACCCCGACACACCCCGTACCCCTTCGCCAGAACCCTTATCCCATAAAGCAGGGCACATCCCTTCCATCCTGTACCACTACCAAGTAGCTTGATGAGAGAAGTTGGCCACTCCGAGTCACACCGAGCACACAGATGCTCACGCTCAGCCAACACTGTGACGAACTGCCGCTCACCCGGGAGCAGTGCCGGATCGCCCTTGTGGAGCGACTTCTGCTGAATATTCGATGCCATAGCCGAAGAACTTGACCCCTGCGTTATGGTAGGTCTCGGACAGCATTGTGCTCGTTGACGTCCCAGCGTAGTCTTGCCGGTACCCGATCCCCCCAAGATGTTCTCCGACGCACTCCTTGGTGGGTACCTGACGGCTATGCTGGCCACACTTCCTTCCGCGCACCCTCTCTCAAGACTTTGGCGCGTTGCTCAGCGTGCTCTCCCACACCTTCTCCTCATGACTCGCCTTTGAGGTTCTCAGCGGCATTGCCCTTGGTGGTACGTTCCCGGTCACTGCCGCGTGACTCCGCGAGTGTGCTTCCCTGCGTCACCGTGGCCGTCGACTTGTCATCCTCCAGAAGCTTGGGACCTACGGGTGGATCGCCACCTCGATCACCGGCCTCTTCGTCCCTTACTACTCCCTCGGGTGTGGCGCACAATCTCCTTTCTTCGGCCGTGCACTACTGGCATGGAGCGCTGTGTATCTCTGCCATCGCTTCCCGGAGTCACCTTGGTACCCGGACAGTGAGGGACGTCATGTCAGAAAAAGCGCTTCGCATTAGGTACGGGTTCGAGTACGCTGCCGGAGCCATGGCGATCTCCCTCGCCAGGACACCCGTGCCTCGCCGCCCACAGTTCCTGCAGTTCCGTTTGCTCTGGGATCAACAGTCCTGCACTGCACGCTGATGCTCTGGATCAGCCGCTTCGACCTCGTCCTTCCCGAACTATGGCGTCTTCGCTTGACTTCCCTCGCTCAGCGCCGTACACAGCCTCACTGTTGCCGGGAGCTTCTGCTCCGTCTTTCTCACCCCTCTGGTTCAGATCCGAAGCTTTGTCTTGGCTACGTCACCTTCTCAACCACAAGAGACGCAAGCGCGTACGCTCGTCGTGTATCTGCCCGGCTCCGAGCTGACGCCTCGGGGTTAACACGCCGGCCCTGCCACAACCCGTATCCTTCTGGCACGGCTGACGCTTCTTCTTCAATTTGGCGCCGGAGGGATCGTCCACCGACACATACCGGAACGCTATCCTCCCACCGCGCCTTCGGTTGCCGTGCAGCCGCGAGCCTTGGTCGTTTCGTTGGGATCAGTACCTCCTACCTCGGCCTCTGGTTTCTCAGCAGCGCAAGACTTTCCCGGCCTACCATGTTGACGCACCTTCTGGTGGTTTCCTTCGTCATCCTCGGGGCTCTCCAACTCCCCGGTGAAGAGCCTCGTGAACACTCTTTGGAACACCTCACCCTCGCTACCGCACCGACCAGAACAGAATTCTGGGCGCCTTCAACGGCCGCGCAGGAACCTGATAGAGGGCAGACCGCACTCGTCCAGAGCAGTCAACAACGCGCGTAGGATCGCGCTCGGAAACCCCGGACCACGGTACACCAATCCTGTGCACACTTGGACCAGATGCGCCCCAAGCCGCAGGCGCTCGATCGCATCCTCCACAGTCATCACTCCGCCAACACTGACCAGCAGCAGACGCTCCCCGGCGAGCTCAGCCGCCCGTGCCAGAAGCTCCACTGCCCGTCGACGCAGCGGTTTCCCGCTTAGCCCTCCAGGAAGGTGTTCTGCACCCGGAGGCCGCAGGTTTGGGTCGGTGCTCGTATTTCCCAATATCAGCCCTGTCACGTCACATGCCTCAAGCAGCGCGATGAGGTCAACCAGTGCTGCTGGCTCAAGGTCAAGCGAGACCTTGACCAGTACTGGACGTACCGTCTCTCCGTGCAGGAACGCGAGCTTCCGGTTGGTCGCCTGCACAGCCGCTAGCACCCGTTCGAGCCGCTCAACTTCCTGCAATCTCCGCAACTCCGGGGTATTTGGCGAGCTGACGTTCACGGTCACGTAGTCCGCCACATCCCACAACGCAGCCAGCACCGCGCAGTAATCTTCGGTTGCCTGCTCTAACGGAGTTGTGGCGTTTTTCCCTAAGTTGATTCCTATTGGTCCGGGGAACCGTCGGCAGAGGAGTTGCTCACGCACGGCTGCCGCTCCAGCACTGGGAAAGCCCAACGCATTAACGAGTGCTTCCTGCTCAGTGAATCGCCAGAGCCGCGGCCGCGGGTTTCCAGGCTGTGGACGCGGGGTTACTGTCCCCACTTCCACTGTCCCAAAACCCAGCGCAAACCACTCCGCTATTGCTACCCCGTTCTTGTCCAGCCCCGCCGCAAGTCCAAGCGGGTTCGGAAAGGAGAGCGCCCCAAAGTCGACGCGCAGCCGCCCATCGACCGATACCCCAGCTAACTGGCGGAGTAGCGCTATGCCCCCAGGAAGTCGCCCGACGATTCCCAGCCCTTCGACTGCCAAACGATGCGAAAACTCTGGATCCAACCGAAACAGGAGGGGTCGGATTGCCTGCTCGTACCAACTCACAGCAGCCCCTCTCCACTCCTGCCTACTACCGGCATGATGCTACCCTTGCAACTGGGTACGATGCTCCTCGGAAAAAGGAGCTAGCACATGTATCTTTGCTACGATCCGCTCGCTGATCGTCTGACGCTTGCTCTCGAGATTGGGGGAGCACCTTCATCCTGCTCACTGAGCGGTCCGCCTGTCACTGTGCACCGTGGCATCCTGGATGTCGCTGACCACGGTCGGATCCTTGGTCTCGAACTCCCGCTGGACGACCTCCCCACTGAGCTCCGCTCGCAACTCGCACCATTCGCTGATGACGAGACACTCTACCTTGAACTGGACGAGCCACCGCAATGGTCTGTCGTCCGCTCCGTGCCTATATTGGTTGAATTCCATTGGCAACCTGAGGAGTCTTGGCTCATGCTCTCCTTCCCTCGCCGTACTCGCGACTATGAGCTTCTCTACCCCTCCGGCGCTACCTGATGGCTCGTCCGACGCTCCGGCGGAGCGCCACCGCGGGATCGACAGTGACTACCGATGCTTGGAACGGGTGGTATTCATGCCTCAGTGACAGTTGCGCGAGCACCACACCTCGCCGTGCTCTGCAGTAAGGCAGTGTGACCTAGACACCGGATCGGCACAACCATACTGACAACACTAACCACTTCACACCGCTATCAGCATCACACGGCAGTCGCCTACCTGAGGAATGCTTCAGCCAAACACTCGCGGCTATCGACACCTGACGGTTCCCCTCTGCATCCACCAGCCTGCTTCTTTCCCATCCCTCAACATCGCGACCCGGTCATCGAACCGTCAGCCGTACAGTCCTGTCACCGTTATCTGTACACCCGTCACTGCTTACTGTGCTCCCGTACCATTCTCGAGCGCCACCGTACCTGTAAGCGATTCGCTTGGCCTGCAGGCCGAACCCGATGCGGTACATAACGTCCAGACGGGAGCAGGTCCATCGTCATAACGGACTAACCCTCACGTTAGTATCCTGCGCCAAGCTGGGCACCCTGTGGACGCCGGAGCACTGGGCACCCGCATCCAGCACGAGCGATCCCTTCTCAAAGTGGAGGGGAGAAATCCTAAAGGTCCACGGAGCGTTGAAGCACCTGTCTCCAAGACCAGAGGCTACAGGTAGCCTTGCTCATCCGTCCAAGCATTTTGCTGCTCCAATGCCCATTCATAGTCCCCTGCTCGCACACCCACCTCATCCAGGTGCCGCAAGAGATCGGCCGGATCGTCATAGACACGATACGCTCCTGCTTCAAGCAGCTCTCCAGCCCCATATCCGCCGGAGAGCAGCCCGACACTCAGCGCTCGCGCGCGGCGCGCAGCTAGCATGTCCCATACACTGTCGCCCACTACAACCGCCTCGCCGATGTCAACCTGCAGCAGGTCGGCCGCCGCCAGAAAGAGGTCTGGATCCGGCTTCGCATGCCGCACGTGGTCACGCGTCACTAGTGGGATCCGTTGCGGGTCGAGCCCAAGCACCGCTACTGTCTTGCGCGCACTCTCCAGTCGACCACTCGTCGCAATGGCCCATGGGATTCCCATCCGCGTCAGTTCGTCAAGGAGATCCCGCGCCCCGGGCAACGGTCGCACCTGATTGAGCAGCCTCGCATAGGTTTCGGCATGCACCTGCTGGACACGGCGAATTTCCTCTGGTGTCACTGCTCGTCCCGTCTCCCGTAAGAGGCCAGCGAGGAAAAGGCCACCACTCATCCCGATCCGTCGGTGAATCCGCCAAATCGAAAGCTCAATCCCGATCGCTTCCAGTGCCTCACGCCAGGCAACGACATGCTGATAGACCGAATCGACAAGCGTTCCGTCCAAATCAAAAAGGAACGCCATGCGGCGATCGCCCGTCATCCTTTCATCCCTTCAAGCAGATGATCGGGCGGAGCCGGGCAACACGGGCCACAATTCCGGCGTTGCACATTACCTCGACCACATGCTCCACATCCTTATAGGCGCCTGGTGCCTCCTCGCTGATCGATGCCTTACCATGCGCCCGCACAATGATCCCTTGCTTGCGCAGTTCCTCCACGATCCGTTCAGCCGGGTATTGGCGCTTTGCCTGCCGACGGGACTTGGCACGACCCGCCCCATGGAGAGCCGTTCCAAACGTTTCACGCATCCCTTGCTCGGTCCCCACCAAGATATAGCTCGCCGTTCCCATCGTCCCACCAACCAACACCGGCTGCCCAACTGCCCGGTATCGCTCCGGGAGTTCCGCCCGGCCTGGCCCAAACGCCCGCGTTGATCCCTTCCGATGCACCAACAGCCGGCGGCGCTCCCCATCAACCTCGTGCACCTCCCACTTCACCGTGTTGTGCGCCACCTCATAGAGCGTCTCAATCGCTGTCTCCGGAACCTGCAACCCCTTCCAGAATGCTTGGCGCACAAGGTGAGTCAGAACCTGCCGATTGGCGAACGCACAGTTCGCCCCAGCCATTACTGCCCGGAAGTACTGCTGCCCCTCCGGGCTCTCAATCGGCGCACAGACGAGCTCACGATCAGGGATCTCAATCCCATACTTCCGTGTCGCTTTCTCCAGGAACGGCAAATAGTCCGTCCCAATCTGGTGACCAAGGGCCCGGCTCCCTGTGTGAAGCATTATCACGATCTGCCCGCGTTCTAGGCCAAACGCTTCCGCAGCCCGCGCGTGGTAGATCTGATCAACCACCTGCACCTCCACGTAGTGGTTTCCCGAGCCGAGCGTTCCGACTTGTGCCATCTGACGTTGCTTTGCCGTGTGGCTTACTACTGAAGGATCGGCATCGTTCAGCTGCCCATGTTCTTCGATGTACTCGAGATCTTCTTCTCGACCGTAACCGAGATGCACTGCATAGCGCGCCCCCTCACGGAGCACTCGGTCAATCTCCTTGGGAGAAAGCTTGAGCTCTCCTGTACTCCCAAGCCCTGCCGGAATCACCTTGTACATCGTGTCAGCCAGTTTCTCCTCCTTCCCCGCGAGGTCACTCCACGTCAGATGCGTCCGCAGACACCGCACGCCGCAATTAATGTCAAAGCCCACACCAGCAACGCTGATTACCCCACCGGCCTTGGGATCAAACGCTGCCACACCACCGATCGGGAAGCCGTAGCCAGGATGGACATCTGCCATCGCCAGCGCTGCCTTGACAATCCCCGGCAGACAGGCAACATTCTCCAGCTGCCGGATCGCATTCCACTCTTCGGAACTTTGGTTCTCCAGAAGCTCCCGTAGTGAACGCTCGTCCAAATAGAGACGAGCCGGTACGTGCATCTTCCCGTGTGGCGGAATTTCGAAGAGATAATCATGAATCTTCCGCAGGTTCACGGCTGCGCTCATCGTCGTCCCTCCCTGTATTCATCACGAGCAACCCACAGTCACAGATCCAGGACACAGCGGAGTCGCCAACCCGTCTCCGTCTGCTCGGCCAGCAACCCACCGTACGTCGCCGCCTTGACCTCGATCTCTACTGCATGGCGCTCCAGATCCATCGGCTCGCCGTACAGCGTGCCTTCGGCCACCCAGTGGTCGTTGACACGTTCAAGCCGTGTGAGCTCGAAATCCCGGAAGAACATCCCATAAAGGTCCACAGCAGCGAGCACGGCGTTGAGTAGGGCAACATAGAGTGCCCCGGGATCGTCACCACTCGCTTGCACCGGCACCGTCTCTCGCGGCTCCACTGTCTCTGGATCGACCAAGAGACTCAAGAGCCCCCGCACACCATCTCGCAGGGCTTCCTCGAGTCGTGTTCCGGTCGCCTCGAGTCCGATGTCTGCTTCGTGATCGAGATATTTGTACGGCATCGTTCCCCCTCGCTCCCTGCCTCTTGAGACAGGGCATCCCCATGCACCAGATGAGCTTGCTCTGCCTCACACCGACAAGCTCAGGGTATACAGCGCCTTCTCTTCCTGTCAAGCAAACTATCTTGCGATCTTAGACCTGCGCGTCGCCCCCGAACCGGTCAACTCGGTCAGCATCCGGCGTTCCTGGATACACAACATCGTGCATCACCATGCACGCGGTGTCGCCGTGCCCACTGCACTTCTGATCCTTGTCACTGGCACCCACTAGTTCTAGCGACACCGACGGGAACGAACGCTTTCTATACTTCCAGTCAGCACTGGCACGCTCTGCGCGACCGACAGTTTGGGATAGTCTGCTCCATGCGTCTGCAAGCTCGATTCCAGGTCATTCTTCCCGCCGTCTTGCTCTCCACCAGTGCAGCCATCGTTGCGCTCGTCCTCAATCGAGCCATTTTTGAAGGGCTCCCGCATACCGAAGACGAAGTTGCTTTCCTCTTTCAGGCTGCCACTATCGCGCGGGGGCACCTCACCGCCCCAGCCCCACCCATCCCAGAGGCCTTCGATACCCCCTTCATTATCGTCCGCAATGGGATGTGGTTTGGCAAATATCCGCCTGGCTATCCGCTTATTCTCGCTTTTGGGGTGCTTCTCGGCTATCCCGCGCTCGTCAATGCACTTGCCGCAGCGTTGTCCATCCTTCTTCTGATAGCTCTCTCCCGCCTGATCTACAACTTCCCCACCGGCCTCCTCGCAGCAACCCTCCTTGCAGCCTCACCGTTCTTCCTCCTCCAAGCAGCCTCGTTCATGGCGCATACGGTGTGCTTGGCGCTGACCTTGCTCTTCGTCTTCTCCTTCCGGCTGACCCTCGCGCATCCCACGATCCGCCGTGCTCTCCCCGGGGCACTCGCCCTCGCTCTCCTTGTCCTCGCTCGGCCGCTGACTGCCCTGGGAGTCACCCTTCCCTTTGTCATTTGGGCGCTCTGGCGCTTCTGGCGAGCCCCCAATTGGCGTCCGGTTGGCCTGTGTTTCGCTGCTGGAGGGTTCCTTGGCTCACTAGCACTGCTGGCGTACAACCAACACACGACTGGAGATCCCCTAACCTTTGGTTACGAACTCTGGTGGCCCTTTGACCGTGTTGGTTTTGGTCCTGGGATCGGCACTGGTTCAGGTCATACCCTTGAGAAAGGACTTGTCAACACCCGTGCCAACCTTCAACTCCTTGAGGATGTCCTCTTCGGCTGGCCGGGCCAGCTTGACCTCTTACCGGCACTGTTCGCTACCGCTGTCGCTCTCGCCCAGCTCGCCGTTTCTCCTTTCCGTTTCAGGCCGATGCAGCGAATGCACCCGCTTACCTGGGACCTTATCCTCGCCGCTCAGATCATCTCTCTGATCAGCCTCCACATTGCCTACTGGACCGCTGGCCAAATGTACGGTCCGCGCTACTACTTCGAGGCTCTCGGTGCGATCGTTCTGCTCTCTGCCCGCGGTCTAGCACACGCCGTCGAGGGCATCCGTTGGCTATGGCGTGTGCTCACTCCTCGCTCCGACTTGCCGCCCGTTGCCGCACCACTCGGAGCGCTTGCCTTGGCCATACTCATCCTGTGGGGGATCCTATCCACCAGCGTCCCCTGGTGGAAAAGCTACTACGGCTGGTACGGTATCCGCGCCGAACCTGCCCGGACAATCACTGCGCAGGCGCCAGCCAACTCCCTTATCCTTGTGCCTACAACCTACTGGACGGAATATACACCATTCTTTGTCCGCAACAGTCCGTTCCTCGACTCACCGGTCCTCTATGCCCACGACCTCGGTCTGCGGAATGGCGAGCTTGCGGCCGCTTTCCCACAGCGCCAAATCTACCGCCTTGTTGGCGATCAGCTCATCCCGTTCCACTCGGACGCATCACCGGCTTCAAGACCTGCGCCCTGACACCTCACCCCGTCCAGTTGGGCTGTCAATCCGGTAGGCGCTTGGATCTGGCTTGTACGGTCGTAACATCCACAGTGGGCGCCGTAAACCGCCAGGACCAGGTGCCGGTCGTGTCTTCGCCAACCAGCGTCGATACACCTCCATCGACTTCTTCGTGTCGACAACCACGTCGCCATACCGGTCGTCCGGCCCCGCTTTGACGATCCGCACCTTCTGGTGCCAACAGTGCTGCCCACTAATCGGATCCGGCTGCACCGGGAACGTCAGATTCTGGTGAACGCCAGCATCACTCCAGAACACCAGCTGCGAATCCGGATCCTCACTGGCAAACGGCCGCACCCCATGGTGCTGTCGTAGCCGGTACCGCCCGTCTGGGAGACGCTCGATGTGCACGAGCGCTGTTGTCCAGCGCTCACCCCCTGTCCCCTCAGCCAGCCGCCACCGCCCAAGGTGATGGGAGCAGGCGGCAACCCCCGGACGAATCGCCTCAGTCACCCATACCCGGTCAACAAAGTAGCCGATCTCCGTCTCCACTCGTACCAGATCGCCGGTGCGCACACCAATTCGCTCGGCATCACTCGGATGGAGCCACAGTGGATTCGCATGGGTCAGCTCGTTCAGCCATTTGGCATTCCCCGAGCGCGTATGGATGAGTGTTGGAACACGAAAGTTCGGAAGAAGCACCATCTCCCCCTTCGATCGATCAATCTGCGAGGGAGCTACGTGACTCTCAATCGTGCAGGGAATGGCATATTCCGGCCAGCCCCACTCATAAAGTGTCCGCGAAAAGAACTCGAGCTTCCCCGATGGCGTTGGGAACCCCCGTTTCGGTTCGCCATCCACCATCACACCGGCCCAGCGTCCGCGTGGCCCGGCTGGCTCCGCTGGGACTGGTACCATGTTCGAACTGTGTGGCGCTGGCGCCGTCGTCCAAATCCGCCCATTCTCCGGATCGACCCAAGATTGGGCCAATTCCTCGGGAGGCACGGGGTCTTCATACTGACGGTAACGCTGCTGGTCAATCTCGAAGGCTCCATACCGCCGCATGTACTCTAGAGGGGTCAACCCTTCGGCGGCGGCTGCTTCCGGAAGTCCGGGAATCGAGTGCTCAAAGATCCACTGGTAGTACTCATCGACCGTAATCTTCTGCCCGGGTCGGTAGGGCGATTCATAGTACTGCCGGATCCCCAACGATCCATCCGGGTCCACCCGCCAGGAGAGCTCCATCCAAAACTCGTTCTCTTCCCACACTTCACCGGGATTGGCCTCATACGTGTACTGTACCGGCTTCCCGAGCTTCTCCCGAGCTACCCGCAGCACTGGTTGACGAAAGCCGATCCAACGAGCGGCATGGGTCTCATACGAGAATGTATCGTGCCGCTCCGGCCCATGCCCCATGGGGAGCACATAGTCGGCGTACCAGGCAGTCTCACTCCAGATCGGGGTCAGACATGCATGAAGCTCAATCAGCGACTCGTCCTGCAGGACTTCGATCCAGGTAAATCCATCAGGATTCGTCCATACCGGGTTGTACACCCGTGTAAAGTAGACCGCAAGCTTTCCGCGACCTTCTTTCAAGAAATGCGGTAAGAGGAAACTCATCTCGTGGTGTGCAAGCGGATACTCCTTTGGCCATGTCAATTCATTCCATACCTTTTGCCGTGGCGGCTCCTTGAATGGTCTCGGCACAAACTTGTCCCAAATGTTCGGCTGCGTCCCGCCCGGCGTCCCCACACTCCCAGTCAGAACATTCAGGAAAAAGAGCGCCCGCGGAACAGTCCATCCGCCAAGATGCGCCGCTGCCGCTGCTCGCCAGTTGTGGGTAGAGATGGCTGGCGCAGCTCGAGCAAGCTCCCGCGCCAGCTCAACGATTGTCGCCGCCGGAATACCACTGAGTTGCTCCGCCGCCTCTGGTGTATAGCGCGCATAGATCTCCTTGAGCCGTGTCACAAACTCCTCAAAGGTCACCGGACAACCGGGGTGTACGATCCGCAAGTACTCGTCCCAATTGGTCCAGCGACGCACGAACTCATGGTCGAACCAGTCTTCTTGAATGAGCACGTTGGCAATCGCCAACAGCACAAACGCTTCGGTACCGGGAGCTGCCGGCAACCAGTAGTCAGCCATCGCTGCCGTGTTGGAGAGCCGCGGATCCATTACTGCAAGCTTCGCCCCACGCTGCTTCGCCTCCATGATGCGCTGGGCATGGGGATTGAAATAGTGACCGCTCTCAAGGTGAGCGCTCACCAAAAAGATAAAGCGAGCATTAGCATGGTCAGGAGAGGGGCGATCAGCCCCCATCCAGACGGCGTAGCCAAACCGCCCACCCGAGGAGCACACGTTGGTATGGGAGTTATGCCCATCCACCCCCCACGACCAAAGCACACGCTCCATAAAACCGTCTTCTCCAGGCCGACCTACGTGGTACATCACCTCGTTGTGTCGACCCTCCAAGAACGCCTGCCGCATCCGCCCGGCAATATCGTCCAGCGCCGCGTCCCAGCTCACCCGTTCCCACTTGCCAGAGCCACGCGGCCCCACACGTCGCAGTGGATAGAGAATCCGCTCCGGATCCTTCACTTGGTTGATCGTCGCTGGCCCCTTCGCACAGTTCCGCCCACGGCTCCCCGGATGCAAGGGATGTCCCTCCAGTTTGCGAATATCCAAGGTGTCCTTATCGACGTAAGCTAACAGTCCACAGGCTGCTTCACAATTGAAACAAACTGTCGGAATGAGAAAGTAGCGGCGCGTCCGACCGTCTGGTCCGCGTTCTTCCCAATCGTCCCACCGCTCCGGCGGCGGGTAACTCGCTAATCCACTTGTTCGCTCCGGGGCAAAGGGCTCACGCACACGACTCCTCACGGCTTCTCTCACTGTTGTTCCACGCCTATCTCGCACCACCGCCGTCACCCCCTAACTGAGCGGGATGTCCTGCCCAGCGCTCACCCAGATCCGCTCGTAACTCCACAGGCAAATCAACGCCGCGACTGCCGCCGCGACGCTCCAGCCCGTGAGCGCTCCACTCATCCAGCCGATCACAAGCGCGACGAGCGGCAAGACAGCCCCTATGCCCAATCCC
This sequence comes from uncultured Thermomicrobium sp., assembly GCA_938028665.1. Taxonomy (GTDB): domain Bacteria; phylum Chloroflexota; class Chloroflexia; order Thermomicrobiales; family Thermomicrobiaceae; genus Thermomicrobium. Next base: position 1,478 of record CALIMB010000102.1, on the reverse strand, counting down.
ACCAGCACAAGCTCCGTACGGTACGGTCCTCGTGTCAGCAGGCTAACAGTCTTAGCAACATGCAGGTTGGGATGCGACGTGAGCAGCTCACTCGCGACGAGAACAACCAGCACCACAAGCCCCCCTGCCAGGATCGCCCCAAGCACCCGGACTCCCCCCTGCATCCCACCGCCGAGCGCTCCCAGCAGCACCAGGCTCGCTGCCCCCGCCACCACAGCCTGCGCCAGCAGTATTGGCAGCAAGAGCGGGCTCTGCCAGAAGTCACGCCCCTCAGCCTGCCCAAAGAGAAACGCCGTGTACCACGCGGCCGCTAGGCTGACCGGCAGACCCAGCCACCAGAGCACGCCAAGCAGTCGACCTGCCTCCAGCCATGCCCCCACCATCCAGAGGAAAGCCAGCGCTCCGAAGATCAGCAAAATGTAGCCGCCCCAGACCAGCCACGAGGTGGGATTCGGCTTGACCAACAGGTACCAAAACCGCTCTGGTCGCTTGAGATCCCAAATCAAGAGCAACGCAGTGAGCGTCACAAAGAGCAGTGCGATCAGCGGAGCCCCAAGTGAAAAGAGTGGGCGATCAGCCAGAGCATCAAGCGCCAGCAACGGCCCGGCAATTCCCAGCGCACCGCTCGCCACAGACTTCGTCCAGAGATAGCTCGCGACCTTCCATCCCCACGGTTTGGGATGCCAGACGTCATACGCCACCCGTGCATCGGCTGGTCCAGGCAGAAGCTCTGTCCCCCGGACCGCCTCCTCAGGACGACCATCGGGGCGCACCTCTGCCCACAAGAAGCTGTTCTCGCGTGTCTGCACCTCGGGCGTCAGGTTTGCCTCATCAGCTCCCAGATAGAACAGCTTGGGCCGTGTCCCCTGCTCCGGCTTGCGCACGGTCACCGGCTCCCGCGCTACCAGCTGGTGGATCTCACTCGTCGGATCATCAAGATCACCTGCAATAATCGCTTTTTCGGGGCAGACAATCACGCAAGCTGGAAGCAGCCCCTGGTCAACTCGGTGACTACAGTAGTTGCACTTGGCTGCTGTATGGGTGATGGGATCAATATAGATCGCATCATAGGGACAGGCCTGCATGCACGACTTACAGCCAATACAGCGGGACTGGTCAAAGTCCACAATCCCATCCGGGCGACGGAAGAGCGCCTTCGTCGGGCAGATTGCCACGCATGGCGCATCGTCACAGTGGTTACAACGCAGGACAGTGAACGATCGTCGCGTGTGCGGAAACGTCCCTTTCTCCACATACTTCACCCATGTCCGGTAGACCCCAAGCGGTACCAGGTTCTCCGACTTACACGCCACGGTGCAGGCATGGCAGCCGATGCACTTGCGCTGATCAATCAGAAATCCGTACCGCACCGCGGCACCCCCTCGTCACCGTCCACCACGCACGACCGCCTTCAAAACCCGCGCGAGCTGCTGCGGCGGTGGCGGCGAGCCATCCAGGAAGCATCGCTCCAGCATAGC
>CALIMB010000101.1 GCA_938028665.1 uncultured Thermomicrobium sp. | reverse complement strand
CCGAGGGAAAATGGCATTCTTCGCCGGTATCGACCGCGTCCGTTTCAAGCGCCCGGTGCGTCCCGGAGACACGCTTCGCCTCGAAGTCCAAATCGGGAAACTTCGTCGGAACATTGGGACGGGTACTGGTCGCGCCACGGTCGATGGCGACCTCGCCGCCGAAGGGGAAATCCTGTTCGCCATCCTCGATCCTGACACTGCTCGGACCACCCGCTGAAAGATGCGACGGCTTCTGCTCGTCAAACCGTGTTGCCTGGGTGACGCGCTGATGGCGACACCGGTCCTACGCGCTCTGCATACGGCTTTTCCCGAGGCAGCAATCGACGTCGCCGTAACTCAATGGGCAGCACCTGCCTTCGACGGCCATCCCGCTGTCCGTCGCCTTATCCGGTATCCAGAGAACGCCACGCTCCCCGCAATCGTCAGACTCGCCCACCAACTAGCTCGCGAGCACTATGACTGGGGCCTTGGACTTGATCGCTCACCTCGCGTTGCACTGCTTCTCCTCCTGAGCCGGATTCCTAAGCGTGCTGGTATTACTGTAGCCGGGCGCGGAATTCTCTATACCCATCGAGTCCGCCCACGGCCAGGCCAGCACGAGACGGAGCTCTATTTGGCAGTCGCTAAGCAATGTGGAGCCTCTCCCCAGGGTCTAGAACCGGAGTACGTCGTACCGCCGAACGTACAAATGACGGTCGCCCAGAGCCTCCGCTCCGTCCTGCGCCCCATCGTCGTTATCCATCCCGGAGGCGCCGTCAACCCCGGCAGCACGCTCCTTGCGAAACGCTGGCCACCCGAGCGCTTTGCTGCGCTGGCAGAGCGGTTGCACTCCGAGTTCGGCGCCACCATTGTGGTTGTCGGCGGGCCAAGCGACTCCGAAGCCGTTCGTGCGGTGCTTCGTGCTGTTAAGAGTCCTGTCCTCGATTGGTCGAACCGGTTAACGTGGTCAGAATTGGCCGCGCTGCTTGCGCTCGCAGATCTTTTTGTCGGTAATGACAGTGGAGTCGGTCACCTCGCAGCTGCTGTTGGGACTGCGACAGTGTCGATATTCGGACCAACCAGCCCGCTTCTCTACCGACCGCTTGGGCGCCGGAGCCTCGTCTGTGCTCCACCAGCGAGCTGGACGCTTCGCCAGGCACAAGACTTACGCCGCCCCTTTTCCTTTCCTGAGACACTGGATATTCGGAACGTGACGGTGAACGAGGTCGCACAGGCTTGTGCCGCACTTCTCAGTGAAGCGGGAGCACCGCATGTTGCCTGACCTGGCGCGCTCCATCATTCGTTGGATCGCACCGGCGATACCTGTGCCAATCTGTACTCCGAGTGTACGGCGGGAAGTGGTGCTGGTCCGACCAGACCACCTTGGAGACGCGATCCTGACTTTACCTGCCCTGCGTTTCTTCCGCCAGGTCGCAGTAGGTCTCACGACGACGGTGCTCAGCGGCCAGTGGACCGCCGAGTTATTCACTATCACTCGAGCCGTAGATCGTGTTTTGCCAGTAGCGTTTCCTGGTTTCACACGGCGACCACCGACCGACCTCATTCAGCCGTATCAGCTGCTGATCCGCGAGGCTGCTCGGCTCCGCCGACGAGCCCCCCTGGCCATGGTTCTTCTCCGTGACGATCATTGGTGGGGGGCATGGCTTGGGTATCTCGCAGGGATTCCGATCCGCGTTGGGGCCGATCACCCCTACCTCCGCCCTTTTCTTACCCATCCCGTACCCTTGAGGTACGAGCACGTTGCGGCACGCAACATCGAGCTCGTCCGCGCACTTTTGCGCGTGCTTGGGCATGACATCCCAGAGTCCCTGCTCACCGCGGAGGATCATCCACTCATTTGGCCTGTCAACCACGCAGCACAGCGTCGAGTGCAAGCACGTCTGATCGCCCAGGGTATCCAACACCCCTTCGCCGTTATCCATCCAGGATCTGGTGCCGCTGCCAAATGCTGGCCCGAACAGCGTTGGGCTGCCCTCGTTGATTCGCTAGCCGACCTTGGTCTGGCCGTTATCCTCACTGGTTCTCACAGTGAACAACACTTGTTAGACGTCATTGCTAAGACAGCACATACCACCCCGCTCGTCCTCGCAGGTCAGCTCGCGCTCGAAGAACTGGCCGAACTGTTACGCATTGCCTCTCTTGTCATCGGCCCAGACACCGGACCGTTGCATCTGGCTGTCGCCGTCGGAACCCCGACCGTTCACCTCTTCGGTCCAACGCGTCCCGAGCGATTCGGCCCGTGGGGATCGGCCACTCGCCATCGGGTGGTTCGCTCATCACTCGAGTGCCCGCGTTGCGGAGACATTGGTGCGACTCGCCCGTGTGGAGTGGGCTGTATGATGGCATTGAGTATCGAGTGTGTTGTAGCCGCGGTTAAAAACTGCCTCACGAAAGGCCTTGCTGGATGACGGTGCCAACTATCGGTATCGATGCCAGCCGTGTTCGGACAAAAGGCGTAACGGGAACAGAGCGCTATACTCGTCGGGTGATTGAACATCTTCTCCAACGACCGAGTTCTTTTCGTTTTCGACTCTATCGGAACACGCCTGGCGAGTTCCCGTTTCCGATCGATCGCGCGGAAATCCGTGTCATTCCCTTTCCACGTCTCTGGACACATGTTCGCCTTGCCGTGGAACTCGCGCGCCACCCCGTAGCACTCTTGTTCATCCCGGCACATGTTCTTCCACTCTGGTGCCCGGTGCCAGCGGTGGTCACTGTGCATGATCTCGGCTACCGTTACGAGCCCCAAGCACACCCTTTACCACAACGGCTCTATCTCGAACTGGGAACCTGGTGGAGTGTCCGACGGGCCCGTCGGATCATCGCGATTTCACAAACGACGGCGAACGATCTCATCCGCTTCTACCGTGTGCCACCAGAGCGCATCGCGGTGATTCCGCACGGTGTCGACACGCAGTTTTTCCCGCGTTCACCGCAAGACTGTGCAGTGGTGCGCCACCGCTACGCGCTGCATCGTCCTTATCTGTTGCATGTCGGGACACTCCAGCCACGGAAAAACCTTGTGCGGCTCGTGCGGGCGTTCGAGCTTCTCGCGCAACACGATTCTGACCTCGAGCTTGTTCTTATAGGTAAGCGTGGCTGGCTTGCCGAGCCAATTGAGCGGGCAATCGCCGAAAGCCCATTCCATGAGCGGATTCACTGGCTTGGACATGTTGATGATGCTGATTTACCGGCGCTCTACAGTGCCGCTGAGGTTTTCGTCTTCCCCTCACTGTACGAGGGGTTCGGTTTACCGGTACTCGAAGCTATGGCGTGTGGCACCCCGGTCGTCGCGAGCCAGCGGGGTGCGCTCAGCGAGATCGCCCGACCAGCACTCGTGTGCGATCCGCTCGATCCCCGGAGCATCGCTGAAGCTATCTCCGCCGCGCGCCAACCCCACCAGCGGATCTCCCTCAGCGTTACTGGTCGCGCCCACGCTGCCCATTTCACCTGGGAGCGGACAGCAGAAGACACCCTCGCTACCCTGACCGCTGCTCTCGGAGTCTCACATGCCAGCACGATTCCGACACATTCTTGTCGTAAAGATTGCTGATTTGGGCGACGCTGTCCTTACCCTTCCAGCATTGCGTGCCTTGCGCAGTGCCTACCCGGACGCCAGTATCGATATCCTCACGTCGCCGGTGGGGGCTGGACTCTATGGTCTTTGTCGGGATATCAATCATATTTACGTTTTAGAGAAGGAACAGTTGCGTCGTGGACGACTGCTCCAGTTCCTCGCACTTGCCCTCACGCTCCGGCGCCGACAGTACGATGCTGTCCTCCTGCTGCATCACCTAACGACAAGACCGGGACGCCTACTCTACCGGGCACTTCTTGCGGCCACCGGCAGCCCAGTTCGCGCCGGAATCGATAATGGTACTGGCCACTTTCTAACACATCGCGTGATCGATCGGGGATTTGGGGCAATCCCCGAGTGGCAATACGCACTCGAGGTAGCACAGGCATTCGGAACACGAGAACCACCAGAGCCACCATATTTGCACATTCCTGAGGAAGCGCGATCGCACGCGCAGCGGCTGCTTGAACCTGTCCTTCGCCCGTTCGTCGTGATCCATCCTGGAGTCGGGCCGTTTGCTCCCGCTCGCCGATGGCCAGCTGAGCGATTCGCTGCTGTGGCGCAGGAGCTGGCTTGCCGGAAGGTGGGTATTGTGGTGACCGGGACAACGCGTGAAGGAAGCGATGCAGCGCCCCTCCTCCAGGTCGAGGGCGTGTGTAACCTGATCGGACGCACCGATATAGCCACACTGGCCGCCGTCCTAGAGCACGCGAGCCTGGTGCTTGGGAGCGACTGCGGTGTCGTGCACCTCGCTGCAGCTCTTGGTCGCCCCACTCTGGTGCTGTTCGGACCGACAAATGTGGAGGCTTGGCGACCACTCGGAGCGGCGATCGTAAACCCGCTCAAAGCTTTACACGTGACCGATTCGGTTCTGGCACTGACCGCCCAACTGCCTTGTTCGCCCTGTTGTTATGTTGGCTATCGCCTCGGACGGCCGGAGGGCTGTCACCTCCGGACGTGCCTCACCGTTCTCACACCTGAACTGGTCACGGAAGCGGCTCTGAAACTGCTCACACGCTCATAAAGTCGCTGGAGCAAGGCTGCAGTCATCAAAGATGACAAGGATCGCCTGAGCTCCCGGAACTTCTTTCATACGACGACTTGTGGAGAGTATCTCACCCATAAAGACTTGGGAGGATCATCGAGAACCGGTGGTATGTGAGCGGGGGTTATCTGCTCAACTGTCAGTCGGTGCAATCCCCACAGTGCACCCTTCCTACCAACCTGATTCCGTTGACGGCCCCTCTTCCTACCTCTACAATCGCAGCAGGAGCTGGTGGCTCCGTCTTCTCTGTTGGTTTAGGTTTCTTGAGGAGAGGAACGTACGCTGCCGTGGAAGATCGAAAGATTCGTGTCGCTATCATCGGAGTCGGAAACTGTGCTTCAGCTCTCGTTCAAGGTGTACAGTATTACCGCAATGCTGATCCCAACCAGTTTGTTCCAGGACTAATGCACGTCGATCTCGGTGGCTATCACGTCGGCGACATTGAATTCACCGCCGGGTTTGATATTGACGTCAACAAGGTTGGCAAGGATCTCTCGGATGCAATCTTTGCTCCGCCCAACAACACCTATAAATTCACCGATGTGCCCTATCTTGGTGCTCCCGTCTACCGTGGCATGACACATGATGGTCTTGGGAAGTACCTTTCGCAGGTCATCACCAAAGCCCCTGGACCAACAGCAGATATTGTCGGTATTTTGAAGGAGACGAAGACCGATGTAGTTGTCAATTTCTTGCCAGTCGGTAGCGAGATGGCAACCAAATGGTATGTGGAACAGGTGCTGGACGCTGGGTGCGCATTTGTCAACTGCATTCCAGTGTTCATTGCCCGTGAGGAATATTGGCAACGCCGCTTCCGCGAACGTGGCTTACCGGTGATCGGAGACGACATCAAGAGCCAGGTTGGGGCAACGATCGTCCACCGTGTTCTCGCTCGCCTCTTCGCTGATCGTGGTGTGCGCATCGACCGGATGTATCAGATCAATTTCGGCGGCAATACTGACTTCCTGAATATGCTCGAGCGCGAACGTCTCGAATCAAAGAAAATTTCGAAGACGAATGCTGTTACGAGCATCCTTGACTATCCGCTGCCAGAGGAAAATGTTCATGTTGGTCCGAGCGACTACATTCCATGGTTAAAGGATCGCAAGTGGTGCCATATCCGTATCGAAGGAACAACATTCGGTGATGTACCCATCAATCTTGAAGTGAAACTCGAGGTTTGGGATTCCCCCAACTCGGCCGGTGTTGTCATCGACGCAATCCGTTGTGCCAAGCTTGCGCTCGACGCCGGCATTAGTGGTGCGCTTATCGGTCCCAGCGCTTACTTCATGAAGTCGCCGCCTGTGCAATATCGAGACGAGGAAGCGCGGGAAATGGTCGAAGCCTTCATCCGTGAGACGGTTGCTCAGCGCGAGCGACTGGCAACAAGCGAAAGTTCTTGAATCGATGGGCGTGTGCACAAGCTACACGAGGGGCTGGCGCAAGACGCGCCCGCCCCTCATTAGCCTTTGGCAGTGGCGGCTACACATGCCGAATCCCGATGTGTTCCAGGCTCTCTACCTGAATCTCTCGTACGTACTCCATGAACCCTCGACGAGCCCTCTGGTCGACCGATTCGCCCGATCTCTCTTGGCCCAACGCCGTCGTGCGCAGCACGCCAGCCGGCACATGAGCCTTTGGCGTGACGAGGAGTTTATCCCACGCGTTGTCTTCCGCGATGAAACACTTCTTTGGGCATTCCAGCGTGACTGCGCCTCCGGTGTCTTCAGTATCGACATCGGAGCAACCGAACTCCTTGCACGAACATTGCATCTGGTTACACCAGCGTCCAAGCCCCCAGTTTCCGTGTGGCATGTTGACCACCCCGGCGAAAATAAGATCCCTACCGCGGTACCGCTCTTCCGCGCACCAGCACACCTCTTCCTTCCGCCTGGCACTGCCTTACCGCGTTGGTTCGCTATACTGATCTTCCGTCCTGGCTGGCGATCTGTGTTACTCGATCTGGTCCAACTCAGCGGCAATTACCCTATCACCGCGCTCGCAGAAGCGATCGAACACGCACTGCGCAGTTACACGGAGCAATGGTGGGGTTGGCGTGCGTGGTGGGATCAGCCAGCCGAAGAAGTTTTACCCGAATTCAGGGAGGATCCATGAGTCTCCTCTGGGCACTGCGCATCGCAGCACTCCTTACACCGCTGGTCCCAGCACGCGTCGGCTACTGGCTTTGTCGGATTATTGGTGTTGCTGTCTTCCTCGGTCACCATCGTGCCCGTCGTCACGTGCTAGACAACCTGCGGCACGTTTGTCCAAAATGCTCTTGGCGCTGGCGTCTGTGGCAAGCAGCCCGCGTTTTCATCACAGCGGTCATGAATTACTACGACCTCGTCCGTATCCGCTCGGTCGATCGCCATCGGCTGCGGGACCTCATCGAAGTTCGCGGGTGGATCCACGTCGAAGAAGCCTTGGCACGCGGCCGCGGTGTCATCGTCATTTCGGCACACCTGGGCAATTTCAATGTTGTTGCGCAGCACCCGGCGGAACTCGGACTAGAAACGGCAATCGTCGTTGAACGGGTTGAACCGTCATCACTCTTTGCCTATCTCTGTCACTTGCGGAGTGCAACCGGCGTTCGCGTCTTACCCTCAGGTCCGGAAGCTGTTCCGGCAATTCTTCGTTTGCTCCGCCGCAACGGTGTTCTGTTGGTCGCTGGCGACCGGGACGTTACTGGTCACAGCCGCCTTGTCTACTTCTTCGATGCTCCGGCACCGCTACCGATCGGCCCCGTCGTGCTGGCACAGCGCACCGGTGCAATACTCCTCCCCGCCTTCACTCTCCGCCTCACCCCTCGCCGCTCACTTGTTATCGTTGACCCGCCACTGCAACTGGCACACCCCGGTGATCCTGAACAGGAGCTGCGTGAAAACCTCGAGCAGGTCGCACGGTGTTTAGAACGGATGATCCACACCGATCCCGGACAATGGACGGTGCTCCAGCCTGTTTGGGCAGCCGGCCCGTGCCGAACGCCACTCGCCGAGACCCTCGGCACTGTACCACTTTCCGATCACTTGCTGCTTCCCGCGGTCCAACCAGAAGCATCGACTGAAACGGCACCACCCCAGCCCGATCCCTCCAACTCTGGTTAGTCGGTATCTCATCCCTGCGACGCGCGAGTAGCTCTGTGGCAGGGATCATGGACGACCGAACCTTCGCTCAGTTCGTCGCCGATGCCCAGCGATCTGCTAGGATTGTGAAGGAAAAAGTGAACGGACGACGGAGTCATGAGCAACGGTCAGATCGGACGCATACAGGTCGTCAGCATAGAAGAGGAGATGAAGCGCTCGTATCTCGATTACGCGATGAGCGTCATCGTGCAACGAGCGCTTCCGGACGTGCGGGATGGTCTCAAACCTGTGCAGCGCCGCATTCTGTACGGCATGCATGAGA
>CALIMB010000100.1 GCA_938028665.1 uncultured Thermomicrobium sp. | reverse complement strand
CCTGCCTTATCAAACGGCTCACCCCGGGCAATGCTGGCTGCGATATCAGCATCGCTATACTTGCGCATCTGGACCCACGTGACCGTGTGATCCACCCAAAAGCGTGATCCGCGGGCAACCACAATCCCGGTGATCACCCGGTGCCAGCGACCACGCAGTAACCACAACATCTTCCACGCTTCCTCAGCTGTCTCCGGTTTGCCCAGGAGCTGGCCACGAAAGATCACAACGGTATCGGCTGCCAGCACCCAGTCGGTTGGGCGGCTCTTGACAACAACCTCGGCCTTGTGCCGAGCCAACTGGCGGGCAACACGCTCCGGGTGCGGATGGCGTGCCGGCAGCGGTTCCTCAATTGAGGCCGGTTCGATGACAAAAGGAATTCCCAACATCGCCAAAAGCTCGCGGCGCCGTGGCGAGGCAGAGGCAAGAACCAGCCTCACAGCAGCCCCTCGGCCAGCTCTAGCGTTGCTACCGACTCGATGTGGTACGTCTGTGGGAACATGTCCAGCGGCGTCACGTCCACCAAGCGGTAACCACCATCCACCAACTTCCGCAAGTCACGCGCCAGTGTTGCCGGATCGCAGGAGACATAGACAACACGTGGTGGACGCAGCATGAGGACGCCGCTGATCGCCTCCGGCGCACAACCAACCCGTGGCGGATCAAGGATCACAACGTCCGGCCGTACCGCCAGCTTGCCCAGCACTTGCTCGACTTTCGCCATCACGTACTCAACGTTGTCGAACGAATCGAGGTTGACTTGCGCATCAGCGACGGCTGAGGGCGACTCCTCAATCCCAATGACACGGGCCACCCGCGATGCGAGAAACGCAGCAAACGTCCCCACCCCTGCATAGGCATCGACAACAACCTCCCGACCCCTGGGAGCGATCCGCTCCAGCACCAGCTCAACCAGCCGCTCGGCGATCCCCGTATTGGTCTGGAAGAAGGAGCTCGCCGAGATACGGAAGCGATAGTCGCGCAGTGCTTCATGGTAGTACGACTGGCCCGAGGGGAGTTCCGGGTCGATCTCTTGAACATTCGGATGCACCAGCAGCTCGCCAGTGTTGACCCCGTATCGCACCATGAGCTGGTGCTTGACATAGGCCTTCCCCTGCAGCCGCTCCAGCACCTCATTAATCTTGGGGTGCATGATCAGGCAGCGCTCAATCTGGATGAACCGGTAGCCGTGTCCGGGACGGGAGATGTACCCCAGATTCCCCTTTCCGTCGACCGAAAACCGAGCGTGGTTCCGGTAGCCGTAAGGGCTGGGTGAAGGAACGGTGGGTGAAACGGGCGGATCCTCGAATTTGCCGATCCGCCGGAGTTGCTGGCGGACGACATGTTGCTTGAGAATCAGCTGGTGCTCGTAGCGGATGTGCTGCCACTGACAACCACCACACACGCCGAAATAGGGACAGGGCGGCTCGACTCGCTCCGGCGAGGGGGTATATACCTCGATGACGCGCCCCAACGCATGGTCCTTACGATCACGCTCGATGGCGACGAGCACATCTTCACCCGGGATCCCGTACTCGGCGAAGACAACGCGACCATCTTCCCGACCGATTGCGGCACCTTGGTAGGCTATCTCCTCAAGGTGGAGCTCGATTGTCCGGAGCGTCCGCGGTGTCGGGAGCGGCTCCCTCATGGCACCCCTCCTACGGGGATAGTGTACCGACCGTGCCGAATCCTGCCATGTCCTCGTAAGCTGTCCATACCGCCGCCGGCAAGGGTGATTCGACAACACGACACCTCAGGAGCTGTTAGGCGTTTGACAGCAGGCCACAAAAGGCAGGGTACGGTCCGCCGTAGCCAGCAGAAAGAGCGCTGCTGGCGGAGTGCGTCTCCGCCGCACAGCCACTCTGCCTCCTTGACCTCAGGAGAACAGCCTTCGACAATCGGAGATGTACGCTGAGACGATCACCGAGAGGACCGTGAGGATGAACGAGATACTGACGCAAACCGTGATCGCGATGGACCTTGTTCCCTTCCGTTTCGGCCCAGGGGCAACAGCGGAGGTGGCAGACGAGCTCCGCCGTCTCGGTGCGCAGCGCGTACTTCTGGTCACCGATCCCGCACTCCGACGTCACGGCCTCATCGACCGCGTGGAAGCGGCGATTCGGGATGCTGGCGCTGAGGTTATCACCTTCGAGCGCATTCACATTGAACCAACCGACCGCTCGCTCCGCGAGGCGATCGAGTTCGCCCAGCGTGTCCACCCCGACGCCTATGTGTCGCTTGGCGGCGGTAGCACGATCGATACGGCGAAGGCAATGAACCTCTTCACCACTTACCCGGCCGACCTGTTCGACTACCTGAACAAGCCGATCGGTAAGGGGCTACCGGTTCCTGGTCCCCTCGCACCCCATATCGCCCTACCAACCACGGCTGGCACAGGCAGCGAGACGACCGCAGTGATCGCCCTGGAACTCTCCGAGCGACGGCTGAAGACCGGGATCTCACATCGCTACATCCGACCGACGATCGCCATCGTCGACCCACTCAACACCGTCACTTGCCCGCCCATGGTTACTGCCTGTGCTGGGCTGGATGTGCTCTGCCACGCGATCGAGTCCTATACCGCCAAGCCGTATCACGTCCGACCACGGCCGGCTAGCGCCGCGGAGCGCCCTGCCTATATCGGTTCCAACCCGATTGCTGACCTCTGGAGCGCTCAGGCAATCCGCTGGGCCGCGAAGTACTTGCGTCGGGCTTTCTTTGCACCGCTTGACGTAGAGGCCCGTACCTTCATGGCGATGGCCAGCCTGACAGCCGGGATCGGTTTCGGTAATGCGGGTGTGCACATTCCGCATGCCATGTCGTACCCGATCGCGGGCATGGTCCGTGAGTACTTCCCACCAGACTACGATGTCGACGAGCCTTTGATCCCCCACGGTCTCGCGGTTGTCGTGGGTGCGCCTGCTGCGTTGCGCTTCACCGCAGCTTCCTGGCCAGAGCGCCACGCTGAAGTCGCGGAGATGCTGGGAATCGATACCCGCGGGATACCGCTGCGTGCCGCCGCAGAGGCGGTCGCCGAAGCGCTCCTCCAGCTCATGCGCGATCTCGGGCTCCCAAGCGGTCTTGAGGAACTCGGATTCAGTGCAAAGGACATTCCGGCACTCGTCGAGGGGACACTCGCCCAGCAACGGATCCTGGTCAATAGTCCGCGACCGATCGATGAGCGGGCGCTGACTGAAATCTTCCACCAGGCGATGCGGTACTGGTGAGCGCACGTTCCAAAAAGCATGCTCGGCACGGAGAACATGTGGGGCACTGATACCGCTCAGGGATCCTCCCTCGAAGAGCGGCACAGAGCAACGGGAGAGGAGCATTCCCGCACCACAGGGAATTTCCCCTGAGAGCAGCACAGAGCCACACTTTGGCCGATTACCCCGTGCCACCCAATACCTCCGTGGCCAAAGCACCCCTGCCGCGCCCACGCATTGGTCATTGCGACTATCGCACTTCTGAGCCGGTGCTTCGAACTACTCGATGACGCCAGAGTTCACCGCGGCCTGCATGTCAAAACGGTCTCATTTACGGGAGCCGGCACAGTGCCTCGACCTTCAGGCGGACGCATGGCAGCAGCCGGTCAGGGCTGTCCTCATTCTTGGTATGACTCCGCGTTGGATGGTAGGCTGCGACACCGGCCATTGCATAGTTCTACAGGAAACTCGGGGAGGCCCAGAGCTGTTCTGCCAGTGGATGAGGCGTGATCCTCACGGTCGCTCTCACCGTTGTCCTGGTGATGCAGAGCGATCCGGCTGTCGGCCCGCCAACATCCCACTCGCGCCGACTGCTGCTCTATCTCGACCATGGTGAGATCGCTAGCCACCGTATCCGAGAGACACGGGGTTGCGGTCTGGCAAAGCTTTGGGAGCATGACCGTTCATAGGCCGGCCTCTGACTCGCTTGGCCTCTTGCCCTGAGACTCCCCGAGAAACTGGCTCAGCTCTGCGTCCTTACCCCACTCTCAGACCAACATGAGTCCTCATCGACGTGGAAGGCTGGATCCGCCGCGGTGGCACCACGATGGAGCCACCTAACTGGGCGATGACTGACCGTTTCACAAGGTCTTCGGCTATAGACTCGACGGCTTGAAGCAATCGATCCACGCTCGTAGTGATCGAGGAGGAAATCTTCGATGGTGCACAGGGGCAGAGGTCACAAGGATAGTCTTCCTCCTCGGATAGCCGCTCTACCCTCTAGGTCAGTATGGGCCATCTCCCAAGACAGCTTGGGGAGAGAACAACGGCCGTGTTCATATCTGCCCCCGCAGGAACGAGCTGTGTCGCCTACAACCATCCAGTTCGTCACTGAGGCAGAGCCAAACAGACAAGCCTGATCGGACGGCGACCGCACAAGATCCGCGCCGACCCGATAGTCGAAAACTCTCTCGACAGTCGACCGCCGGAGCAGGTCAGAAGGGCAAGGAAGGCAAGCTCCGCCTTGCGCAACACAGCGATCACGCAGAGAACAGCCGAGACTGCTCGGAGTGTGCAGCGAGAACCAGTATGAACATGACCTTGACAAGGATCGTCTCAGGTTCGAGAATGAAGGGGAGGCCGATCGGCCAGCAAGTGCACCTTGACAGGACGTGCGAGACGGCGGCGAGTACGAGCGGGTGACTGGGCGAATGCGTAATCCGCTCGTCCACACGGGGGAACACCGGTGAAAGTCCGGGGCTGTGCCGCAACTGTAACGTCACGCCGCGTGCGTGGCGAAGCCAGGTCTACCGTCGCCGCCGTGTCCGACCCGCCTCGAGCTAAGGGGGGAGGACGCCAGTGATCTGCTGTGCCTCGACGCAGTGAGCCACCGGCAGCCCGCCCCGCGCGGGCTGTTTCCGTTTCTCCTGCTGACAAGCAAATGAGTGCAGTTCGGAGCCGACCTTGGTCTGAGGGAAGGGGGTTGGAGTAATGCGTCGTCTCGTAATGGTTCTTGTGCTGTTGTTGCTGGTCCTGGCACCTGGAGCAGGGGTCTCAGCTCATCACCTCGACGCCGCGCGAGCCCTTGCCGGAGCCACCCACTGGCTGCTCAGCCAGCAACGAGCTGATGGGGGATTTGCGGGTTTCAGCGGCGAGAGCGACCCTGGGATCACAGTCGATGCCGTCCTGGCACTGGCAGCAGCAGGGATGAACCCGGCACAGGTACGGCGAGAAGGAGGGAAAAGCACAATCGAATACCTGGAATCTGTGGCTGCACGCTACGCGGAGCGCCCCGGTGGTGCAGCGAAACTGGTATTAGCCGCGGTAGCCGCAGGGAAAGACCCCCGCTCTTTCGGTGGAATCGACCTTGTGAGGCGCCTCCAGCAAGCCTTCGATCCGGCGACAGGCTTGTATGACCAGCAACTTTTCAGCAACGCCTATGTGCTCTTGGCACTTTCCGCCGCCGGTGTTGGCGTGCCAGACGCAGCGATCGGTGGGATCTTGGAGCGCCAAGCTGTTGATGGCAGCTGGGCCTGGGACGGGAGCACGACACCTGGGGCTGGCGACTCGAATACCACTGCCCTCGTCATCCAGGCACTGGCCACACTGGGCCATGCTGACCATCCCGCTGTTCAACGAGCTCTCCAATACCTGCGCAGCGTCCAGGCAGCCAACGGCGCTTTTGCCTATCAACCAGCCGACCTGCTAGTTGGCGACGCGAACTCCACCGCGTTAGCTATCCAGGCACTGCTCGCCGTCGGTGAGGAACCGCAGTCAGCAACCTGGCGATATGCACTGGACGCCTTGGCACGTTTCGCCAACTCCAGCGGTGCGCTGCGCTGGCGCGATGATGCTGCTGACGACAACCTGTTCGCTACCGTGCAGGGGATTCCGGCCCTCGCTCGCCAACCCTTCCCGCTGCGGGGGACTGTGCGTCCATTGCACGTGGCCCGCGCCCCGCTGGCAAGCGAGGAACCGGGGTGTCGCTTCTTCCCGGAGACGGATCAGAGTCTTTGCGGACCATTCCTTGAGACATGGGAGCAGCTGGGCGGCCTACCGAACTTCGGATACCCCCTGACACGCGCCTACTATGATTCAAGTCTTGGACTCGTCGTCCAGTACACCGAACGGGCGCGCTTTGAGCTGCATCGCTTCCCGGATGGCAGCGAACTGGTCCTCCTTGGCCGACTGGGTGCAGAGTTGGCACCCCGTGGACCGGAGGAGGTTTTCGCACCAGCCGAACCAAAGTCATCGGCTGACTGCATCTACTTCGCGGTGACCCAGCACAACCTCTGCGCTGGCTTCCGCGCTTACTGGGAGCACTTTGGCGGGTTGAGTGTCTTTGGGTACCCCCTCAGCGAGGAGTTCGCCGAGAACGGCATGGTGGTCCAGTACTTCGAGCGAGCCCGTTTTGAGTGGCACCCAGGCGTCTGGCCAGAGCGCTTCGATGTGCTGCTCACCCGGCTCGGGGCTGAAATCGTCGAGGAAGGCTCGTGAGACGAATCCGTCCGCTCTCTCGGCTCGTGCTTGCGGTCCTGCTCGCCCTCGCACTGCTGGCGGGGGCGAGCAGCGTCCCCTCACGCGCCGAGCAGCCGAATGGCGCGGGACTGGTTGTGCGCTTTGGCGACGGGCGCGTCGTGACAGCCTATGTACAGTTCGAGGAACCAGCGATTACCGGAATCGAGCTCCTCCAGCGCTCCGGCATTCCGATCACGGTTGCCCCATTTGGCGGGCTGGGACTGGCCGTCTGCGCCATTGCCGGAGAAGGGTGTCCAGCAGAAGATTGCTTTTGCCAAGCAAAGCAGCAACCGGCGTGGTTCTGGCATTACTACGGGTTAGCTCCAGACGGTCGGTGGGTGCTCCATTCGGTCGGTGCATCACATCGCCTGTTGAGAGACGGCGACGTCGATGGCTGGTCGTGGACAAGCGGGGAGAGTGGGCTCCCGGCGATCACCATCGACGACATCGCTCGGGCACACGGCGTTGAACGGGCAAGAGAGCCATCGCCACTTCCGACTCCACCAGCAGGAGCGGTGAATCCCACGCCGCTACCAACTGTGCCTGCTGGAACACCTTCTTGGCCGGCAACGCCACAAATGCTGACGCCGTCTCAAGCATCTCCCTGGTTGGCGACTCCAACCACGCCTCCACCCATGGCGGCAACGCCAACACCCCCGCTTGCCACCGCTACCACAATCCCGAATGCTACACCGCCCCCGGAGACTGCGCTTCCCTCGGCAACAGCCTTCTTTCCCGTTGTCTCGGCGACGACTCCGCGGCCACCTCCCTCACCCTCAATGACTCCACCACCCACGCCGGGATGGAGCACAAACGGTCCACCCTGGATGGCAATCGTTTTCCTTGGTCTTGGTGTCCTAGGACTCATTGGCATGGCGTTCCGTTACCGCTGGAGGCAGTGGCGATGAACGGGATGCTCTGGCTGGCTTGGGCTCTTCTCCTGGCGTTGGCAATCTCGGTGACACGGAATCCCTTCTATCTTCTGCTCGCCCTCCTGGCTGTCTTGAGCGTGCGGATCGCTGTTGACGCGACAAGACCTCTCGGACGAGCCACCCCACGCGTTGCAGTTGTGGTTGGCCTCGCCCTGATCGGCTGGAGTATGGCCGTCAACGTGCTCCTTGCGCACGTCGGGGATCGGGTCATCACGCGGCTGCCACCCTGGCCGATAATTGGCGGGCCCTTGACGTTCAATGCTCTCTTTTATGGTGCGCTCACTGGTATTGCGCTCGCCACCCTCCTCCTCGGTGTCAGTCTTCTCCACGCCGTCTTGGATCGCCATGAAGTGTTGCGCCTCGTTCCAGGCGGATACCGTGTCCTCGCCACTACCCTGGCGATCGTGCTCAATGCACTTCCTACCTTCGCTGTGGCGGCACGTGATGCCGACGAGGCAATCCGGTTCCGTGGCATCGCGCAGTATTCGCCTGTCTCTCTCCGCATTCTGATCAACGCTGTCCTGGCACGCGGCATGGACTACAGTTTGGCAGTCGCTGAGACGTTGGAGGTGCGTGGCTTTGCTGCTCTAAGCCGCCACCGCCATCGCCCACGGTTCGGGTCACTTGTGTTCCTTGGTGGCGGGATGCTCGCGATTAGTGGGAGCATCACTGGATCAGAGATCGTCCTTGCCCTGGGCTTGAGCGGTGTTGCTATCAGTTTGGCTGAGGCAGCCCTCCGTGCTTGGCCCGGAGTGCGCGCCTTGCCATGGCCCCGCTCAGCACGTGTGACCGCACTTGTGCTCGGTCTCGTGGCCATTAGCTTCGTCTGGTCATTGCGCGATCCGGCCGCCGATCTTGCCTACTCGCCCTATCCCACTCTCCACTGGCCTGGCTTTTCACCAGTTGCCGGTGCCGCGTACTTCCTCCTCGCCGCTCCGGCATTCGCACTGCGTGGAGGACGAGCGTGATTGAGGTGACCAAACTCCACTACCAGTACCCAGGTCGCCAGACTCCCGCGCTGATCGTGCCACGTTGGTGGGTCGGAGAGGGGGAGTTCATTGTCCTTGGGGGGACCACAGGGTCGGGAAAGACAACCCTGCTCCGCAGCTTGGTAAGCCTGATACCGCACTTTTATGGTGGCTGGTTCGGCGGGCGCGTCCTGATTGGCGGTCGCGACACACGCTTCCACCGCCCGGCAGACCTGGCCGATCTCGTCGGCTATGTTGGCCAGGAGCCGGAAGCGCAGACACTGCTTGACCGCGTCGCCGACGAACTTGCCTTTGCGCTCGAGAATCTCGGCTATACCTCGGCAGTGGTTGCTGCACGGGTGGAAGAAGTACTTGACCTCCTGGGAATCGCGCACTTGCGCGAACGCCCAATCGAGACGCTTTCTGGTGGGGAGCGACAACGCGTCACCCTGGCTGCGGCACTCGCCCTGCGCCCACGCGTCTTGCTGCTTGACGAGCCAACCTCGCAACTCGATCCCTGGACAGCAGAATCAGTGCTGGAGGTCCTCCGGCGGCTGGTTGACGAACTCGGTCTGACGGTCATTCTGGCAGAACATCGGCTGGATCGCTTCCTGGGTAGTGTGACACGACTCACGGTCTTGGAGCAAGGGCAGCTGATCGCCGACGGCCCGCCTGCCCAGACCGCTGCACTCCTCCCCGATCCACCCATCCTCGTCCAGCTGAGTCAGGCACTCGGTTGGTCACCACCAGCACTATCGGTCGCCGAGGCCAAGCGGCGACTGCAACGCGTCTCACTCCGTCCCCCAGCCAAAAGACCGCGAGTCGGTGGAGAAGTGATCCTGACCTTGGAAGGTGTCACTTGCCAGCGTGGCGATCGCACAGTGCTCCGCGACATCAACGTGGTGTTCAGGTGCGGCACCGTCACTGCGATTATCGGCCGAAATGGGGCTGGGAAGACCACACTGGTGCGATCTGCACTAGGGCTTGAGCCTCTGCAGCGCGGCCGAGTCCGATTGTTCGGCATGAAGCCGGAAGAACCAGCATTTCGCAAACATCGACATCGCGTGGCCTACGTACCGCAGTTTCCCGGAGCCCTCCTCCTTACGACCCGACTGGCCGACGACCTGGAGCTGGCACGTCGGAGCCGGGAGTGCACGCACGATGCCGTCCACGCCATGGTCGAGATGTTCGAGCTCGCCCCGCTTCTGGCTGCCCATCCGTTCGATCTGAGCAGCGGGGAACGCCAGCGCGCCGCCCTGGCCGTGGCACTTCTTGGTCACCCAGAACTTGTCATCCTGGACGAGCCAACTCGGGGGCTGAGCTTGACCATCAAGCGTCGCTTGGCCAAGGAGTTACGCCAACGCGCTACCACTGGCGCCACAGTCATCGTGACCACACACGATCTCGACTTCGCGGCAGCAGTTGCTGATCGTATTCTGCTACTTGGGAACGGGACAGTCATTGCGGAAGGCTCACCAGAGCAGGTTCTGGGAGAGAGCTTCGCCTATGCCCCGCTCGTTAGTCGAATCTTCGGTCCTGCATTCCGCGGCCTCGAGGAGGTGCTGCAGGTGCTTCCTGCAGCCGCCCCGTCACTCGCTTAGCCAATCGGCTATACTCTGGGCGTCGACGACGTCGATGGGATAGGCATGTGAAACTGATCATTGCGATCGTGCAAGCCGAAGATGCAGATCGACTCATCAGTGAGTTGGTCGGCGAGGGGTTCCGTGTGACGCGGATCGCAAGCAGTGGTGCACTCCTGCGCCGTGAGAATGCCAGCTTGCTACTCGGCGTCGAAGAACGAGACATCCCGCGGGCTCTCTCGATCATCCGACGCACCTGCCGCCGGCGCAAGGAGATTGTGATCCCCTACGCGCCAGCGATGGAACCGGGATTACTGTGGCTACCGGAGAACTTTGAGGTGGAAGTTGGCGGTGCGACGGTGTTCGTCCTGCCGGTCGAGCGTATGGAACGGATCGAGGGCTGAGCCGCGCGGCAGAGCGTGGTGCTCAGCATTGTTGTCTCGGAGCTTGTTGGGAACGGAGAAATGAGCTTCCGGGACTGGGGGTGACAGCCACGGGATGGCAGTGGTGTAGGAATCTGAAGCCGATCACGTTACTCGGAACGTTTGACAGCCCCGATCAAACGCGGTAGGATTGAGGGGACTCGAACATGGGTTCTACTTCCGAGACCACCTGAGGAAGGCGGCGACGCAGATGGACCGGCAGAAAGCACTTGAACTTGCGATCTCCCAGATCGAGCGGACGTTCGGCAAAGGCGCGATTATGCGGATGGGGGAGGATGCATCCAAACTGCAGGTGGATGTCATCCCCACCGGAGCAATCGCACTTGACTTGGCACTGGGTGTTGGTGGAATTCCCCGTGGGCGGATCACGGAGATCTTCGGGCCGGAGTCAAGCGGGAAAACGACGCTGGCGCTACACGTCATCGCGCAGGCCCAGCGGATGGGCGGGATCGCCGCATATATTGATGCCGAGCACGCATTTGATCCGGTCTACGCGGAGCGATTGGGTGTTGATCTGGAGAACCTCCTGATCTCACAGCCAGACACCGGAGAGCAGGCATTGGAGATTACCGAGACACTGGTCCGCTCCGGTGCAGTCGACGTGGTGGTGATTGACTCGGTTGCCGCTCTGGTTCCCCGCGCCGAGATTGAGGGGGAAATGGGCGATGCCCACGTTGGGCTGCAGGCACGCTTGATGAGCCAAGCACTGCGCAAGCTGACCGGTGCGATCAGTCGCTCCAAGACCGCGGTCATTTTCATTAACCAGCTGCGGATGAAAATCGGCGTCATGTACGGGAATCCTGAGACAACAACCGGTGGCAACGCGCTCAAATTCTACGCCTCGGTGCGGCTCGATATCCGCAAGGTCGACGCCATCAAGGAAGGGAACGAGACAGTCGGTACACGCGTGCGCGTCAAGGTCGTTAAAAACAAGGTTGCGCCACCATTCCGCCAGGCCGAGTTCGACATCATGTACAATGAAGGGATTTCCGTCGCGGGGAACCTCCTGGATGTGGCGACTGATCTCGGGATCATCCGCAAGAGTGGTGCATGGTACTACCTCGGTGAGGAGCGACTAGGACAGGGCCGCGAAAACGCCAAGGCGTTCTTGAAAGCAAATCCGGAAGTGATGCGCGAGATTGAGCAGCGTATCCGGCAGGCTGCACCAGAACTTCGCGGACGAATGCACTACGACGGTGGCGCAACAGAGGAGACGGAGCCCACTCTCACCTCACTCTTCGATGAGTGATGCGCTCGGCGTAACTCGCAGATTCCGAGCGAAAGGCAGACCCAGTGACAAACGGGGCCCTGCTTCGGGTGGAAGGTCTGACGAAACGGTTCGGTCAGCGGCTCGCGGTCGATGGCATCTCCTTCTCCCTCTCCCGCGGCGAACTGGTCGGGCTCCTTGGCCCAAACGGTGCAGGCAAGACAACAACTATCTCGATGATTGCTGGTTTGATCCGGCCAACCGCGGGCCGAATCTTGCTGTTGGGCCGTCTGCTCGAGGAAGATCGGACCACCCTCCGTCGTGTCGGTCTGATGCCGGAGGTCGCCAGCTTCTACCCATATCTGAATGCCCGGCAGAACCTCGAGGTGATGGCACGTGTCTATGGGGCAGACCCAGGTCAAATTGACAGTCTTCTAGAGATCGTTGGGCTCGCCGAGCATGCCCGTCGACCCTTCCGTACATACTCTCAAGGCATGCGCCAGATGCTTTCCTTGGCCAACGCACTGCTTGGCGATCCAGAACTCCTCTTGCTGGACGAGCCAACCAACGGACTGGATCCGCTGGGTCAGCAACGCGTTCATCAGCTCCTGCGCGACCTGGTCGCACGCGGCAAAACAGTCCTCCTCTGCAGTCACCTGCTGCGCGATGTCCAGGAGCTTTGTCAGCGTGTCCTGATCATCCATCGGGGCAAGCTGATCGAGGACAGCCCGATCGAGCACCTGCTCCGCCCCGGAGAACTGCGCGTTTTCGTCCGCACTGTCGCCGACGACCGCGCGCTTGTGCTGCTCAGCGGCCCAGCCCGGCCAGAGTGGATAAGTGGCGTCGACCGTTACGACGATCATCTCGAGGTTCGACTGCCTCCGGAACATCTCCCCCAGCTGAGTGCTTTCCTCGTCCAGCATGGACTCTATCTCTGTGAACTACGGCCACTCGAAGGCGATCTGGTGACCGCCTTCGTCGAACGGACAAGTGATATGAGATAAGGGCACGACCATGCGTGGGCTACTAAAAGCGGAAGTCCTCAAGGCTATTCGCCGCCCCATGACGTGGATCGCGCTGGGTATCCTGCTCGCGATCATGGCAACACTGCGCATACTGTTGATCGCCATTTCCTTTGTACCGCTACCAGCCACTGACCAACAATCGACGCCGACCAATGTCCTTGTCGACCTGGTGACGCTCCCGGGTGCAGCCGCCGATGCCCTGAACTTTGTTCCCTCGATCGGGATCTTTGCCCTCCTCGTTGTCGCCGCAAGTCTTGGGGGCACAGAATTCGCATGGGGCACGATCGTACCGCTGCTTGCGCGCGGCGCATCGCGTAGCCAGCTCGTCCTCGCGAAGGCAGTCGTTGTCTTGGGGCTGATTGCGCTCTACCTCTTGCCAACGGCCACACTCGGTCTCCTCCTCGGCACCGTAGCCTCGCAACTGCATGACGGTTCTGTACCGCTTGACTGGATTCGCGAGCGCTGGCTCGATTTTCTCCTCGGACTCATGCGATCCTTCTGGGTAACCATGCCCTACGTTTTGGCTGCACTAGCACTGGCGATCTCGTTCCGTTCCTCTGCCCTTGCCATGGGTACCGTGCTGGCCTATGTCATTGTCGAGCAAGTAGGGCTCAGTGTGTTTCAACTGCTTCGCCCGATGCTCGCCAGCTCGACGTGGTCATGGATCGCCTCAATCCTCGACTGGACGCTGCTTGGGGCTAACGCCAACGAGCTCACGGGTTTGACGACTCGTGCTTTCCTCTCCGGAGCGGCTTCATTGGGAGAACTCTCTGCTTCTCAGGGACATCCTTGGCGGGCAACGCTCGTACTCGCCATCTATGCGACCATCTTCCTCGCACTCGCACTTGCGGCGATTCGCCGTGACGTGGGGACGCGTCCAACAAGCTCCTAACCCCCCTTTACCCACCTTTGTCATTGGGCATCAACCCTCAAAACCCTTTCACAGTGGAAGATCCCCGCCCGCTGAGAGTGCCATAATCTGTTTTTGATATGTCGTGATATACTATTCTTTACCTCTTACCAGCAGAGGTGTTATTACCTTGTAGTTCCCTTTCAAGAGAATACTGTTCATGGCGTTGGTATCTTCTGGAGAGCTGTTGGAGTCCTACAGTTACCAGCTGCTTTCTCTTTCCTGGTTTGCCCTCACCGCCAAGACCGATAACCAGTGGATCGTCAGACCGCTCAGGATGGTGGTGTTCATGTCACAGCAACGCTCTGTTTTCGTCATCGTGCCAGATCGTCACACTGCGAACAGCGGCTGTAGACCCTCACCAGTCGTGCACACTCCCCGCCAGGCCTGCACCACGCCACCAGACGACTAGACGTGCAGGCACCATGCAGAGCACCATCGCACGCAGGGACCGGACACAGTGACAGCCGAGCCTGCCATCTTGGCTGTGGACGCTTGCAAGAACGAGCGACACGGCGACTGCCTTGCGCAACCGTTCACCGCAGAGGTGTGATAGCAATCGTGCCCACCGAC
>CALIMB010000099.1 GCA_938028665.1 uncultured Thermomicrobium sp. | reverse complement strand
TAAAGGGGCTGGGGAGAAAGGGCACAGGTGCGAAAACAGTGGCCAGCTCAACGCAACTGGCCGACCATAGGTAACTGACCAGACGATTCACCTCGCTTTCCACCTCGCAGCGTTGCCCTTTCCGCACAATGTAATGCGAGTGGACCGCTTCACGCGCCGCAGCGCCGTCTCCCCTGTCGACTGTTCACGCCAGGCAAGCAGCCCACTTCCACTCGCGCGACAGGAGCCACAGGACAGTGCCCCGCGCCAGGCTCCTCACATCAGTCCAGTGCGGAAGACCGCTTGACTAGCCAAGAACCTCCAACAGCAGAGTAAGCAAGACCGCCGATGGCTGGAGCGCCTGGAATGTCCCAGCCAGTAGCATGGTCCTATTGAACGTCGAGTACGCGTCAGCGCACTAGACCTCCCCGACAACTGCCTTGGGCGCACTACAGGAGCGCCCGGTCTCTACGAGTCCTCCGCGCATCCATCGTAGCGCGTCCCCGCTAAGAACCGCACAGATGTGTTCATCAGGCTTCCTCAGTGCTACTCACTTCGAATGAGCAACCCACTTCACTGTGCTCTGCCGAAAGTGATCGCTCTTGAATCGCTTCCTGGTGAGGCTCACCACCCCTCGATCTTTCCAAGCGAGAGCACCGGTATAGACGCCATGCCATACTCCCCGGGTGAGAAGATACCAGTGGGCTCGACCCCGAACGCTGGTATGATCGGTAGAGCGGAGGAACAGAGCCATGACTCACCCCGTACTCCTCGTGAGTCGCGATAGCTCTATCGTCACGCTCACGTTGAACCGCCCGTCCGTGCGGAACGCACTCGATTTCGCTCTTGCGCGGGCCATTGAGTCGGCAACGCGCGAGCTCGCCCAGGATGAGACAGTTCGCGCGGTCATCCTGCGCGGAGCACCTCCAGCCTTCTGTGCTGGTGCTGATCTGACCGAGCGCCTCAGCTTGTCTCCCGATGAGCGTACCTTGCACACCGAGGCCATTGCTACGGCCGTGGAAGCCCTCGCCGATCTTCCAGTACCCACCGTCGCAGTTATCACTGGTGCCTGCCTGGGCGGTGGAGCGGAGCTGGCTCTTGCCTGCGACCTGCGTTTCGCCGATACCACCGCCCGAATCGGCTTTCCTGAGGTTCGGCGCGGAATCTTTCCGGGAGCAGGGGGCATTGTCCGTCTCCCGCAGCTGATCGGCCCAGGCCGAGCAGCAGACGTACTCTTCTCTGGCCGCACGCTCGACGCCCACGAAGCCTATCAGATCGGCCTTGTTGACCGGCTCTGCCAGCCAGGTCAGCTTGACGACGCTCTTGCCGCATGGCTCGCCGAACTTCGGCACGCAGCACCAGGTGCAGTACGTGCGGCGAAAGCCGCTCTACGACGCGCACTGACAACCGATGCAGTCACCCTGGCTGATATCCGCTCGCTCCGCCGCACACTCGATCAAAGTCCCGAATATGAGGAGGGACTCCGAGCTTTTGCCGAGCGACGATCGCCACGCTGGATGGCCGAGTAACTCATTCTACTTCGAAGGTCGTCTCCACACCGTCTACCACCAACGTATAGGAACCTGGCTCGAGTTCACCAAGATTGATCGTCGTTGTAAAGGGCCGCAGCACTTGCGCGCACATCAGACCACGCGGGCGTTCCCACTCCAGTAGCACACTCACACGCCGCTCGACCACCGACACCGACGGCTGTTCGGCAAGTTCCGCACAGGCATCTGGAAGCACACCCTGCACCTCGACAACAACTTGCCGCCCCGTCTCTCCCCCGACACGCACCTCCACCCTGTCCACCATGACAGGCCCACGCTCCAGCGCATCTGTTCCCGGTTCGCTCGTCACGGTCTCGTCCTCCCCAAACGCCACCTCAACACCATTCAGCTCGACAACAAACCCACCTCTTGGGGCAAAACCAAGCGGAATCACCAACTGCTCTTCACGGATCACTTGGGCACAGGCCACACCGATCGGACGCTCGCCCCACACCCGCACTAGCACGCGCGCTCCTTCGCGGCCAATTTCGTATCGCGCCTGGGTGCAGGTGTCTGGAATCGCCACGTCGACGAGGAGCTCCACTTCGTTCACTCCTGCAGCATGCAACGTTGCCTTCTGAATCGCAAGCTCTACTTGTTCTGTGGAAACACTCCCATGCCGTTCCGCTGTACCAGGCGTCATAGTGGCCTGCGGTATTGTCGGAGACGATTGGGGAACAGCACCACGTTCTCTGGTCACGCCACAAGCAACGACAACGATGAACGTCCCCAAGATCACCGCCGTCCGAGCGATCGTTCGTACGGGATTGCTCCTACGCTGCATCCGTGCCTCCTTCCCTCTTGTCTTCTCTAGAGAGACGAACGGCGGTCACCTCCGGTTCCCGCAGACGAATCCAGTATCCTCTCACGCGGGATCGCATGGGCCAGAGAAAGGAGGACAGGTGATGCAGAGCACCGCGATCCTTGTCGCCGGCTATAGCGTCGAACCGCTCGTCGATGTTGCAGGAGCGTTCTTCCCATTGCACATGGTTTTTCCTGGCGTTACTCCATCGGAATGGGAACTCTTTCGGTCCTGGTATCCCGAAACGTTTGCCGGCCCCGACATGCTCTACACGCGGGTCACCTGTTATCTTGTCAGAGGCCATGGCCGAACTATCCTCGTCGATTGCGGAGTCGGCCCTGGACCGTCTCCTCTCTTCGGGAACGCACGTGGCCTCCTGCTCCAAGAACTTGCCGACCGCGGTGTGACACCTGACCGTATTGACACTGTCCTCTTGACGCACCTTCATCCCGATCACATCGGCTGGGCAGCTCAGGAAAACCGGCCAACGTTCCCTCGTGCTCGTTATGTGGTGAGCCACGCTGATCTTGAGGCCTTCCATCAGGACGAAGTGCGGACGGCGATGCAGGCCATCGTCCCTGGTTACTTGGACCAATGCCTCACCCCACTTGAAGCACCCGGCGTGTTGGAGACAGTGGTCGACACGACCGAACTCGCACCATCTTTCACCGTTGTTCCCTCTCCAGGGCATACGCCCGGTATGCTGAGGGTCGAACTCGATGATGGAACCACACGTCTCTGGCTTGTCGCAGATGCCTTCACCCATCCAGCGCAGATCACACGGACGGAATGGTGCTCGGCGTTCGACATGATGCCAGAACTTGCCATCGCAACGCGCAAAGCTATTAAAGAGCGCGCAGTAAGGGAGGGAATTGAAGTGATGGCAACCCACTTCCCGCCGGTGCGGGGCCGCCTGCTCCAGGATGGCCCTAGCACACGCTGGGAAGCAGTGTCACCTTAGGATAAAGCAGCGAACAACTGACTCACAGCACTACTTGCGAGGAGTAAGAGCACCAAAACGGCGACAAAGATGACAGTCACTGCCAAGAGTTGCACAAAGGCTGCGAGGTCATAAGTAAGGGATGCTCTGCTCCGACCCCCAGCCAGTATCCGAGTCCTTGTCGGTCCGGGGCTGGTATACCGCTGAAACAGGAACTCGGCGACAGCACGCTGGCGAAGCTGCTCGTCGTATGTTCGTCGCTGCATCGGATCGCTCAGAACAGCATACGCTGCGTTCAGGAGCTTGGCACGCTCTTCTGCGAGACGGCGCTGATCCGGGTCGCGGACGCGATCTGGATGACAACGGCGCATGAGCTCGCGGTAGGAGCGCCGGATTTCCTCCGTGGTCGCAGTGACCGGAACGCCAAGAACCCGGTAGTAGTCAAGCGTCGGATCGAAGTCGTTCGCGTTGGTCATGACACCAAACCAGCCCTGAGCAGTACCGTCCTGCTTATTCTACTGCTCGCGTCATCTTGGGATCACGCGACGAGTCATCTTCACCGATCGTAACGATCACAAAGTACTCGACAACACGTGGCAAACGTGTCGTCTCCGCTGCGACAGCACATGCAGTGACAGCTACGCCCAAACACCCCTACGCCGCTCTCACGACAGTGATAGACCAACGACAAGAGCGAAATGTCCTGGGATGTGAGGACAGCAAAAGAATCGCCAAGCAAGTGAGTACCTATCGTTTCTTCGCTCGTGCCGTCGACCCGAGCGGGCATCCTCTCTCATATTCAGGATGATCGGCATTCAAGATGATCAGCACGATCGTCAGTGCGCGGGACCCCGTTCTACCGCGCTCACTGCGGCATACCCGGTTTGCACCGGCACGGTATGCTTGGGCGACACCTCGAAGAAGGATCCGACTCAACCTCCTGCGGTAGAAGCCAATACCTCCAGCATCCATCCCCAGATGATGTGGCTGCATGTCTCCGCAAGTGATGTTATGCACTGCACGAGTAGTCGCAAGGGATCGGACTGGACAGCACAGGGGTCGGAGAGGCGGCGCGGAATCCTTCACCAACAAAGTGACTTCGATTGTTCTCGTCGCCAAGAGAAATCCTCACAGAGGTACCGGAGAGTTTGACCAGGGGTCAACCGGCAAAAGTGAGACTGGTTGGGTTGTGCAAAAAAGCTGGCTGGATGACAATCACCCGAGTGAGGAAGGGATATGACAGTACCGGCGCAGGTCCTCACCAAAATGTCCCGCTGGGGTAGCACTGATCCGATCGGAGCCGGTGCGGTTCTCCTGTCCGCTCTCGGTTTTGGGACACTTGCGACCTTGACGAAGCTCGCCTATGCAGCAGGCGTTTCCATCCCGGCTCTCATCCTCTGGCGCTTCGGCCTCTCGACACTCCTCGTCCTCCTCACCCTGCCCCTGGAATGGTGGCGACGAGGCTCTCTGCTGGGTACGCAGCCATGGACGCCACGTCGTTTGCTCCTTGCACTGCTCGCCGTCGCATGCTTCACTGCCAACACGACCCTTTATCTCCTCGCCTTGCAGCGTATTTCGGTTTCGACTGCGGCCATTCTTTTCTACATCTATCCAGTCATCGTGATGATGTTTCGGCTATTTGGGTGGCGCGAGGTGCCTTCTCTTCGTCACCTCGTCGCCCTCGTCGCTGCTCTGGGTGGCGCAGCGATCACACTCGGCTGGCGTTGGAACCACATCGACTTGGTTGGCGCAGTCACGATGATCCTCTCCGCCTCACTGTATGCGGGGTATATTGTGCTGGCACAGCCAGGATTCCGTGATGTCTCACCAGTAGGGATCACGGCGTGCACCTTTTCAACGACAACGTTATTTTCCCTTCTTTTTGCCTGGTCCAGCAATGAGTCGTTACTCATCCAACTCCCTGCTTTGGCTCCGGTACTTGGGATTGTCGTCTTTGCCACGTTCTTACCGGTCCAACTGTTTCTCATTGGCATGATCCGACTCGGACCAACGCCGGCAGCGATTCTCGGCACGTTCGAGCCGGTTGCCTCAGTGATCATTGCCACGCTCGTACTAGCCGAACGACCGGGGAGTTCACAGCTGCTCGGTGGACTCCTCGTGCTCACGGCAGCGATACTGGTACGTGGAGAAAGGAGTCAAGCGCAGTGAGCCAGTGGACGATCGACTGGGGATCGATCCGTGATGAGGTGACACACCATCTTCAGGAACTCATCCGGTTTGAGACAGTCAATCCGCCGGGGAACGAGACACCGCTCGCCGAGTATTTGGCCAGAGTGCTTGCGCGCGAGGGGATCGCGGCCCAGGTCATCGAGAGCGCACCGGGGCGCGGCAATCTGGTGGCACGCATTCGCGGGAGCGGTCAAGCACGACCGTTGCTCCTCATGGCCCACAGCGATGTCGTCAGCGTCGAACGCGAAAAGTGGACGCGTGATCCGTTTGGGGGCGAACTCGTCAACGGTTGCGTGTGGGGACGCGGAGCAGTCGACACAAAGGGGCTAGTCGCTTGTGAGCTGGGCGTTATGCTCCTCGTCCAACGGTGGGGATTGCCGCTTGAACGCGATCTCATCTTCGCCGTCTTCGCCGATGAAGAGGCCGGTGGCCAGTTCGGCGCCTGCTGGATGTGGCAACACCGGCGCGAACTCATCGACGCCGAGTACGCCATCAACGAAGGTGGTGGAATGGCGCTAGAGGTCGGTGGGCGCCGTTTCTACCTCTGTCAGACCGGGGAGAAAGGGGCCGCACGCCTGCGTCTCACTGCACGAGGTGAGCCTGGACATGCCTCAATGCCGATTCCGGATACAGCAATGCAGCACGCGGCACGCGCAATCCTCACTTTGAGTACACACACCTTCCCAACTGTGCTGACACCAACCGTCATTCGGTTTCTCCGGGAACTTGGTGAAGAGCTGGGCAAGCCCGTCCGCGAGCAAATCGCCGCGGCACTTGCCGATCCAACCTGGGAGCGGCTTGCTGCCCTGCCGCTCGGCTCTGCCGAGCGACGGCTTCTCTATGCCATGACGCGCAATACTGCAGT
The DNA here is from genome assembly GCA_938028665.1 of uncultured Thermomicrobium sp. Classification (GTDB taxonomy): domain Bacteria; phylum Chloroflexota; class Chloroflexia; order Thermomicrobiales; family Thermomicrobiaceae; genus Thermomicrobium. The sequence goes on along the minus strand of CALIMB010000099.1, from coordinate 25,904 downwards.
CCCTACTCTCGTGCGCGGTGGGCATCGGATTAACGTCATCCCTTCTGAAGTCGTCGTTGAGGTCGACGGCCGCATTCTTCCTGGCCAAGATCCGGAAGCCTTCGCTGCTGAGGTACAACGACTTGTCGGCCCCAATGTCGAGGTTGAGTTGACAAGCCGCGGTCGAGGTCTCGAGGCCGACCCTGACTCTCCCCTTTTCCGAACTATTGCTGAGGTTATGGCCGAACTCGACCCCGGAGCACGAGTGGTCCCCTATCTCGTACCTGGCGGGACCGATGCGAAGTGCCTGCCGGGGATCAAGGTGTACGGTTTCATGCCGATGCGGGATCACCCCGAGGAGTTTGATCTCGCCCATGCTCACGACGAGCGCATCTCCGTCTCAACCCTTGAGTTCGCTACCCGGGCGCTCTTTCAGATCGTCATGCGGTTTTGTGCTCCGCGAGTCAGGAGCCTGTGATGCCGCTCCTTGTCCTCTTCGATATCGATGGGACATTACTCCGCGGCGGTGATCCGGCACACGCTGAAGCGATGCGACGTGCCCTTCGCGAGTGCGTTGGAGAGCCGGTAGCGCTCGATGGTATTCCCCTTGCCGGCATGCTCGACCGCCAGATCGCACGACTCGCACTCCAGCGACACGGTCTTGACACCAACCTGATTGAGCGTCTCTTACCAGCAATCCTGCAGCAGACAGGAAGGTATTATGCGGAGCGCATCCGGCGCGGTGATCGACGGAGTTGGGTCTTGCCGGGGGTGCGCGATCTTCTCCCCCAGCTGTGGCAACACGGCCACCTCGCCGGCGTACTTACCGGCAACACTGAACTGGTCGCCCGGACGAAGTTAGCTGCTGCAGATCTTGACCAGCTGCTCCCTTTTGGCGCCTATGGCGACCAGGCAGAGGAGCGGCATCTTCTTGTGGCGCAAGCCCGGTTCACGGTGAAGATTCGCTATGGCCAAGATATACCGCTTACACAAACCATTTTGGTCGGTGACACGCCACGAGATGTCGCCGCGGCATTGGAGAGTGGCGCAAAGATCCTGGCTGTCACTACCGGTCGTTTTGGCCCAGATGAGCTGCGCACTGCCGGCGCGTCGGCTATCCTCCCTGACCTGGCTGATGTCGACCGCGTGCTGGCGACACTGCAAGAGCTCGCTGCGCGTCCCTGACTAGAGGCAAGCTCGCTGCCGAGTCCGGCCAGGTGGGTGAATACCGAATGAACTCAACGCAATGTTGACGCTTGCATCGAGGGCGTACGCACAGGTATCGTCGTGCAGGAGGGAGACACACGACGTTGCAGGAGGGAGCCCATTATGGCTGAGACGCATCCGTTCCGACTGCACCCCGACGAAGTGGCCCGCCAAGCACGCCTCTTCTTTGGTGAGCAACTCGGCTTACCGCTGGTACGCGATTTAGCGGGTTTTATGCGTTTTGAGGATGTGCACGGTTTCGTCGAGATCGATATCCGTGGCGACGCCAACAACCAGTCGCGGGTGACGTTCCAGTACCAGGGCTATGAGCAAGAGGTTCATCAATTTCGTCGCCTTCTCGCCGAGCAGGCTGAAGAAGAGACGCGCCAAGGGGAATAGCGCATGCTGGTCAGGCCCCAGACGCGCATCTGACCAGGGAGTTATCTTGGGCCGAAGGGCAGGGGGGCAATGTTCCCGATTGGTGACGACAACAGTGGCAGGCAGAGTTTTCCGATCGTGAACACAATGCTGATCGCAACCAACATCGTTGTCTTCATCTACCAGATTCTCTTGCTTGCCCAGTCTCCGCGACAACTCGAGGCGTTCATCTACAAGTACGGAGCCATCCCTTTTGAACTCACACGCGGCGTGGACATGCCTCCAACCGTCAACTTCCCTATCTACCTTACAATATTCACCGCAATGTTCCTACACGGCGGTTTTGCTCACTTACTTGGGAATATGTGGTACCTATACATCTTCGGCGACAACGTCGAAGACTCCATGGGACACTTCCGCTATCTGATCTTCTATCTCCTTGGGGGCGTGGTTGCTGCGTGGGCTCAGACGTTCCTTGACCCGTCCTCGCGGATCCCGATGATCGGTGCCTCGGGAGCCATCTCCGCTGTCATGGGAGCATACCTTGTGCTGTATCCAGGGGGACTGGTACGAACAGTCGCCTTGTTCGGTTTCATTCCGATCTTTTTCTACCTCCCAGCGATCATCCTCATCGGTCTTTGGTTCGTCTTCCAATTCTTCGCTGGCTTAGCATCCCTGGGCGTACCGACCGCCAACACCGGAGGCGTAGCGTATTGGGCACATATCGGTGGCTTCATGGCCGGGGTCGTCCTCGTCTGGTTCTTCCGGAACCCAGAGCGAGTAGAACGACAACGGATCGCACGCCGGATGCATCGCGCTTTCCAACGAATCCAACGGGGATGGTGAGAACCAGGTGGGGACGATAGAGCACGCCCATTCGTGCGCCAAAAGCTACGCTTTCCTCGCCAGGCCGCCCGCATCATCCAAGAGTCCCCCGCACGTCCCAACGACCCGATAGCACGGCTCAACGATCGGGAGTGGATTGGCACCAACCGCTGCACCGACGGCACGCGTCGCTCTCGGACACCCAACGCCTCCAGACAGCTCTGCCTCCGGCCGTGTCTGCTCGTAAGAGATCGCTGGAGCACGTTCTCCCACGTGACGTTGTAGGGGTGTCTTAAGTAGAGTGAGCGATAGATCGACGCACTCACGGACCCCTAGTACGGTACTCTGCCAGTTCTTCAAAGAGACACACCAGTAACATAGGCTTTTCACGTAGGCTGATGATTCTCTTTTCGGAAGTACTGAGCTTCCACGCAGTTGTGCCCTCCAGCTATACTGCCTCATAGGTAAGCAGCAACAGACCCTAGTAGCCCCCGGCACCAGCTGTGGGCCGCAATCAAGGCGCTCACCTCGTGCTCAGCTGGCGAGGTCATGCCGTTGTAGAGCAGCGGCCTTAGTGATAATGGTGCTGATGGGCGTGCTGGTGCAACTCCTCACTCAGTGCTTCTGGCGGCGTTCGCACCGCCAGCCAGGCTGCAAAACCGGTTGTCAGCGGTGTAGCCGCGATCAATCCCAGACTACCCACCAGTGTCTGCACAATCTCTTGAGCGATGATCTCGCGATTGACCGTCCAGACCAGTGGCTCGTCGAGTTGACTGAAGAGCAACAAGAGTGGCAGTGCTGCACCAGCGTAGGCGAGTACCAATGTGTTCACCGTAGCTGCAATGTGGTCGCGGCCAACCCGCACGCCAGCAGAAAAGAGCTCCCAGCCGCTGAGTGCTATATTGGCACGCCGCAGCTCAAAGACGAGCGAACTCTGTGACACCGTAATGTCGTCAAGAACACCAAGCGCACCTACCAGCATCCCTGCAAGCAGCAATCCGCGCGGGCTCACTGCCCGGTCACCAAGGACAACCTGCAGAAAACTAGCTTCCTCGTCAGCTAGACCAGTCAGCCCGGCAGCCTCGACAAAGAGAGCAGCGAGAAGTCCCGTGAGTAAGAGGCTCAGACTTGTACCCGCCATTGCCGCGAGCGACATGCGCCCGACCCCGTGCGTCAAAAGTAACGTGACTGTGAAGACGATAAACGAGATAACGATGGCCACTGGTACTGGTGGATAACCGCGCAGAATGAGTGGCACAAGAACCCAAATGAGGACAACGAACGTGAACGCCAGGCCCAGAAGAGCTCGCACACCTTTCCACCGTCCGAGTGTCACGATCGCGCCCGCGAACAGAACGGCGAGCACTGCCAGCGGCGTCGACCGGTCGCGATCCAGAAGCGTGTAGGCACGGCTTCCATCTGGTCCGCTTGAGACAGAGACGTACAGCCGATCGCCTGGCTGGAACCGCTGTCCAGCAGTGTTCAAGTCGCGGACGCCAATCGCGAGCTCGACTACCTTCCCTTGCTCGGGGCCGCTCGTCAACTCGACGAGCAAACGCTGGTACGGCTGTGTCACCGGACCAACCGTCGTCGTTCCTTCTTCCAGGATGCGGACGACCCGTGCGGTGACTGTCTGAGTTGGCGCCTGAGTACCCACCGCCTGTGCACCGACCACCGCCGTACTTGCAAGCCACGACCAGCTAACCAGGACAGCAATGATCAACCACCGTGCACGCATCGACGATCGCCCTCACTCGTAGCGTAACGCCTCGACGATCGACACCCGCGATGCCTGGCGTGCTGGGAGATAGGCCATCAGAAGAGCCACGCCCAATGCAAGGCCGCTAAAGAAGAGTAGCTGCCCCCACGGAATCACTAATGAAAATCCCTCAAGTCCCCCGGCCAGCTCCTGTTCCCCGGTCACCACGTTCCGCGCCAGGAGCACACCGAGCAAGGCTCCTCCAGCAATCCCCGCACTGGTTACCAACGCCGATTCAAGGAGAAAACCGAGCGCTACCATTGCTCGTCGGTACCCAATCGCCCGCAGTGCACCAATTTGGTGCCGCCGTTCAATCACCGCACGGTACGCAACGACCCCCAGCGCAGCAATGCCGACGATGAGCCCGAGCGCCATGAATCCCTGGATGATGCGGATAAAACCGCGGATGATCCCGGTTGTGCGACCGATCACGTCCGCTGTCGCCTCGGCCTGTGCTCCATACGGAAGCAGTGCTGCCTCGACCTGCCGCGCAAAGCTCCGCGCGTCGCTGCCCGGTTCCAGCCGCACAGAGTAGTCGATTGAAGATGGGTGCCCAAAAACCTCACCAACCACCGACTCTGAGACGAAGATACCGAATAACGACGAAACACGCCCGTCAATGACGCCAATCACGCGCACAGTCGTCATCCGCCCGCTGGTGTTGTCGCGGAGTTCGAGTTCGAGCGGCTGGAGTACCCCATCCTCACCCCGGAGCTCCGGCAGGTAAAGGTTTGCTGGATCACCTACCCGCTGCTGCAACACGTTGGCGTCGACGATGGCGAGAGATGGATCACGTGCTACCGCGTCCCAAGCCGCGCGGTCGCTGCTGTAGTCCAGGCTACGGAGCTGAAGCGGTGCCTCGACATTCCTGGCGAAGTCCGCATCAACCCCGCGCACCGGATAGCGCGCCCACTCCGCCTCACCCACCAGTCGCACTCCGACACGCGGCCAAGGGACACTCAACGTACGGCCAGTAGCGCGAATCTTGCTCGTATCGATACCCCCATTCTCCAGGGCTTGGAGGAGGTCGGGGATCGGTGCAACTCCGACCTGTGAGACTTCAACGTCCCAACCAGCATCGGCGTATTCACCAGCAAAGAGCGCGACAACGTTCACGTAGATCGTCGACATCACGACCAGGGCAAAGACGATCAAGCTGAACATCGCGAGGGTCAGGCCGGTTCGTCCACGCGAGGCCATCGGGTAAGCTACTGCTATCCGCACTGCCGGAAGCCAACGGCGGAACGCACGGCCCAGTCGACTCACCAGTCCGACGGCGAGTTCGATGTTCCACACCAGGAACACTGTCAACGCTGCGACCATCATCAGCCCGGAAAGGACGAACAGCTCAAATCCTCCCCGCATCGGCCCGAACAACCGGTCATGCCACCGATCTGGTAAGAGCCAGTAAATCAGCACAAGCATCGCGGCCACACTGTAGAGTGGCCGTGGCGGTACCCCGAAGCGGCGAAGAACTGCTGCCACGCTCAGTGGGAGAAGTGAGATGCCAAGGCCGAACCAGCCAAGACTCTCGCGCGCCAGACCGAGCCAGCAGAGTCCCACACCGGCTACCGTCCCTAGTACCCCCGCAATCAGCCAGCGCCGGCTCGCTCGTGGGAGTTGCGGTTCTGGAAGATCACGGACAGCCGCCACAATATTGAGACGGCTCACCCGCCAGGCTGCAATGACAACTGTGACGAAGGTGACCACAATGCCCAAGAGATAGGCCAAGGCAAGATCGCGCGGGCGCCAGGATGGCTCAATAGTGAAGAACTCGCCGACGAGTTGTCCCATGAAGCCGGCAATCGCATAGGCCACGGCGACACCAGCCACTGCGCCAACTAGAGCAGAGATTAGGTTGTAGCCCATCCCCTCCAAGGCGAAGAGCGCAATAAGATGCCAGCGCTTCATCCCCAGCGCACGCATCGTTCCCATTTCGCTCTTCCGCTCGGCGGCAAGGAGTGAGAAGATCAAGAAGATAAGCAAGATTCCAGCAGCGACCGAAAACAAGCCGGACAACAGGAAAAGGTTGGTGAAAGCTTCACCCGCTTGCTCGGCCTGTTCGACCGCTCGCTGCTTGACAGCAACCGCCCGATAGGGCGTGTTAGCGAGGGCGTCGTTGACTGCTGCGGTGACCACCTCGCTGTCAGCAAGCCCACCGCGATTACTCAACGCCACAAAGCTCACTTGCCCTGAGATCCCGAGCAGTTGCTCAGCACGAGCGAGCGGAACGACAAGCCCGCCAGCATCACCCACGTTCAACGTCCCCGTCAAGACGCTATCCGGGGCGATCGCCGCGACCCGCACCCGGAACTGTCGCTCTCCGAGGAAGAGCTGGAGCTCGTCACCAATGTTTGCATCTAGGCGCTTCGCTGCCTCGCTACCAAGCACCACCTCATCGTCAGCAAGATGCGCCAGATCAATTGCCCGTCCATCGCGGTCGGCCAGTCCCCCAACCACTGTCAGCCGTTCCGGCGAGACACCAATCAAATTCAAGGCGGGCTCACTTTGCTTGGTTCTCAGATCGATCGCCGCCACTGGCTGCCAAAGTACCGGCACAACAGCAACCAGGCGCGGCTCACGTTCGCGCAGGCGGTCAAGTTCATCGACAACGCTTGAAGGTAGGTAGACACCCGGCTGTGGGCCAGCAAAGCGCGATTCGCCACTTGCTTGGACAACAATTTCATCAACCGGACCGGTTAGCCGCAGTACCTGGCCACTAATACTCTGTTGGAGTGTTGTTCCTGTGGTAAGCGATGCAGAGAAGATAAGCGTGCTGAGCATCAGCCCAAGCACAATCAAAACCGTCTGCACTGGTCGCCGTGGAATGTGCCGTAATGCCATCCGTCCAAGGACCGGCCGCCAAAGCCACAAGCCACCGGTCAGCAGCAGGATGATCGCAAAGGCTCCTATCAAGATCCGTAGCACGAGGCTTAGCGAGACACCAAAGATCTCGTTCACCAGGCACCTCACTCGCCCCCGTCGGCAACCTGAAGTTGCGCCAGGCCGTCATCCACGATGACGCCGTCACGCATGTGAATGATGCGGTCACACAGGGCGCCAATCCGGGGATCGTGGGTAACGATGACGAATGTCTGTCCATTCTCCTGATTCAGGCGCCGCATCAGCGCCATTACCTCGTCCGCCGTCTCTGTATCCAGGTTCCCTGTTGGCTCATCAGCCCAGATAATGTCAGGCTGGTTCACGAGTGCTCGGGCGATAGCAACGCGTTGTTGCTGGCCACCCGAAAGCTCAGCCGGCTTATGCCCAGCACGATCAGCAAGACCCACCTGTTCGAGCACCTGCATCGCTCGGCGTCGCGCCTCGCTAGGACGGATCCCTGCCAAGAGTGCGGGAAGTTCCACGTTCTCGAGTGCAGTCAATACTGGAATCAAATTAAACAGCTGGAAGACAAATCCCATATGCCGGGCGCGAAACTCCGAACGGACATCGTCTGGGAGCTTGGCAAGTTCCTTGCCCGCAATGAGAATTCGGCCCTCATCGATCGTGTCCAGCCCGGATAGACAGTTCAGGAGTGTAGTCTTGCCACTCCCTGATGGCCCCATAACCGCAACCATCTCACCTTGGTACACGGTGAGCGAGACACCGCGCAGCGCTGGAACCTTCACCCGTCCAGTGTCGTAGACCTTGACCACTCCTGTTGCCTCAACGATAGGTATCCGCTCTCGTTCACTCGTCGAGCCCAGAGGATGGAGCGCTGTTGCCATGACGTGATCTCCCTTCGCCAGGCGCACCGCGCCAGAACAAGGAGAGAGTACCACGGTCAAGTTGACACGCCAAATCGGTGGTCTTGATGGTGCTCACGCACCCACACGATACCGACGCTTAACGCCCTGCAGGAGTTGGGTCTTCGTCCTCTCGGCTTCATCTTGTGCGAATTGTGGTGGGGTGAGTCAGAGGCTCAGGATTGTCGCTGATAGACTTGGCGAAACGCCTCTGCCCGCTCGACCACGTCCTCGAGACGTTGGTCAAATCCGGACCACGGAATGATGAACGGAGTGCCATATCGCTGGATCGCTTCTTCAGCGACTTCCCGCCGATCGGGCGGCAGATCGACAACGAAGCGCTGCGGACGGTAGACGAGGATTGCTAAGACCGGTTGCCGTCCGACCATCTTCGCCTCAATTCGCTTGATCACATCCCAACCCAATCTCCCAGCTTGCACCGGCGACCCGCGATCCACAATCCCTTCTTCATCCACTTCAATGAGCGGTGTGCGTTCAAGTCCCGAGAGGAGGGCAAGCGCCGCCGCGAACCCGAAGAAGACCGTCATCGAGACCGCAAAGAGGCGCTCGAGTCCAGTCTCTGCACGAAACGCAAACCAGACCGCGGCGATAGCTAGCACCCCAGCCACGACCGCGATCACAAAGGCACGCAGCCGACTCCGGCGCACCACTACTGGTTTGAGTCTGTTCGTCGACTTCGACTCCATCCTCTCCCGCTCCACGGGCATTGATACATCGATTCTCACTCCCCATGCCATACTCAGCAAGCACCATCCTGACAACGAGCCTTCGCCGCAGTATCCTGGCTTCTGGATTGGCACAGTTGCCTGGGGAGATGTGGCCACAATGCATGAGCGGATCGCTGAACTCCTCACGACACTCATGGCCTTACCAGCACCGACTGGTCACGAAGAGCCGGTGCTGACCTGGTTGGAGCGAGCATGGGCTCCGCACGTGGAGCGCCTCTGGAGGAGTCGCGTTGGGAACTTGCTCGCCTTCGTCGGCGGTAGCGGACCGCGGCTTTTGCTCACGGCCCACGCGGATGAACTAAGCTTTGTTGTACGCTCAATTGATCCCAGCGGGCTGCTTTGGCTCACCACGGGACAAGTCCGTGGGGAGCCGCAGGAACGCTTTCCGGTTGGGCAACCAGCGCTCGTCCTTGGTCGTGATACTACCGTCGAAGGGATCTTTGTGCTCGCTACTGGGCATGTCGTGCCAGAGGAGCGTCGGCAGAAGCCGGTCACCTTTGCCGATCTCTTTGTCGATATCGGAGCAGGTTCTCGCCACGAGGTTCTCGCCCGCGGCATCACCGTTGGCGCCAGCGTGATCTGGAATCCTCCGGCGCGGCGCCTCGGTACCCGGATCTACGGGAAGGCAATCGATGATCGCGCCGGGCTCGCCCTGCTTACTGCACTGTTGGAGCGTCTAGATCGCCGACACCTCGGGTGTTCCCTCTTTGTAGCTGCTACCGTCCAGGAGGAGAACGGCCTGCTCGGCGCGAGTTCACTACGCGCAGACATCGATGCCGACTGGGCTGTAGCCCTCGATGTCGGGCTCGTCGGTGATCTTCCGACCGTCGGTGAGCAGTGGATGCCCGCGGTGCTCGGTGGTGGTCCACAGCTCGTCCACAAAGATGCCGCCACGCACTACGACCAGCGACTCCTCTGGCGACTCGCCGATCTCGCAGCGCAGAACGGACTACCCGTCCAGCACGTCGTCTTTGACCGCTACGGGAGTGATGGTGCGGCACTGATCCGTCAGGGCATTCCCACCGCGCTTCTTGCAGTCGGCACACGCCACACGCATGCACCCTTCGAAGCCGTCGATCTTACGGACTTAGAGGCAACGCTGCTCCTACTTGAAGCGCTCGTGCACAACGGACCAGCCCAGTAGAACATGAAGATGAGAGGCTGGCGGATCGTTTGTGCAGTCAAAAACCTCGATGGACCGTCAGGGGACGAGTGCCTCACCCCCGTCGACGCGAATAACATTCCCAGTGATCCACGTCAGCCCTGGCGTACTCAAGACACGAATGGCTCGCGCAACGTCCTCGGGGCTGGTGAGGCGTCCACTCGGATTCCGCCGCTCTGCCTCGCGTAGCATCTCCTCAGCGCCGGGGATCTTGGCCTGTGCTGGCGTTGGTGTCACCCCCGCCTGGATGGCATTGACAGTGATCCCATAGGGGGCCAGTTCCACAGCCAACTGGCGAACATGCGCTTCCAGCGCTGCCTTTGCCGCTGACACCGGCCCATACCCGCGCCATACACGCGTTGAACCCTCGCTGGTCATGGCAAAGATCCGAGCGTCGCGCTCAAAGAGTTCAGCATGGAAGAGATCTTGCGTCCAATAGACAAGCGAGTTTGCCATAACGTCAAGCGTCATCTCCAGCTGTTTCTGCGAAACCTCTTGTCCAGGATCCTCGTCGATATACGGACGGAGCGTTCCGAAGGCTAAGGAGTGCATAAGAACACGAACGCGGGCACCCCGCTGCCTCAGCGCCTCGGTAACCTGCTGTCGCGTCTCAACATCCGCAGCGTTGGCGTTTACGAACAGTGCTTCGACTCCGGCCGCCTCCACATCCGCCTTGACCGCTTCAGCCATCGGAAGTGTCGCCCGACGATCAAGGTGGACACCGCAGACATGCATGCCAGCCCGGGCGAGCTCCCGTGCCGTTGCTGCCCCAAAGCCGCTCGACGCTCCAAGGATCACTGCCCAATACCCTGTGAAACCCTCGTTTCCCATACTTCCCTTCCCACTTCCTACGCCCCACACTATTCGGCTCGAGTATCGGCACGTGGAGCGACCGGCGTCAACTCACACTGCCTTTCTGCGCTTCCCTATGCGCTTCAGGTACAAAGCGTACACGCACCAGCGTTCCACCACTTGGCGCTGGGCCGATCTCAAGTTCACCGCGAAGATCGACCTCAGCAAGCGTCCGAGCGATCTGCAATCCCAAACCTCGTGCGCGCAACGGATCAAAGTCGGCTGGCAATCCCCGTCCGTCATCTTCAACCTCAAGGACAGCACGCTCGCCTTCGCTCTTCACTCGAACGCTCAGCCGTCCCCCCGCGCGGTCAGCAAAACCGTGTCGCGCCGCATTGGTGACGAACTCATTGAGTAGGAGTGCAAGCACGGTGGTCTGCCGCGAGGAGACTACAACATCGTCCCCCTCAACCGACCACTGGACAGCCAGCTCGTCACCGTAGAGCGAGTGCACCGCTTGGGTCACCACGATGCGTGCCAACTCCACAAGTGGCACTTCCGAGAGCTCGCGACCGCTCAGCAGGTCATGAACGACGGTCAAGCTACGGACCCTGCTCACTGCATCCTGGAGAACCGCTCGCGCTTCGGGGCCGGCCCGCCGGGCCTGGAGTGAGAGGAGAGCCGCAACCGTCTGGAGGTTATTGCGCACCCGATGGTGTAACTCGCGGAGAAGCGTGGAGGCTCGTGCCAATCCGCGCCGCGCTTCCTCGTACAGCTCCGCGTTTTCAATAGCGATCGCGGCAGTGTCGGTGAAGGCATGCAACAGACCTGTCTGTTCTGGCGCTGGTCGCCTGGCAGGGTACAGTAAGCAGAGCGCACCAACCGCACGGCGCCCTGTGATCATGGGGAGGACATAGACTGCCCATTCTTCACTAATTGGATCTCGCCATACGGCTGCTCCGCCGTCGAGGACGTCTTGGACGGCTGATCGAAGAGACTGTTCTAAGTTCCTCGCCTGACGCGCGAACCATTCTGCGGGTGCTGCATGGAGGAGCTCCAACTCGCCGCTGGCACGCGACTGCCGATAGATAGCAACTCCTCTCGCACCGGACAGCTCCAGCGCTCGCGCGGCGATCGTCCCTAACAACTCTCCAAGATCGAGCGTCGAGGCGATGGCGCGCCAGAGTTGCTGTAGGAGCTCCAACTGCGCAATCCGACGCCGCAGTTCCGCATCTGTCTCGCTATAGAGCAACGCGTTCTCAATCGCGATCGCGATCTCCCCAGTCGCCGTCTCCAAGAAATCGATCTCCTCAGGCCAGAACTCACGTGGTTCCAAGGTCAGCACATTGAGCACGCCAAGAAGGCGTCCCGGTTGGCGCGACAACAGTGGCACCGAGACCTGACTGGCAAATGGCCGGTCATCGACATGCGGATAGTCGACGTAGGCGGGATGACGTGGTGCATCGTAGGCAATCTGCAGGCGCCGGGTAAGAGCAGCCTGCCCCGTGATCCCCACGCCCAGCGGCAAAGTCATCCGCCCTGGCCGATCAGGAGTAATACCGTCAACAGCCCGTAGGGTCAACGTACCGGAGGATTCGTCATAGAGGAAGATACCGCAGGAGTCGACCCGCATTGTCTCACGGAGTACGCGTGTCACCGTGCTGAGCATGTCGTCCAGATCGAGACTACTCGTCGCCGCGCGCGTGATCCAGTGCAGCGCTTGCAACCGACCAACCGGTCCCGCCAGGACCCGTCGGCTCAGGTCGGCCGGTGCCTTCAAAAGTTCGGCAAGTGTTTCCCATTCGTTATCCAGCATGCTCTCTCGCCCTGCCTTCTGTGCTCTGTCTCCATGGTACAATCCGCTGCGCGGAAACGTCTGCAGGCGAACGGACGAAGTGTGGTGCCGCTCGACGGACAACGAGGAACCGCGAGCTCGATGTTGACACAGGAACTTCTTGGCGTTGTTACCGACGGCAGTTTTAGTCAGGGCCTTCGGGTACGACTGCTTGATCCCTCCGCTGTTGAGCGGCTGCGCGTCGGCAGCTTCGTCGTCGTCGAAGGGGACGAGCATCGCTACTTTGGCATGGTCACCGATCTCGCACTGGCGACGACCGACACCGCCCTCACTGCCGATCCGCCACTACACTCGCCCTTTCTGCATCGCGTGCTCCGCGGTACGCATGCCTATGCCACCGCGGAGATTCGTCCCTCACTCGTACTCCAGGTCGGCAGCGAACAGCCGCAACCAGCTCGGACAATTCCTCCGCACTTCGCACGCTTGCGTCAGGCAACAGCTGAGGATTTCGCCTGCGTCTTCGGCCAGGAAGACGCGACCCACTTCGCTCTCGGCACCCCTCCCGCGATGGATATTCCTGTGCCTCTCGATCTGGAGGAGCTCGTCAAGCGCTCCAATGGTGTCTTTGGACAGAGTGGCAGTGGCAAGAGCGTCCTGACACGTCTTTTGCTTGCCGGTCTCATCCTGGCCGACCATGTCTCGATACTCCTCTTCGATATGCATAACGAATATGCGCGCGCCCCCAGCGATCAGCCGGAACTCGTTGGGCTTGCCGAGCTTTTCGGCAACACACGAGTCCAAATCTACACACTCGACGACCGTACCGATCGGAGTGCTGCAGCGCGGACAATCCAGATTGGCCTTGACCAGATTGAGCCAGAAGATATCGAGCTCCTCGCCGAAGAGCTCAACCTCAATCCCACCTTTGCCACAGTAGCCCACCACCTGCGAGCCAGTTTCGGAAAAGACTGGATCATCAAGACGCGTGCACTCGATGCCGACCACGTGAAAGAGTTCTGTGCCCGCACCGGCGTCGCCGAGTCCTCACTGAACGCCTTACGCAGCAAACTGGCACGCCTCGTCCAACGTCCCTATATGCAGCAGTCACTGGACACATCCGTCATCGACGAGATCATCGCTAAGCTTCAGAAGGGAACGCATATTATTGTTCAGTTTGGGCGCTACGACTCCTTCCTCGACTATATGCTGGTGGCGAACCTGCTCACTCGGCGCATCCACGAGCGGTATACCGAGGAGGTGCTTGAGGCACAGCGGTTCGGGAGCGAGATAAGCATTCGTCCTCTCGTCATCGTTCTTGAGGAAGCGCACAAGTTCCTCACACCTGAGGCAGCGCGCCAATCAATCTTCGGCACCATCGCGCGCGAAATGCGGAAGTACCGTGTCACGCTCCTGATTGTTGACCAGCGTCCCTCGAGTATCGATCGCGAGATTCTCTCCCAGCTCGGTACCAAGATCATCGGCCCACTCAGCGACCAGCAGGACATCGAAGCGGTCCTCACCGGCGTAGCCGACCGCTCGGGACTCCGCAACCTCCTCGCCAATTTGAGCCCACGCCAGGAGTGCGTGATCGTCGGTCATGCGGTCCGTATGCCAGTTGCAATCCGCACTCGTGACTATCGTCGCAGCGAGCTTCTGAACCTCGTTCGTGCTCGGACCGGGAAAACGACCGACGAGCGTCGGCTGCGACTGTTGATCGGAGAGTGAGAACAAGGGAATGCCGTTACGACTCTTGCACTTTGCCGACCTTCATTTGGGAGTGGAAACACACGGCCAGTTCCGACCGGAACTCGGATACAGCTCGCGCGTACAAGACTTCCTCGACGCGCTCGATCAGGTCATCGACACCGCAATCACGGAGCACGTCGATGCCGTGCTCTTCGCTGGGGATGCGTTTAAGAATGCTGAGCCAAGCCCAACGCTGCAGCGATACTTCGCGGCACGGATTCAGCGACTCCTTGCTGCTGCGATCCCCACTGTCCTTTTGGTCGGCAATCACGATCGCCCCCGGAGTCCATCTCGCTCGACGCCGATGGACATTTATGCCGCTCTCCAGCTTCCTGGCATCAGAGTTGCCAGCCGACCTGATCTCCTCACCGTGCCAACACAGCACGGACCGCTGCAGATTGTTGCATTACCTTGGATGCCAATGCGCCAGCTTCTCGCGGATGACGAACTCAGAGCATTACCAGAGCATGAGTTTGAGCGCCACTTCCGGGAGATGATCAGTGCACAAGCACAGGCTCTTTTAGCCGCACTTGATCCGACATACCCAGCCATCTTCCTTGCACACCTCACTATCGAAGGGGGCCGCTTCGGGAGCGAACGCAGCGTTCTTCTCGGAAGCGATCCGCTCTTCGCTCTGGACGAACTCGGAATCGACCGTGCGCCAATCGATTACGTAGCGCTGGGTCACTTGCACTCGTTCCAGATCATCCATCAGCAGCCGCCTGTCATTTATGCTGGGAGTATCGAGCGTATTGACTTCGGCGAGGAGCGCGAGGAAAAGGGCTTCGTCATCGTCTCTATTGAACCTGGTGTTTATCCACGCCAGGTGACTTGGCAGTTTCGCCCACTGCGAACGCGCGCAATGAGCACTGTCCGGTTCGAGGTCACTAGTGAAAGCCCTATGGAACAGATTCGTTCCGTCCTGGAACGCCGAGCCGATCAATTCCGTAATGCGATCGTCCGCCTTATTGTGACTACCTCGCCTGAGAGAGCCGCTGTGATCCGCGCTCACGAGATCCGCCGCTGGCTGCTCGAGCTTGGTGCAACGTACGTCGCCGGGATCACGATCGAGACCGAACGTAGCGCACGGCCCCGCATTGACATCAGCCACGAGACACGCAACGATCCAGTCGGGTTACTCGAACGCTGGGTACGGCTGCGGCAGCTGTCGGACGACTTCGCAAGCGCGGTTCTTTCCCGCGGCCGCGAAATCATCGAGCGAGTCGATGCGAGCGAGTTCCTCAAAGAGAAGGCTGCCGATCAGAGATAAGTCTGGAACCAACGTAGCTCATGCTCCAGGTGTTCGATCCGGTGACGTGGGCGTCCACTGCGCGTGAGATTGTGCCCTTCATTTGGGAAACGGACCAGTTCCACTGTGCGGCCGAGCCGGCGTAGCCAAGCGAACAGCTGCTCGGCCTGTTCGACCGGGCAACGCCAGTCCTCCTCGGCATGAAGCAAGAGAAGCGGCGTCCGGATGTTCGGCGCATAGGTGAGCGGCGAGAGGCGCCGATACCGCTCTGGATCCTCCCAGGGTGCCGCCCCTAGTTCCCACTCGTTGAAGAAGACTCCAATGTCACTCGTTCCATACATGCTCAGAAGATTTGAGACGCAACGCATGGAAACGGCCGCTTTAAAGCGGTCGGTATGCCCGATGATCCAGTTTGTCATGTAGCCGCCGTACGATCCTCCGCAGACGCCGAGCCGTTCTGGATCAACCCATCCCTGTGCCAACACCGCATCAACAACGGCCATCAGATCAGGCATGTCCGCCTCACCCCACGCACCGCGCGTACAGGCGAGGAACTCCTCCCCATAGCCTTGGCTGCCCCGCGGATTCGCGTAGACGACCGCATAGCCACGAGCGGCAAGCACCTGGAACTCGTGGCTATAGGCCCAGCCATACATCGCGTGTGGACCACCGTGAATGGACAACACCAGCGGACAGCGTTCCCCTGCGGACATTCCAACTGGTTTCATCACCCAAGCATGGATCAGCTTCCCGTCAAGCGGGCTCGGTACCCAGAGCTCTTCCGCTGGGACGAGATCGACCTGACCCTTCCACTCGGCGTTAGGATCGAAGAGTGGTCTCGCCTCACTCCCATCAACGGCCAAAACCCAGACCGTCCCGGGGTCTTGCGGATCGGCAATCGTTGCAGCAATCCACCGTCCGTCCTTGCTCAGGCTGAAATCGAGAACGCGACGCTGCCCACCCAGCAGACAAGTAGGAAATCCTCCCTCGACCGAGAAGCGGTAGAGATGCACTGCCCCACCTTCGCTCACCTGCGCGTAGATCCACCGTCCATCCGGTGACCAGGCGAGTCCTGGACGCGAGGGCCCAAATGCATCAGTCAACAGCACGTCTTCCAATGTCGCATCAAAGGTCTCCGTGAGGCATTGGAGATCGTTACCATCGGGATTGACTATCCATAGTCGCTTGTGCCGCGCCGAACCTGCCCACGCCTCTAGATGACCGACTGCGGCAATCCTCTGTCCATCCCACGACCAGACGGGACGTAGCAGTGCTACATGGCTTCCTGCCACGACGGGCCGGAGTTCCCTGACCTGCCCATCCGCATCGAGTGCGAGGAACCAGAGCTCGCTTGCTGCGTTCCATTCGCGCTCCAGCGTCCGGTTCGATACGAAGACCAGGGCTCTCCCGTCAGGTGACCAGGCTGGCCAGTCGTCGTCCCAGTCACCATCGGTCAGACGTTGTACCTGGCCATCATGCAGGCCAACCAGCCAAAGGTGACTACGCCGCTCATGAAGAAACCCGCGTTGCCCATCAAATCGGTAACGCAACGCGGTGAGCCGCACCACGTCGCTTTCTGACTCCGGCTTCCCTTCGGCCTGGACAGCTCGTGTAACCACCACCAGGCGCTCACCATCTGGTGCCCAGGCGAAACTCGTCACCGGCTCGGCGAAGCGCGTCAGCGCACGAGCTTCACCACCATGCCGCGGAATTACCCAGAGCTGGTCGCTCCCTGAACGGTCGGACAAAAATGCGAGCCACTCACCGTGGGGAGACCAACGCGGCATCGTGTCTCGATCTGTTCCTGCAGTGAACGGCCGTGGCGACTGGCCAGTACGATCAACCAACCAGATCGCTGACCGGTATTTGTCAGCTGCAAGATCCATAGTGGTAACGACAAAGGCAATTTCTCTCCCGTCCGGTGAGATCTGGGCATCGCTGACCAAACGCAGTGCTGCCAAATCATCTGGTTGCACTGGCCGCGGCATAATGATTCATGTCTCCCTTCGATATCTTTTGCGCCACATGAGTTTCAACCGCGAGCTCAAGAGCACAGTCCGCTACGGCCCCCCCTCGAGCCCCTTCTCACGCAACACAAGCTCCCGGAGTTGCCGCAGCACAACTGACCGACGCTCCGCATACTCTGCTTCGTCCAATTCTCCCGCCGCTCGTGCCTCATCCAGTCGGTTGAGCTCAGCCGCCAACCGGAGCCGCTCATCGGAAACTCGATCCCCTCCGTCCGGACTGACGGTGCGGGAACGCCGTCGCTGCAGGGTAATGAACGCCAAAGTCCCAGCAGCGATGATGCCAATGAGCCCAACTGTAATGGCGATACTCGGCCCAAGCGGCAAGTCAAGCAAGAACCCTGTCCGTGGCAAGCCGCTCACTTGTACCATGTGCGTGTCACCAACAACCGGTGCATCGACTGCCAGAACACGATAAGTGACCCCGCTCACTACCACCGTTCCTGTATCAATCAGGCTGCGCGAACTCAAGCGGTATGTCCCATCACGTACGAGTACACGAAGTGTTCCGGTCGGCATCGCTGTACCGACAGAAAGTGTCGCGCGTGTCCCTTCATAGGGAACCGTGTAACTCAAAACCACTGTCTGCTGACCAGGTGGTAGTGGGCCCGTCGTCAAAAGCACACCATTTTCCAGGCGCGGTTGCCCATAGTTGAAGCCAGGCTGTGGACTGATCTCCTGGGCCCCCTGGGGGAGCGGGATCCGCAGTACAACGCCGTTCGCTTCACCAAGATAGGTACGGTCGCCACCATTCTCGACAATGAGAATATCCATGACATCGACCGAACGGAGTTCGGGTGAAGCGCCAGCGATCACGATTGACCGGGAGTTCAGGCGCACCGCCTTCGCATCGTTCGTTGTCTCGTACACAGTGAGCTCAACCGTCTGCTGGGGCTGTTGGTTGAGCTGCACCATCGGGCTAACATACTCGACGCCGGCATAGCGCGCCACGAGGAGATATGCGTCCTGATCGCCGGTCGCAAGCCCTTCGAAGACAAACGAACCGTCCTGACCAACCTGAGCTTGACGCTCCTCCGCAAGTTGCATGCCAGTAAAGTGACGCAGCGTTACGGTGAGGCCAGCGACGCTCCCTCCCCCGGATGTCCCATTCTGTACACGACCAGAAATCGTCCCTGCCTCTTGAGCTTGAGCACTGCTGAACGTGACTACGAACAGAGCAAAACAGCCAAGCAGGAATGCTTGCCGAAGATGCACCGTGCAGGCTCCTTTGTCTCCTTTACCTGACTCCTGGACAACTTCACTCGGCAGCAACCGGAAGGGCACGTGCCGCCGGCACCGTTGCCGCCGTGTATGCGCGATCCAAGACTTCAATGAGATGGAGCACAGGAACACGCAAGCCACGCGCCCGAAGCCCAGCTTCCAGCTGGAGCATACACCCCGGGTTGGCTGACACGATGACCTCTGCCCCGGTGGCGAGCGCGTTGTCCAGCTTGCGTTCCAGTAGTGCCGACGCCATATCCGGTTGCAGGAGATTGTAAATCCCTGCAGAGCCGCAACACAGCGCCGATTCCGCCATCTCCACGATCCGGAGCTGCGGAATCGCACGGAGCAGCACGCGCGGTTGTTGCGTGATCCGCTGCGCATGAGCGAGGTGACACGGCTCCTGGTAGGTTACAGACCACGGCAGCGCCCCCGGTTGAGCCGTCAATCCACGCTCGACCAAGAACTCAAGCACATCACGCACTTTGACAGCGAACGCCCGCGCCCGCTCCGAATAGCTGTGATCAAGTTGCAGAAGCTGCGGGTACTCCTTCAACATCGCACCGCACCCAGCAGCGTTGACAATCACTGCATCCAGATACGGGGACTCAAGCGCCTCGATGTTGCGACGTGCCAACTCGCGACCTTGCTCCAGCTCGCCACTATGCACATGTAAGGCGCCGCAGCACTGCTGGCCTGAAACGAGCACAACGTCAAACCCGTTTCGTGTCAGCACGCGGATCGTTGCCTCATGAACATGCGCGTAGGCCGTGCTCATCACGCAACCAGTAAACAGCGCGACCCGGCCGCGACGCTCATTCTCTGCCGGGAAGAAGCGTCCATCAGGCACGACGAAGCGCGCGGGAATGGTCGGGAGCATGGCTTCAGCATGCTCAAGGCCCAAGACACGCAGAATACCACTGCGACGGACCAGGGTGCGCAACGGGCTCCGCTGGTACCATCGGAGCAGCTTGTTCGCCGTCCGGAAGCGGTGCATGTCGCCGAGCAGGATACGGAATCCAAGCATCCGATACAGCCGCTCCCGCAGTGATTGGGGACGATGCTGCACCAGCTGGGCACGCGATGTTTCGAGAATTTGCCCGTAGTGGACACCGCTCGGGCACACTGCTTCGCAGGCACGGCAGTTCAGGCAGAGCTGCATTTCCTCGGCAAACACCGGATCGAGTAGGTCGAGACGCCCTTCAGCAACCGATTTCATGAGCCAAATCCGCCCGCGTGGGGACGAGCGTTCCCGCCATGTGATCCGGTAAGTCGGACAGGAGGGCAAGCAAAATCCACAGTGAACACATTTACGAATGAGATCGAACGACGGTGCGTCGCGACCGCTGAACCCCCGCACCCGTGTCGACTCCGGTACGGCCACCATCGTAGCCTCCTGTCCGTCCGCATCAGAGTAGAGCAATGAACCGCCCCGGATTGAGCGTCCGCTCTGGGTCGAACGTCTCCTTGAGCCGCTGCATGATGGCTACACCCTCGGGATGTCGTCCAAACACGTCATAGCCGACCTTTACTTCGTGTGGCGCAGCGAGCATGGTCGCGTGTCGGCCGTAGGCAACCAGGTCCAGCCAAGCCGCACGAAGTTCCTCAACGGTTCCAGCCAAGGTGGCAAAAGCAAGCCCGCTCCCGACGTCGAGAACCAGATCTTCCAGTACTGAATCCCACACACTCACCAGCTGGGCAGCGAGTTCACCAAGTCGAGATGGCACCTCACCGATGCGTACTCGAATGCGGTCAGTGAGCGGCGTCGCGGCGAGCTTTCCCTGCAGAGAAGACCAAAAGCGCAGGGTCTCCTCGTGCTCCAGTACGTAGGCATCACTTGTTAGCGAGGCTGCTGTCTCACGCAACCGCTCCGCCTGCCGCCGGACCGCACCGTCCGGTCCCTCGCAGCGCGCGGCAAGTGTCCATCGCGCCATCCCCACAAACCGCTCCGCCGTTCCTGGAGCAAGCAGTGCCAGGGCTGTCGGGGCAAGCTGTGAGCCGCGCACCGCGAGTGCTCCGTTCATTGCCTCCTCGAGCGCGCGGAACGTAACGAGTAGCGTCTCTTGTGCTTCCGGCAACGGTAACAGCTTGAAGTTGGCTCGGACAATGACGCCAAGTGAACCGAGCGCGCCGAAGTGCAGTCGCATCATGTCATAACCTGAGACGTTCTTGACCACCATCCCGCCCCCGCGAGCGAGAGTACCGTCCGGCAGCGCAACGGTGATCCCGATGATCAGATCTCGCAGACTGCCATAGCCAAAACGGCGAGGGCAGCCCAAACCGGTTGCCACCAGACCACCGATGGTGATCCGCTCCGGGTCGTGGGTATCGAGCGGGAGCATTTGTCCATGCTCGCTCAGGATCGTAGCAAGATACGCCAACGAGCAACCCGCCTGCACCCCGATCGTGAGGTCGTCCGGCTCGTAGTCAACCACCGCCTTGAGTTCCCGGAGATCAAGCGCCACATCGTACCGCTCCGGAAGATTGCCAAGTCCCATCTGTCCGCCGCCGCCCCACGGGACTAAGGCCAGACCACCACTCGCACAGACCGCCAATGCCTCTGCTACCGCCTCTGGCGAAGCGACTCTGATGGCAACACGCGGTTGTCTACCGTCGACCGTGTAATTTAACGGATCACATCGACTCCCAAGTTCCCCAAGGCGCTGGAGCGCCATGTCCGGCGCAAGCCGCGTCGTTCCGGTCATGCTGTCCCACCTCAGACGTATTCCAAGCCAAAGCGCTGCGCCAGTGCCTGCTGGCGGAGCACCGCCACCTCACCACAGCGGAATCCGGTTGGCAGCACCTTCTCGGGATTAAAGAGTTCGCGTGGGTCGAAACTCCGCTTGAGCCCGGCCATCGCACAGAGATCTTCAGTGGTGAAGACGAGTGTCATGTAGTCACGTTTCTCAAAGCCAATACCATGCTCGCCGGAAAGGGTCCCTCCTACATCAACGCAGTACCGGAGGATCTCCGTCGTGCACTCAAGCACCCGCTCCACCTCACCAGGACGGTGCCGGTCAAACAGGACCAAAGGATGGAGATTCCCGTCTCCGGCATGAAAGACGTTAGCAATCGGGAGCCGGTACTCGCGACTCAGCTCCTCGACCCGGCGCATGGTAGCAGGAAGCTTGGTGCGCGGGACGGTCGTATCGACGAGATAGTAGTTGGGCGCAAGGCGTCCCATCGCACCAAATGCCGATTTACGGCCCAGCCAGAGGAGGTCACGCTCCTCCTTTGTACGAGCGACACGGACTTCCCAGGCGCTATGCTGCCGACAGAGTTCAGCGACACGCTGGGTGTTGTCGGCAACAATCTCCTGCAGACCATCAAGCTCAACTAGAAGGACCGCACCGGCCTCGCGCGGATAACCGGCGTGAAAGGCATCCTCCACCGCCTTGATCGTTAGGTGGTCCATCATCTCCAGTGCGGCCGGCAAGATCCCGGCAGCAATAATCGCCGAGGTGGCATGTGAGGCCGTCTCAATATCGGGAAAGGCTGCCAACAGAACACTGACCGCCTCCGGCAGGCGTGTGAGGCGGACCATCACCTTGGTGACAATCCCAAGCGTGCCTTCCGAACCAACCAGAACACCGGTGAGGTCCACTCCCGGGGTTTCCGGCACTGGCCCGCCAGTCCAGATCCGTTCGCCATCCGGCAGGACGACCTCGAGTCCCAGGATGTGGTTCGTTGTTACTCCGTACTTGAGGCAGTGCGGCCCACCGGAGTTGTTCCCAACATTACCGCCAACTGTGCAAGCACGCTGAGAGGCGGGATCCGGAGCGAAAAAGTATCCACGCGGTTGGAGCGCCGTGCTTAACTCCAAGTTGATGACACCTGGCTCCACGATCGCATACCCATCGCGTTCGTTGACCTCGAGGATACGGTTCATCCGTGTGAGGACGATCAGAATGCCACCGCGCAGCGCCAGCGCACCGCCAGCAAGCCCAGTACCAGCACCCCGCGGGATGACCGGCAGCCCAACCTCATTGGCCAGCCGGACGACCGCACTGACCTGTTCTGCTGTCTGCGGCAGCACTGTAAAGTCAGGCCGGTGGTAGCCAGCAAACACTTCGTCCGAGGCGTCGTACTCGTAGACTAGGAGCTCGTCCGGATCATCAAGGAGCCCGTCGGGCCCGACTATCTCACTTAAACGGGTACGGAGCGCTGCACGGTCCATGGTTTTGTCCTCCTGCGGGTCCGCTCCCTCTTTGGCGTGAGGCATCGAGTCGACGCCGAAAGTCGCTTCAAGTATGCGCCGCGCTTGCATGCGACGCAATCGTCTGCCGGCGCAAGCAGCGACCTGTCGAGGCACCAGCCTGTCTGCTCGGGAAAGTGGTGGCCAGCCAGAACGCGCGCCGGCTCTCAAAGCTGGGTGAGGAAGGCAGAGGAGCGCTTGGCAACACCGCAAGACCATCGGCCGAAGCCTGGACAACCACAACACACGCCGGACTCACAGAGTGACATGCCGCATCCTCACTGGTTACGCGTCCAAGCCAGCGCAGCACCCACTCGGCGGACAGGCCGAGCTACAAGGTACACTGCGAGAAGAGCAAGAGATGGCCAAGCCGGAAAGGAGCTATCCGTGTCAGCAGTGCAGTACTGGATTCTCGTCGGTTCCCCGGAGAATCTCGAGGCGACGCGTGCCCATGGCTTTCGCCTTCAAGGCTTTAAAACACGACACCGCAAGAAGGCTGAATCGATGCGACCGGGCGACCGGTTGGTGTATTACGTCACAGGTGTTCAAGGTTTTGCTGCGACCGCGACTGTCACCTCGACAGTCTTTGAGGACCACACGCCGATCTGGACAAGTCGTGACCCGAAGAAAGCGAGCGAAGACTATCCCTGGCGAGTTCAGATCGAGCCCGACATCGTGTTGCCACCCGGCTTAACGGTTCCGGCTGAGGAAATCGCCCTGATGCTCGACCACACGAAGAAATGGCCGCCCGAGCACTGGCGGCTGGCGTTCCAAGGTCAGCTGCATCGCATCAGTGAGCGCGACTTCACGTTGATCCGTCAAGCACTGGCCCAGACCGCTGCTGTGCGCGAAGGAGCGCAACAATGAAGCGAGTCAGCCGACTGGCCAAGGCTCTCTCGATCGCCTTCCTCACGATGGTCATCGGTATTGCAATTCCCGGGTTGCACTTTGTGCTCGGTCCGCTCTCACCGTTGGTTGGCGGTTTCGCCGCTGGTCTCCTCTGTCGACTCCAAGGAGGCGACGCCTTGCTACTCGGCGTGTTTGAAGCACTCCTGGCTGGCATCGGCGTTGGTATCCTCCTGCCCCATCTAGCACACTTGACACTTGGCTTGGCAACACTGTGGTTCTTTGGTCTCTCTGCCGCAGTGTACGCTGGCCTCTTGAGTGGCGTAGCCGCCTATTTCGCTGGAAGACAAGCGCGAACACGCGGCTAAATTCGGAGGAGTCGGCCTATGGGATACTGCCCACGTTGCGGTGAACATTCACCTTATGGCGAGGATGATCCGAACCAGTTCGCCAAGCTTGCGCCAATCCGGATACCCATCGGGTCACGAATCGTCCCGCTTCCGGCTGATCTCGAAGAGGGAGCGGTGATCCACTATGCAGGCTGCCTCTTCACCGTCCGGCGGAGTGGCGATCGGTACGAACTCCTCTTAGCACGGGTCGGTTACAGCTAAACCAGAATCCCCCACCGGTCTGTACAGCTTTCTTGTCAAGCCACCATGTTCGGGTCGACCACGCCGCGCGTTGACACAGCGATGTACGGCGCGAACGACACACGGATTCGCATTCCTGCACACCCGTGTGGTCGGCAAGAAGAGCTGCACATGGGAGTGCACCAGCCCTGACAAGAAAGAAACCGTTCCGCGATGCTCTTGCTCACGGGACAGCGGCCACGAGAGTTCGTGGATTTTTGGCAGGCAATGTTCTCAGGGTAAGGCGAGCGTCATTCTGGGCGCCACCGGTTCTTTTCCGAAAGTGGGTGCGGGTACGTCTCCACGAAGCTTGGCATGGAAAGACAGTGGCAAAGCAGGGGAGAGGTCAACGCTGGGAGACAGCGATAGACGACAACAAGAACAAAGAACCCCAGCCATCAGGCTGAGGGTCTGTCTGGTGGAGATGGGGGGAGTCGAACCCCCGTCCAGAGCGTTCAGCCGAGGATCTCCTACAGGCGTAGTCGGTGCTTTTTTGTCGCTGCTGGGCTCCCACCGACAGGATCCCAGTCAGCCGAGCCGGATCACGCTTGACCTCGCCCGCACCGGCGCTTGGGCAAGGGGCACCCCGGTCTTGCGACGCCCGCTCCGGACCCACCGGGGAGAGGTCCGGGCAGACGTGGCCGCGTTACTTACGCAGCCAGAGCGAGTTCGCGCTTGCCAGTTACTTTGCTGCCCCTTTTTACGAGTTCGTGGGCGACC
This sequence comes from uncultured Thermomicrobium sp., assembly GCA_938028665.1. GTDB lineage: Bacteria > Chloroflexota > Chloroflexia > Thermomicrobiales > Thermomicrobiaceae > Thermomicrobium. The sequence goes on along the minus strand of CALIMB010000099.1, from coordinate 883 downwards.
TCGGCCTGCAATCCCCGCACCTACGGCCCTGTCGAAACCGGTCATCCCCTCGAGCCGTGGCTGCGAGCGCAATAACAAGTATAGCCAACCACACGCCCACCGAACAAGGGTTCCCCTATGCCCAGAAACTCGCCGGCAGCCCAGGAGAAGTTCGTACTTGCTTCACTTCACTAGTTCCGGAACAAGGAAGATGCTCAGCCAGAACACTCACCCAGCCAGTCACTCGGTGTCTCGGCGAGGCGCATTTGGAACGTTCTGAAGTGAGCACTGAAGCCAAGCACCCCGTTCACTGGAAGAAACAACTTTTCTTCCAGTGCGTCGATCTCAACCGTAAACTTGCCCAGCGAGCACTCCCGGGACACCGCTCGCTCGCAGCACTCCTGCTTGCTCCCTGATATCGGAGTCAACCACCGCCTGGCTCTGCGCCTCTTCTCGTGCTGAACTGCAAGAACGTGTCACAAATTGGCTGATCCGCCCTCAGTCAAACACTGAGAACTCACGCAGTTGATCACCGCCTAACAATGCAGGACATCTGCAGCCGAACGGAATCCCTCCACTTATCCAAACGCCAGCGAGCAGCGTGGACACGGCGGTTCCGACGCCGTCCCCCTCAGGAAAGACGCATCCAACGCTCTACGGTGCAACGCAAGCGCATCACCGTGGACGGAGTGCTCGCTCAATTTCACGCCGCGCCTCACGCTCAGCAATCGCCTCGCGCTTGTCATATTGCTTTTTGCCGCGGGCCAGCCCTAGATCAACCTTCGCCAAGCCACGTCGGATGACGAGCCGCAGCGGTACCAAGGTATAACCTCGCTTTTCGAGCTTCCCCCGCAGGTAATCGAGTTCCTGCTTATGAACGAGTAGTTTGCGAGGCCGCGTTGGA
>CALIMB010000098.1 GCA_938028665.1 uncultured Thermomicrobium sp. | reverse complement strand
CAATCTGGTTGAACGAGTACCGGCGGGGCCCTTTGCTGTGATCTTCTGCCGAAACACGCTCATGTACTTTACCGCCGAGCATCGCCACGAGCTTGTTCACCGTTTTGTGGAAGCGCTCCTGCCGGGCGGAATCTTTGTGATCGGCTCGGCAGAGACCTTGGAGCGGCTACCGGACAAGCTTGAGCGGGTAGCAATGGCTGGTGCCTACCTCTATCGGAAACAGGTGCGGGGCGGGACTGAACGAACGTTGCGGCAAGGCGAACCTGTTCCTGTCTTGTTGATCAGCTTTTCGCCGATGACTCGTGTGGCTCTCCGGCAAGCTCTGCGTCTGTTGCCCGAGGTGGAACTCGTAGGAGAAGTGCGAACGCTTGAAGAGTTGCAGACGCGGCTTGCACCGGGCGAGCCGGTCGTACTTCTGGTGGATGCATTGGTCAATGGAGCAGTTCTCGAGGCACTGCCGCACCTCAGCGATTGGCCACTGGTCGTTGCCGCTGGCCCGGGAGTGCGGATCCCCCGGAATCTGCCCACCGTATCGGTTCCAGAGATTGTTCCGGGAGCAGTGCGTCGCGTTGCATCGGACCTCGGTTCAGCACTGGTACAGGCTGGTGTTCGCCTCCAAAAGCGTCCGTCAGTAAGCGGCGTGGAGCGCTCGGCTACGGAGGTCGTGAGACCACGCACCACCACAGAAACAGTTGGGGTGCGTGCGAATGGTCGCCGCATGACGAGCCCCTTAGCGGAGCCGTTGCGGCGACCAGCCGAGCGGCTGCTCCTGATCGGATCCTCTACTGGTGGGCCAGCAGTGGTGAGTGAGCTGGTCGCAACATTGCCGACTGGGCTGGGGTTAGGAATTCTGGTGGTGCAGCACATGCCGCCCAACTTCACGCGAAGCTTTGCCGAACGATTGGCGCGGGTTGGGCAGTACGCGGCCCGTGAGGCAGAGGACGGGGAGCTCGTGGTAGCGGACACCGTGCTGGTGGCGCCAGGTGGTCGTAATGTGCTGTTGACGCGGGCCGGGCGGCTGCAGGTTGTGCCGCCGGAGCAGGGGGATATCTATGTGCCGAATGTCAACCGAGCGTTCGCCTCGGTGGCGATGGCGGGATGGGGGCCGCGGACTATGGCGGTGATCCTGACCGGGATGGGAGACGATGGGGCGAGCGGGATGGCCCAACTCCAGGCGGCAGGAGCCTACACGCTGGTACAGCGACCCGAGGAGGCGGTGGTGTCGGGAATGATCGAGGCGGCGCTGGCGCGGGGTGGGGTGCAGAAGGTAGTGGCTACTGCCGATATTCCTGGTGAGGTCGTGCGCTGGGTTCAGCGCGGCGCGCCGGTTTCGCCAGCCTGAGCCCAAGAGCGGAAGCGAATGGGGGTCGCGATGCTGAAGGTGTTGATCGTCGATGATTCGAAGATGATGCGGGTCATGCATGTGCGCTCACTGCGCCAGGTGGGATACGAGGTTGAGGTGGCTGAGGCCAACAACGGTGAAGAGGCGCTGGCACAGTTTGAGCCGGGAAAGTTCGATCTTGTCATTGTCGATTGGAATATGCCGGGGATGGACGGCATCGAGTTCGTCCGCGCGGCCCGGGAGAAGGAGAATGGGACAGCTCGGCGAACTCCGATTCTCATGATTACTAGCCAGAGCACCGAGGAGCAGATGCTGCGGGCTAAAGAGGCCGGGGTCGATAACCTCTTGACAAAGCCAGTGACACCGGAAGCTCTTGGTGCAGCACTTGAGCTGCTCCTGGCGCGAGCCTGAGAAATTAGGCGGGGAGGAGCGCGGTAGTGAGCCACGCAATCGTGCAGGAGCTGACGACCAGTGGGCGGTTGGTTGAGTTTATTGGTCAGGCAGCGAAAGAGGCCCTCGAACCACTCTGTGGTGCTGAGGTAACAGTGATGGGTGAAGGAGAGCTTCCCTGGGCACATCCCCCGGTGGGAATTGCCCTGGTCACCGTCGTCGATACGAGTGGGGGCGGCTTTCAGGCGCTGGTTTGGCTTGGTGGTGAACTTGAGGCGCTGGCCTCTGTGGCTGAGGTGCTCCTCGGCGAACGACCAGACGGGGAAGATGAAATGCTTCAAGATGCTGTGCGCGAGCTCACAAACATTCTTGCTGGGCAGATTCAACGGCATCTGGCGGGGGTGGGACTACAGATGGGATTGGGACTGCCAGTCTACGTGAGTGGGGCAAAAAGCCTCAATGTGGGGGCAAGTCTCTCCAGTGGCGCCGCGGTGCGAGTGCAGGTAGCGTTGCCGGACCAGCCCATGCTCGACGTCGGCTTTGCTGCGAAGGAGGGGTAAGAGCGGCAAGGAGCACGTCATGACGAGTAAGGTGGCGCCGGTCTTTCCGGCAAGTGCACCACTGACGCGCAATCCGAAGGTGCCGCAAAAGTACCGTGCAGTGTTGTGGGAGCAGCACCTGCTCCCGACTGTCGCGGAGAATGTGGCAACCCTTTTAGGTATCTCCGTTGGCTTTCTGCCGGAGTCTATTGTGGGAAGCTACTTTGACCGCAGTAAGTTTCCCCGGCAATCAGGTTGGGCCTTGGCTCGTTTCCGTCTGAATCTGCGCGGGCAGGAGGTGCCTGCCTATCTCCTCCAGCCGTTGGCTGAAGCGCTCGACTGGGGTGCCATCGGGATGCGACGGCCGCCAGCAACCCGGGAGGTGCCCAGTATCGAGAATGGTAATGTCCAGCTCAGTGAAGCCCAACAGATCGACTTGGCAGCCTATCACGAGGTCTGCAATGTCGTGACGTGTGGGGTACTTGCGCGTGCTTGGCGGAGCAAGCTCAATCAGCCGCTGCTCATCCTGCTCGATGGAGTAGAAGCAGTCACGCCGGCACAGTTCCCGGTAGAGCTCGAGCAGGGTAGATGGCTCGTCTTGCAGGCCAGCTTTGGCTACAGTGAGCGGCCAGTGAAGCCGGTGAAGGGGCAGCCGCCGCAGTACGAAAAGCAGACGGTATGGCTCTTTGTGGTGCCGGAGTCGCTGGCGCTCGCGGCGCTCTGGGGCGCACCCGATGGCCGAGAGAAAGATAAGACTGCCTGGCTGGCGAGCACAGGGCAGTGGAAGTAGCGGTGGCCGAAGCGCGGTTGTTGGGGTAACACCGAGGGACGTCCGCCGAAGCAGGAATACGGCACAAGAAGTGCTGAGGACCATTCCCGTCTGCGAACACAACGTGGTGCAGCGTTGAGGGATGTCACGGCTTGTCGTCAATACCGGCTGTTTTACGGTGCTGGACGCGTACGGTGACGGTGATGCGACCTCTTGTCAGAGTGCCGTTGATCGTGCCCTGGCGTGGGGAGCCCAGGGAAGGTACTTGCCTGCCGATAGCCCCAGCCGAGCATGTTGGTGGGCTGAAGCTCTACCCCAGTTGTTGACGACAGATGGTCAAGCCGTCCTTTGACCAGTGGTCCAGGACTCTGCCCGACTCCCGCTGTGAGCTGGGTGGCTGGGTCATATGCTGCCCTGTGTCTTAACGTAGGATGGTGCCCGCTAACTGTCCTTACCCCACCGCGACACAGGGCTGCAGCTTTGGAGGATGAATCGTTTCCACCACACGATGCGGGGCAGCGAGCATGTTGTATGGGGTACCAGAACTGGTCTCCCTGGGTCCAGTAGAGCGCAGAGCACAGACGGCACCGGAGGGTCGCGGTCGGACGTCTTGGCTACTGGTTGTCCGCGGTTGTCCCAAAGGTACGGGTATGACTTTGCTGTCAGGGCACCATGAAGAGGCCTGCGCTCCTGATCGAAAGCGGCGCGTTGTGCAGGGGTCTTCCCCAGTGGGGCATCTCGTGGGTGGAACGATTGGCAGGAGGTGGTGTCGGGATGCTGGGGGCATAAGAAGGGCAGACAGGGTGCCTTGACCAGGCGGTGCGCCTCTCCTTGTTACCCGACAAACAGGGACAACTGTCTCTACCCTAACGCCACGATGGGTGGCCGGCGTGTGTATCCAGTACATGTGGACCTTTCCCCATCCTGGAGAGGCGCAACGCATGCTGCCCGTGCCCCTACCGGGCGCAGTCGTGCGTTCGGTTTGTCAGGTCGTCAGCAGTGATCGCCGCCTATCTGGGAGGCAGCATCACCGGAGGAGAGGCGACACACCCGAAAGGCGTGGACATCTGCGTGGGCGATGTGGTCATCGCTCCCTTGTGTTCCCTGAAGGGAAAGGGCTGCGGTGCGTGGGTCGTCTGTGCGGACGGAGGCTGGAGTCGCGGGAAAGTGCCGCTTCGAGGAGAGGTCTTTAGTGGGAGGTCGAAGTGATAGCCAGTGCTGACCGAGTCCGCGACGCGTGCTGCGACTGAGCCTCCGAGGACTGGTGCACAGAGCGATCGGCAACCTTGCAGTGTCTGGCCTATACCTGACGCTCTACCTGATCAGCGACCACAGTGCAGTGAGATCTCTCTTGAGTGCTGACTAACCATAAATTGTGTCACGCAGTGAGCCCGGACACCAGGAGAGGGTACTGAGGAGGGAAGCTCGTTCTGAAGAGTTCCATTGAGGGTGATGCGACACTGGTTACGTTGCTTGGGGATGGGGGAATGGTCGTTTTCGAACCACGTCTTTTCGCGCTTCCATGTCATTTCGGTACGGTGAGGGGTGATCGTGTGGCGTCCCTCCCGGGCATTGGGGATTCGATAGTCCGGTCGACAGTGCTCAGCCGGGGAAAAGTGATTCACCAATCGCGGCTTGGAGGAGTTCCCCAGGTGCCTGGAGAGAAATGGTCAGTACGATGGGAGAAGCGTGGCCTTGAGCAGCTGGTACTGCTTTCCCACAGCTTTGGGGTGAAGCAGAGGGCGGTAGAGTCCGAAATATCCTGCAGCAATCGATACGTTGCTGTTCAGCAGGAGGTAGCACAATGATGCTTGGTTTCCGGGAGAAAGTGCTGGGAATTTTGGTGGCAATGGCTGCCATCTTCGTCCTGCTTGGCGCCGTGGGCTGGTTCTGGATCTCGAGCAGCTTGCGGTCAGTCGACACCGTCGAGGAGATGAACGGAGTGCTTGCGACGCTGGGCCAGACGTCACGCCGCATGGTGGAGATGCGTGCCAGTGTCCTCGCTCATGTTGGTGCGGCTTCGAACGCCGAGTATCGGAAGCAACTGGATGCGCGCATTGCCGAACTAGATCAGCAGATTGCCTCTGACCTTGACCTCCTCGCTGCACAGGCGCATTCGGAGGAGGAACGCCAGGCGATCCAAAGCTTGCGTAACGCGTGGACAACCTATCGGCAGTCGGCGGAGCGAACCTTGCAGTTCTCCCGAAGCGGTGACCTTGCCGCCGCGCAGCAGAACATGACGACCGACGCTGCCCAGAAGTTTGATGCCCTGCTGCAAGTGATCCGCGACGTGGAGAGTGCTACGCAGGCTGATGCGCAGGCGAATGCCCAGAAGGCCCATGCACAGCTTGCTCTGCTGCGTTCCGCCATGCTGGGTGCAGCAGGCCTGAGCCTCGTTGCGTTGGTGCTCGGTTTCCTTGTGCTGCGGCCAGTACTGCGTACGGTCAGCTTAGTGGCGCAGGTGAGTGAGCAGCTGGCAGAGCGGGAGTTGGCTGGACTGGAGCAGGCACTGAGCCGACTGGCAGCCGGTGATTTGACGGCACGCTTTGCGGTGACCACCGAGCCGCTAGCGGTACGCGGACGCGATGAGCTAGCGCGCATGACGCAGGCATTTAACCGGATGTTGGAACGGCTGGGGGCAGTTGGGGAGACGTTTGGGCAGGCGTTGGACGATTTGGCAGAGCTTGTCGGCCAAGTTCGGCTGGCAGTTAGTGAGGTGAACACGGCTGGGAGCCAGACGCGGGCGCTCTCCGCTCAAATTGCCGACGCGACCACCGCTGTGGCGCGCACCGTACAAGACGTAGCACAAGGGTCGTCAACCCAGGCCGAGCAGGTGAGTACCGCCTCCACTGCTGTCGATGAGATGAGTCAGACCATTCAGGCTGTAGCCAAGGCAGCACAGGAGCAGGGGCGGGCACTCCAGCGGGCCACCGAACTCGTGCAACAAATGGCGGAACGGAACCAGCGGGCCGGTGAGTTGGCGCAGGAAGTGACGGAGCGTGCTGGACAGAATCGGGAGCAGGCCGCGAGCGGTGGTGCTGTCGTCGAGCGCACCCTGGGCGCGATGCAGCGGGTGCGGGTGCAGGTAGAGGCGACTGCTCAGGCAATCCAGGAGCTGGGTGAGCGCTCGAAGCAGATTGGACAGATTGTTGCGGTGATCAATGATCTGACAGAGCAAACCAATCTTCTGGCTCTCAATGCAGCGATTGAGGCCGCCCGCGCGGGCGAGGCGGGCAAAGGGTTCGCGGTGGTAGCCGAGGAGGTACGGAAGCTGGCGGAGCGGTCGGCTGCCTCGACTCAGGAGATTGCCGAGATGGTGCAAGGGATTCAACGGACCGTGGAGCAGGCGGTGGCAGCGATGACAGAGAGTGCCAGCTCGGTGACGCAGGTCAGTGAAGAGGCGCGTGACGTGGCGCAGGTCTTCCAAGCGATTCGGCAGGCAGCAGACGAGGTCGCCGCGCGCAATCAAGATCTGCTGCGGGCGCTGGAAGAGATAGCCAAGCGGAGTGCTGAGCTGCGTGCGACGATGGAGGATACGGCGGCTATAGCCGAGGAGAACGCTGCCTCAGCGAGCGAGCTGGCCTCAACTGCCGAGCAAGTGCGGGGTTCGATCCGGCGGGTGACCGCAGTGGCTGAGCAGAACGCTGCTGCTGCGGAAGAAGTTTCGGCTGCTACCCAAGAGATGGCGACGCAGGTGGGTGAGATCACCGCGGCAGCTGAGCACCTGGTGGGGCTGGCTGGGCGCCTGGCGCAGCTGGTCGAGCGGTTCCGGGTGGGGGATGGTGAAGTGGCGGGGATACGTGTAGCGGTTCCCGGTGGCGATAAGGTGTCATGGAGCAACGGGTCGGTGGGAGGATCCGAACTCGGGCGTCCGACACGAGAGAGTACTGCTGTGCCGGGGAATGGCCGTAGAGCCTGGTGAGAGTGGGTGCGCAGCGAGTGGTGAGAGTAGGTGCGCAGCGAGGGGAAGCACGTCGTGGGTGAGGATCGTGAACTGCTTGAGATGTTCATCGAAGAAACACGTGAACGACTCGAGCTGATTGAACCGGCGCTTATTGAGCTCGAGCGAGTCGAGACAGCGGCCGAAAAAGAGCGGCTGCTCAATGAGGTGTTCCGACATCTTCACTCGACGAAGGGGAGTGCTGGCTATCTGAACCTGAGTAGTCTTGTGGGGTTGGTGCATGCGGCTGAGCACCTTGCCGATGTGCTACGCAAGGGTGCACTAGTGCAGCCGGAGCATGTCGATCTCTTGCTCCAGGCAGTGTCGCTGACGCGTGCCTATCTAGCCCACCTGGGAGACCAGGGGGAACAACCGGTAGAGTTGGAGGCGCTGGCTGAGCAATTGCAGCGTGCAGCTGCGGCCGCGACAGCGCGTCCGGCAACGCCCGCGGCAGCTGAGTCGAGGGCGAGTAGTGGGGTGGTCACGAGCGAGACAGATGGGGAGGGCCGGGGAGAGGAGGCGCGCACCGTTGAGGCCGAGCTCACCAGCTCCACCGTGCGTGTGCCAGTGCATGTGCTGGATCGACTGGGCCGGTTGGCTGAGGAGATGTTGGTTACCCGCAACCGGATTATGGCTCTGGCGGCCAACCTGCAGGACGGGGAGCTGATTGGTGCGTCAAAGAAGCTCTCAGTGATGGTCTCCGAGCTCCAGGATATCGCGGCGTTAACGCGACTGCAGCCGATCTCCTCTCTCTTTGCGCAGATGCCGCGGGTAGTGCGCGATGCGGCACGCTTGGCTGGGAAAGACGTTGAGCTCCTCATCGATGGGGGGCGCTTGGAGGTTGATCGCCGTATCTTGCAAGAGCTGCGTGATCCTCTGGTGCATCTCCTACGCAATGCGGTTGACCATGGAATCGAGTCACCAGAACGGCGGATTGCATATGGCAAACCATCGCGGGGACGGATCACACTCAAGGCAAGCCGTGAGGGTTCGAACCTGGTTATTGAGGTGATTGACGATGGCAAAGGGATTGAGTATGAGGCCGTGCGGCAGAAGGCAGTGGAGCGGGGGTTAGTGAGTGCGCGCGAGGCGGCAACATTGACCGAGGCGGAATTGACTGCGTTGCTCCTGCGTCCTGGGTTCTCAACACGGGATCAGGCTACGGAGCTTTCTGGGCGAGGTGTGGGGCTGGACGTGGTTGCGGTGCGGATGCAGGAGCTGGGTGGGAATTTGAGTATTACCTCGGTTCCGGGGCAGGGGACGACCATTCGTCTTGTGGTGCCGACCTCGGTGTCAGTGATGAACACCCTGGTGTTCACGGCTCGCGGTTATCTACTCGGCATTCCCTATAACGTCGTGCAGGAGATTGTGCTCATCACCGACCGGCAGATTGAACACTACGGTGAGCAGGATGTCTTCCGTCTTCGTGACCAGCTGGTGCCGCTGTTCACTTTGGGGAGCTGGCCAGAGCGGGGCGATGGCGCAAAGCGGCAGTCTGGGAAGCACTATGTGCTGGTCTTACGGGGCGAGGGGACGCTGGCTGGTCTTCTCTGCGATGGGATTGCTCGCTTTGAGGAGCTCATTGTCAAGCCGGTGGGGAATCTCCTCCGTGGTGTGGAGAGTGTGAGTGGGCTGGCGACGCTCGGAACAGGGGAGATTGTCCTCATCCTTGAACCGGAGAGGATTCTGGCCGAGGCCGGGCTGGCGATGGCTAAGATTCATGCTGAGCAGATGCAGCTTGGCCTGGTGCAGGAGCAGCAGGTGAGCGAGGATGACCTGAGTGAGCGCCTGGTGCTGCTGAAAGGCTACGGCGAGCATCGATACGCTCTCCCGGTGCGGCTTGTTTCGCGTATTGTGCGTTTCACGCCGGAGGAGCTGGCAATCTTTAATGAGCGGGTGTACTACCGGACGGAGCAGGCATTAATCCCGCTGATCGACCTCGACCGTGTCCTGAGGATGGGTCCGGGAGGGATGGAGAGGGGCGGAATAGCTGTACTCTTGCGAGCGGATAATCTGGAGTGCGGCTTTGTTGCTGCACAGGTGGTGCGTATTGGGCGTGTCGGTGTCGAACCGGAGCCGTCGGATCGGCAGGGAGTGGCCGGCCTCTTGAATCTGTCAGACGGCGTTTATCTCATGGTCGATGTACCGACCGTGGTGCACGGGGAACTCCGGCGACTGTACGAGGTGAAGCAGGAGAGCGGTACAGTGCGCGGGAAGAAGGCGCTCATTGTGGAGGACAGCGTCTTTTACCGCGATGCCTTGGAAGCAGTGCTCAAGCGGGCGGGCTATGTCGTGAGTGCCGTCGGGAGTGTCGAGGAAGCGCTTGTCTTCCTGGCTCGGGTGTCCGACGTCGCACTGATCATTACCGATTATATGCTTCCGGGGAAGAGTGGGCTCGATCTGATCCAGGCTGTGCGCGCTGGTGAAACTGCTGTGCGCTCAGACGTGCCGATCGTGGTTCTGTCACAGTACCTGGCTAATCATGAGGGTGGGCCGGAGCTCAGCCAGCGGCTGCGTGCTGCGGGTGCAAATGCGGTCTATGCTAAGTTCGATGAGCTCGAGCAGAGCGAGCTTCTTGAGGAGTTTCGCCATCTCGTTGTGCATGAGGAGGCTGCAGAGCAACAGGGGGACAAGGAGCAAGTCGAAGAAGAGAAGGTCCACGTGCTTGCTGTTAACCTTGGCCCTGAGGTCTACGGAGTACCGATTGACCGGGTCCGCGAGATTACCACGCTGGATGGGGTGACCCCGACGCCGTTGGAGGATGCTGGCTTTCTCGGACTTGCCAATATCCGGGGTGAGATTATGCCGGTCTTCGACCTGGGCGGTGTCTTGCGTCGGCCTATCCGCACTCATGGTGAAGCGGTCGATGTGATCACCTTGACAAGTCTGGGGCCGATGGTGCTGCGTGGGGAGAGCATTCGAGGGACGATCCGAGTGCCGGTCAACGAGCTGCGTGAGCCAACCGGAAACCTGGGTGCGCTCGCCGAGCTCGTTCCCTGGGTTGCGACCTTACCAGATTGCCTCTTGCAGGTGGTGGAGCTGGAGAAGCTGGCGAGCCTCTGCCTGGGGCGGCGAGGATAACTCTCCTGGCACTGCAAGGGAACGAAGCGGGACGCCTCGTTGCACGCGTCCCGCTACTCTTTCCCCGCGCATCCCCAGCGGATACACGATGTTGCTCGAGGCTTGCTCATTAAGCATGCTGCAAGAAGGTAGGGTCATGACTACTGCTGTTGAGCTGCCCAGCGGCTTGCGATACCGAACTATGCGAACACGTGCGTACATAAACTAAGACTATCTGAAGTGCTCTCCGATGGCTAATGAGAATAGCCACTGGCAGGTATCGACCAGCTCATCACGTCGGGCTTGGCTGTGTGGGAATAGGGCGTGGCACCGTCGGGATGGGGGATGAGGAGGGAGGATCGCTCCTGGTGCGATGTCCTCTCCGCTGGAGCGTTTGGAATTGAGAGAGACGAAGGCCGACGGGAAAGGACGCTGGCCGGCAGTCGGTGTAGACAACGCGATGAACGGCTATCGAGCTGCAGCACTCCTGGCGATCACTGGGTGAAGCCTGATGAACCACTGGTACCGACTGATGCCGAAAGAAGGGCGGAGGAGGCACAGGTGTGTTGCGGTCTCCTGTACCTCCTGACCTGGTTGGGAGAGGGAGGGCTCTCGTGGACGGATGCGTTCAGTGCTGGCTCACGGTGGGAAGTTTGGTGTAGCAAGCCCCCTAAAGTCTGGCAGCATTCCTGCCGAATATCCCGGAGTAGGAACGAACGGTCGCAGGGATGCTTTGACCGAGCGCGAGGGAGCGCGATGAACCCGTCGATCACACCGGTTCCCCCAGTAGGGCCAAGTGAACCTGGGCCGGTAGAGGACCTGGGCTCGCTGCAGCCAGTCAAACCGGTTGAAGCCGGTCGAGCAACTCCGGGAACGGGGAGTCAGACTCCGACTGCCGAGGGGAAGCGCGATGTCATCCCGGCCCACCGGGTTGACCTGAGTCTTGATCCACAGCTGCTGCGCAAGATCCCACGTGATGTCTACCTGCGCTACTACGTCCGCCCGGGAATTGGTAACTGGGTGGTGCAGTTGATCGATCGCGAGACACAAGAAGTTATCCGGGAGATCCCGCCGGGTGGACTGAAGGAATTGCTGCAGGAGCTGGCCGAGCAGAGGGAAGGCGAGTGACTGCTTCTGCGAAACCATCGCAGTTGTCAGTGCTCGGAAGGGGTCGATGATGAGCATTACATTTGACGGCTTGGTTTCGGGTTTGAACACGCAGGAGCTCATCTCCAAGCTGCTGCAGCTGGAGCAACAACCGATCAACCGGCTGAATCAGCGTAAGCAGCAAATTCAAAAGGAACGCGATGCGTGGAAGGATCTTGCGACACGCCTCCAGAATCTGGCGAGTGCGCTCAACTCGCTCCTGCAGCGCGGCACCATTGTTGGCTTCACTGTGCGGCCGAGCGATAGCAACGCTCCCTTTTCTGCCAGTGCTCGACCAGGAGCCGTGGCCGGAACTTACTCGATCCAGATCCAGCAGTTGGCGACAGCAACGACGCTGCGCAGTACAGGGCCGATTGGGGCTGAAATCGATCCTGATGTGGTGCTGAACAACACGAACTTACGCGGTAGCGTTACTGCGGGATCCTTCACCATCAATGGCGTGGCGATTACTGTTGATCCAGCTGTGGACACGCTACATGCTGTCGTCAATCGGATTAATAGCAGCGGTGCTGGCGTTGTGGCCAGTCTGGTGACGGTCGACGGTCGACTGCGGCTCAAGATTGAGGCGGCAACGTCCGGCGGACCGTTGCAACTGGGTGCTCTTGGTGATACGTCAAACTTCCTCTCGGTGACCTCGCTCCTTGGAGCACCGCGCACTGGCGATGCGATCGTGGGGACGCGGAGCTTGGCTGCAGTCAAAACGGGTGTGCCGTTGAGCCAGGCGATGCTGGCGACATCAGTAAGTAGTGCTGGGACCTTGACCATTAATGGCGTGGCCATTAACTACGATCCGGCAGTCGACGCATTGAGCACAATCCTGAACCGGATCAACAGTTCACATGCCGGTGTAACGGCCAGCTACGATGCTACGAGTGATCGGATCGTTCTGACCGCGAAGGCAACAGGGAGTCTCGCAATCACGGTGAGCGATACTGGTAATTTGGCGGCTGCGCTTGGCCTCGATCCCAGTCAGCAGCAGTTTGGCCAGAACGCGATCTACAGTCTGGACGGTGGGGCAACCTGGCAATATAGCACGAGTAACACCATCAGCGATGCCATTCCAGGGGTCACACTGACACTGACCCGCACGACACAGGCTCCCTACAGCTTCACCGTTGTGCCTGACTCAGATGCTGCAGTGAATGCAGTGAAACGCTTCGTTGAGCAGTTGAACAGTGTCCTGAGCTTCATCGGTGAGAAAACGTCGTACGACGCGACCACAAAGACGGCTGGCACGCTGCTCGGGGATAGTGCCGTACGTGCGGTCGAGTCGACGCTCCGGCGCCTGGTGACGAGTCCAGCAGTCGGCGTGGGTGGGCGCTATCGCACGCTTGCCGACGTGGGGATCAGTTTTGGAGCGGTTGGGTCAGCAGTTGGAAGCACGGGACAGCTCCAGCTCGATGAGAACAAGCTGCGCGCCGCCCTCCAGGAGAATCCGGATGCGGTCTTTGAGCTGTTTGGAGCGACCAGTCGAGCGACGCTGACGACGACAGGCGACATCATACAGATTGCTGGCACCCCACGGCCACCAGCTACTGGACGCTACGTGATTACGTCAGACGGGACAGGCAACCTGACGGCTGCGTTTTACGATCAAGCAAATCAGCTCCTCTGGAGTGCTACCGGGACAATCACCGCTGGTGGATCGAATACGACACTTGTTCCAGGGCTAACTCTCAGCGCGGCGAGTGTGCTCACTGGAGCAACGAGCGAGATCAGGGTGACGCAGCAAGAAGGTGTCTTGACTCAGCTTAGTCGCTACCTCAACGGCATCCTGGGGCGCGATGGACTTGTCCGCGCGCGTGGCGATGCCTTTGAACAGCAGTTGCGGACACTTGATCAGCAGATCGACCGGTATCAACAGCGGTTGGACGATCGCAAGGCGTCCTTGGGGCGCCAGTTTGCCACGCTGGAGCGCATGCTCGCTGAAATCCAGGCACAGGGAACACAGTTGCAAGGCCAGATCATGAAGATGCTCAGTGCCCGGTGAGCCAGGAAAGGACAAGTGGATGATGCTGGCGAACCCCTACCAGCGCTACCGTCAAGTGACTGTGGAGACAGCCTCCATTGCGGAGCTCGTCGTGCTCCTCTACCGCCGAGCGGTGCAGTTGCTCGCTGAGGCCGAAGAGACGATCGTGGCCGCTGACGTGCCGCGGGCCCATGCGTGCCTCGTACGGGGGCAAGAGATTGTGTCGGAGCTGATGGCGAGCGTGAACCTGGAGGCCGGGGAACTCGCCCAGCAGCTCTGGGCAATTTACGATTTCCTGCAGCGCCGGCTGGTCGAGGCGAATGTGCGGAAGGACGTAGCCATCGTCCGCGAAGTCCGGGGCTTTCTTGAGAGCCTGCTTGAGGCATGGGAGCAGGTAGCGGCGCAAGAACGTGCCGCACACGCTGCGATAGCCCGCTTGGCTGCGACAGCGTAGGAGGTATCGAGTGGAGGAAGCAAATCTCCTTGAGATTGCAGCCCAGCTGCGGGATGTCACACGGGCACAGCTCGCGGCGGTGCGCGCTGGCCGGTGGGAAGAGGCGGCAGAATATCTACAGCAGCGTGCGGCACTGTTGGAGCGCTTGCACGAAGTGGATCCGCATCAGCTCAACCTGTCCACGCGTGATGCCATGGCTGCATTGCTCGATGAGGTGCAGGAATTGGACCGCGAGCTTCTCGCGACGGTTGAGCATGCCTTGGAACAGACACGGATCGAACAACGTACGTTGGAACAGAAGGAGAACGCGATACGTGGTTACCGGCGAGCCCTGGGAACGAGTGGTGGAGCGGAACTGATCGACGAAGAGGCATGAGCGATGGATCAATGGGAGCGCCGACGAGTCGCGCTTCTTCTGGCGATGGTATTGCTCGTCACAGCCTGCGTGCGAGTCGAGATACAACGGCCGAGGGCGGTTGAGTCAGAGTTTGCTGTACCAACACCCGTCCAGCGTGCAACGCTGCCGACACCGCAGGCGAAATCGACGTCGCCACTACGTCGCGCAGCTGCCGAGGGTGGAGCTGCAAGTCGCTCACTCTTTCGCCTGCGCATGCCACCAGCCACTGCCGTGGCGATCACTCGGTTGGGCATTGACGTGCCAGTGGTGGAAGTAGTGTCGGTGAGGGATGAGCACGGCTGGCATTGGCCGGTGCCACGGGACGCTGCCGCGCACTTGGTTGGTACTGCGAACCCTGGAGAGCCTGGGAACATCGCAATCACGGGACACGTGGATACGGAACAGGGACCGGGGGTGTTCTGGCGCCTGCTCGAGGTGAAGCCAGGAGACGAGGTGACGGTCTGGAGTGCAGCCGGAACCTTCGTCTATCGTGTCACCGAAATCCAGGTGGTGCCAGAGGATGACCGCTCGGTGTTGCGCCAGACAGGCTACGAACTTCTGACATTGGTCACGTGTGTGCCAGACGGGCGGTATGACCGGCGCTTGGTCGTGAGAGCCGAGCCGGTGCGACCGGCAATGGCACAACAGCAGTGACTGCGTTTCGAGAATGCAAGAGGTTCGTGGAGTAGTCGGTCGAACGCGGAAACGGTGGTGGGCCACCATACCATGATGCCAACACCAGGAAAGCCGCGGATCGAGTAACTCCGGAAGATGGTGGCTGGTCATCGGAAGCGCGGCGCCTGCCCCGTGCGCCGCATGGTTGCAGCTGTTGGATGCTTTCGACTCATCGGTGATCGACGGCGGTGAGGATGCTGGCCAGACGAGGGCCGTCTGGATCTACTCATGGAAATTGCTGGTCGCCCCAACGAGAACGACCCACAGTTCGCCTTGTGGGTCGTGGCAGAGGGGAGGCTGAATGTCTCCTTGCTGTGAGAGGAGATCTGGCGCTGTGCCGGTACGGTTTATCAAGTGTCACCAGGTCTTTCAACCGGATGGTGATCGCTTCTCCGTGCGTATCCAAGATCCACGTTACACGGGTAAGGGGATCGGCTGTTGAACTGCTTGGAGAACTTTGTGGAGGTGCGCACCAGGACGTCTTTGGAAGCGAGACGGGGAGATCTCAAAACGATACAGAGCGCTCGGGTCAGGCTGTTGGGCATCGCGGGTTGAAGGGATTTTGGAGAGTGTAAGGGATTGGCAGTACAAGGGTGATCCCAGGGCTGGTAGGGATCCAGGAGCAGTGACCGATCGGTGTACCCCACTGTGACGATCGACGGGTATCGTGAGGGCCTAGTTTGGTGTGTACCAGGGACGGATAGAGCGGGGATCGTGGTGCTCCGGCTATTCATTGGAGACCAGAGGCCACTCAGCTGATGGTGACGGAGGCGCAAGCATTCGTTGAGGGGGTGCGGCCAGTTGCGGCGTTGGTGCTGGTGTGGTTGACCTGGCTAGCGGTGAGGTGTTAGCTCTTCCAGACGGCGGAGCACTGGGTGTTGGTGTTTCGAGGGCAGTTGCGGTGAGTGTAGGTGCAACCTCCTGCCAGACTTGCCAGGCAACGTAGCCACTCCCTGCGCCAAGGGCCGTCACACAGCTGAGGAGGATGACGCTTCCCAGGCAGCCCAGGAGATAAAGACCGGTGCGGTTGCGTTGCGGTGCGAACGGCACAAGGATCACCCTCCGTGTCGGATACTCGCGACGATCGCGGTTACGGTCTCGACAGCCTCGGGATCCTGATCAAAGGGCGTTCCGAAATAGGCGACGAGGCACCAGGCACGCCCTTGCTCGTCCTTATAGAGATACGTGATTGCCTGAGTGCGCGGCCACTCGGTGAACGGGGCACCATAGTAGAGCTCAGCGTGGTAGCGGCCACCAACCAGATCTTCGCCGTCAGGAGGTCGGCCGAAGGATGGTTGACGATCGGCGAAGGGTGGAGCGAGGAGGAAGAGATCAACCACGACCTGGTCGGCCGGAACCTGGTACGGTTCTCCAGAGCCGTAGGGGGCCCAGTCGATGCGTCCGCTCGGAAGTTCTTCGGGAATGAACGAGACGAGCGTGACATTGCAGCATGGCCCTTCTTCCCAGAGGTAGGTCCAGCCCTGTGGGATAGCCAAACTCACCTGGCCGGAGGGATCGTCGAACCACTGCCAGTCGGCTGGGCCTGCTGGACGTGTTTGAGGTGATAGGGGGCTGGACTGTGGGGTAGTCTGCCGAACCGGCGTGGTCGCTGCACGCTCTGCCTGGCCCGGAGTCGGTGTCGCAGACCTGCTCTCCAGGACGACGAAGGTGCCAACGGCAGCGATGAGACAGACGCAGGCGAGAACCAGAGTGCCACCGCAGCCCAGCAACACCCAACGCCACGGTGCGCTGCGACCGTCACTGGAACGCGTGTCAATTGCGGAAACGGGTGGTTGTTGCGCTTCTGGTGGCTGATGGGTTAGTGATGAAGGAGGCTCCTGCATCAATGCAAGCCTTTCCTCCTCTGGAGAGGCTTTCTCACCGGACTATTCATTCGCAAGGGATCAGTGTCCCTCCTCAATTGACAATGCCAATCGATCGTCAGAGCCATTGTGAGGTACTGATAATCGGTTGTCAAGGAGAGAGGCTCTGCCTGGAAAAGTGAAGCGCTATCGCGCATCGTCCTCGTCGACTGAAGCCCTTCCGTTCAGGGTGCAGCTTATAGGCTCAATCGGCTGGCTGTAGGTGAGGCGATGGGGATGGTTGCCAGGATGGGTGGGGCTGCAGCAGCCGGATAGTGCGAACAATGGTGAGACTGATTGGAAACGTTGGTTGGGAGGCCGATGGGCGTCTGTGCATAAGACCATCAGGTCGGGCTCGAGTTTCGACTGTGCGCAGCACCATGGCTAACGGAGACGCTGTCTCCGCTGCAAAACCCAGGACGTAAGCAGAGAGGTGGTCGAACATCGGCCGTGCAGAGGGGAACGTTCGTGTTGTGGGTGTCGTGGTAAGCCTCTCGCAGAAGGTCTTCCGATGCGCTTCCGCGTGTTCCCACGACGGGCTAGGAGTCCTGGAGGGGCTTTTGGTGAGAGCCTTCGCTTGCTTTGTTTATGACTCTTGACACGGTGTCATCGCTACATTACTATCCACAAGAAAGTAAAGGGGTAGCAATGGATCACGAGCGATCGGAATTGATTGTCCGCGTGCGGGAGCATCGGCAGGCGTTGCGGCTGACGCAGCAGCAACTGGCGGAGCGGGCAGGTGTGAGCCGGCAAACGCTTGTTGCCATTGAGGCCGGCCGGCTAACGCCGAGTGTGGCGGTTGCGCTGCGGCTGGCGCGGGCTCTGGGGTGCACGGTCGAGGATCTTTTTGCTCTACCCAAAGGTGAGCTAGTCGAGGCACGACTGGCCGATGTCGCCGAACTAGCTTGGCAACCGCCGTTCCGCGTCCATCTGGCTCGTGTGGGGAGTCAGCTGGTTGCTTGGCCGCTGCACGGGGAGACGAGTGAGGCGGAGGGACTGGTCTGCCAGCGACACGGTGATCGGGTACTGGTTGAACCGCTGGTTGATGTGCGAGAGGCGGAGAAAAGCTTGATTCTGACCGGCTGTGATCCCGCGCTTGGCTTGTTGGCTGCGGAGCTCCGGCGGTGGCATCGCGAGCAGCGGGTGATTTGGGTGCCGCTCGGGAGTCAGGCTGCACTGCAGGCCGTCGCGCGGGGGCAGGCTCACATCGCGGGGACGCACTTGTGGGATCCGGACAGTGGTGCGTACAACGTGCCGGCAGTGCAGCGAGAACTTGGTGGACGAGCAGTGATAGTCGTCGCGCTCTCGCACTGGCTCGAAGGGCTGGCGGTGGCACCGGGCAATCCGCGGCGAATTCGGGAGCTTGCCGATCTCGCTCAGCCTGGGGTGACGATTGTGAACCGGGAGACGGGATCGGGCAGCCGGTTGGTCTTGGATACGTTGCTGGCACGTCAGGGGATAGATCCGGGATTGCTCCACGGGTATGAGCGTGAACTCCGTGGGCACCGCGTGGTGGCCGAGGCGGTGCGCAACGGTTTCGCGGACTGTGGGCCGGTGGTGTTTCCGGTCGCTCGCGTCTATGGACTGGACTTTGTGCCGCTCTTAGAAGAGCGCTATGACCTTGTGATCCCCGTTGAGTTCTTGGATCTGCCGATCGTTCGTGATCTTCTGGAGTTCATCACGAGCAGGGTGTTTCGACGACAGCTGGCAGTAGCCGGTTACGACGTGCGGGAAACTGGTCGGCTAGCCGAGCGCCTGGGTCGGTGAGTGATGGTGGGAAAGGGAGGGGGCATGCGTTGGTGGCTTCGCCGGCGACAGACTGCTTTGCTGCTGCTCTTGATGCTGCTCATCAGTCCGAGTGGCTGTGCTGGGCAATCTCGTGGTGGAGCGGCCATCTCTTCGCCGACGGGCGGAGCAGCCACGGTGGCGACGAGCGGGGCGACATCCCAGAGTCAGGCTGCTGTCAGCATGACGGTCTTTGCTGCGAGTTCGCTCAAGGAGGCGTTTGAGGAGTTGGGGAAGCGCTTTCGGGAAGAGCGGGCTGGGGCAAAGGTGGAGTTTAACTTCGGTGGGTCCTCGCAGCTCCTTGCCCAACTGCAGCAGGGAGCGTCAGCGGAGGTGATTGCCTTTGCTGATCTGATCACCATGAAAAAAGCACGCGATGCAGGCTTGATTGCTGGTGAACCAGTTATCTTTGCCAAGAACCGTCTCACGATTGTGGTGCCAAAGCAGAATCGCGCCGGGATCCGGAGCCTGGCTGACCTGGCCAAGCCGGGTGTGAAGGTGGTCATCGCCCACGAGAATGTGCCAGTTGGCACGTATGCTCGCGAGATGCTCAAGCGAGCAAGTCAACGGCCGGAATATGGCGCGGATTTTGCCAGCCGGGTTTTGCAGAACGTGGTTTCCGAGGAGATCAATGTCAAGCAGGTGCTGGCCAAGGTTGCGCTTGGTGAGGCCGATGCCGGGATCGTCTATGTGACCGACGTTAAGGCGGCCGGCGCTGATGTTCAACAGATTGCGATTCCTGATGACATCAATGTCATCGCGTGTTATCCGATCGCAGTAGCAAGGAGTGCACGAGATCTGCAACTCGCCCAGGAATTTGTCTCTCTTGTCAGGTCTGAGGAAGGACGGGCCGTGCTTGAAGCGCATGGTTTCCAAGTTGTCCTGTCAGACCAACCAGGAACGGAGGGCTGCTCGTGACAGCAGTCGCGGGCCTGTGCTGCCACTGCAGGCCGATCGCTCTGGTGGGTGATGCAGAGAACCGGTGGTTCACGGTCTCCGCTGCTCGATCGCTGATGGAGTCCTCCGAGGGGTTAGAGAAGCGATTTTGGGAAGAGCATCCTCAAGCGTGCATGACGTTCCACCTTAGTACTGCGCCGTTCCTGCCGGCCAGGCTCGAGTCTGGAGCACCGGTTGCCAGTTGTGCTTCGACAGCTCTGCTCCATCTTCAGCACGTGCAAGACGCAGGCCTCCTTGCGGGTGAGCCGATTGGCTTTGTCCGTAATCGCGGCGCGAGGGCCGTACCAAACCACAACCCAGCGCAGATTCACCGCTTGCGTGCCCTGGTGAGATCGGGCGTGCGCAGTGTGAGGGAGCGGGAGGACCTGCGGGCTGATCGGTAGGCATAGGAGGCCCTCTGGCAGGTGAGTCAGCAACCGAGATGTGGATCGGAGTGTGCTCTTCGTGTCTTGGCGAACTGTGTTGTCGAGAATGGCAACGTGAAGCAGCGGACGGCGGGGGTGGCGCGTGGTGAGCAGATGCTGGAGTTGCCTACGCACGGATGTGAAGGTAGCCGGTGGAGCTGTTGCGGGGATGGTCATCTCCGGAGAAGTGCAACGTTACAGCGTGGTATGCGATCGGGATCGTGGTAGGTCCTGGCACAGCGGGACTGGCTTGGGAGCTTGTTGGTTTGGTGTTCTCGGACGAAGGTCAGACTCTGGTGGAGAAGTCTGGCTTCATGCGCGTGCATGTGGCCTAGTCCGGGACGGGGGCTACTCATGCGGCGAGTACTTGAGACAGCGGAGGCAGTCGGGCACTCGACGAGAGCGAAAAAGCTTACCCCTGCACGGCGCCCGGTGACGCGGCGGCTCGGTCGAATCGTGCTGGTCGTGCCAGTAGTGGTGTCGCTGGCATTGTTGGTTCTCCCGCTGGTTGCTCTTCTGGTGCGTGCGAGCGGTCTTGGTACTGACAAGTTCATGCGGTATGCGCAGGATCCGTTTTTCCTGGATGCGCTCCGTCTGACCCTGGCGACGAGTCTCATCACGGTGGGATTAGCGTTGGTCTTGGGGACGCCGGTGGCCTGGATGCTGGCACGCTGGAATTTTCCGGGGCGACGCCTCCTGGAGGTAGCGGTTGGGCTGCCGGTTGTCTTGCCACCGATCGTTGCGGGTGTGGCACTGCTGATGCTGTTTGGGCGGATGGGGTTACTCGGGCGCTATCTTGATGCTTTTGGCATCCAGATTCCGTTTACGATGGCAGCTGTCGTTCTGGCACAGCTGTTTACAGCGACTCCGTTCTACATCCGCACCGCTGTGGAGGGATTTGCGAGTATCTCGCCGGCGCTCGAGGAAGCAGCACAGGTTGATGGTTGTAGTCCCTCACAGGCCTTCCGGTTGGTGACGTTGCCGCTAGCGCTTCCGGCCTTGGTCAGTGGTATCACGCTCTGCTGGGCAAAGGCGGTGTCCGAGTTTGGTGCCACTCTGCTCTTTGCGGGGAACTTCCGTGGCCGGACTCAGACGATGTCGTTAGCGATCTGGACAGCGATGGAGGTTGACCTGTGGGAAGCGGTAGCCATGGCCGCCATGCTCTTCGTGGTGAGCCTTGTGATCTTCCTCCTGTCGGAGCGCTTGCAAGGGGCGCGCCAACTGCATTGATGCGCGTCCTGGTGATGGGAATTAATGACATTGCCTCAGCAGTGGGCTGGCTCTTGTGGAGGAATGGCCAAGAGGTAGTCTTCTTGAGTGAGCCGGCGCCAACAGTGACACGACGTCTGATGGCCTTTGCTGATGCGGTTTTTGATGGCACAGCTGAGCTCGAAGGGGTTGTTGCTCGACGTGTGGAGACAGTGCGTGAGGCGGAGGCGCTGCTCGCGGCGCGAACAGCAATCCCCCTCTTTGTGGGTTGGTCATTCGGAGAGCTTAGTACAGTACTCCGTCCATCGGTGCTGGTTGACGCCCGCATGCGGAAACGTGCTCAGCCAGAGTGCTTGCTGGGATTGGCACCGCTCACTGTGGGGTTAGGTCCAGGGTTTGTGGCTGGCGAACAGGTCGACGTGGCAGTGGAGACGAGCTGGGAGGAGCTCGGGCGTGTCCGTTGGGAGGGGGCCAACTTGCCGTTCGCCGGCGAGCCTCGGGAGATCGGAGGATTGCGCCGACAACGATATGTCTATGCCCCGGTATCTGGTCGCTGGCGGACGGAGCGCTCCATTGGCGAGTTAGTTGCTGAGGGGCAAGCAGTGGCTTGGATCGAATCGCAGGATGGTGAGCCCTTGCTGGTTCGTGCCCCGGTGACAGGAGCGATCCGTGGGCTGACGCGGGATGGTGTCTTGGTGGAAGCAGGAAGCAAGGTGCTCGAGATCGATCCACGTGGGTCGGCTGGTCAGTGGCAGGGACTGGGTGAGCGACCACAGCGTGTTGCTGACGGTGTGTGGAGCGCGATTGTGACCTGGCGTAACGCAGGCGTGGTGACGGAGAGGAGGAATCGGTGATCGATCATGAGGCCGTAGGGGGAACAACGCGCACCGAGGCGCGTCAGCGTCGCTCGCCTGGGGAAACAGCTGACTAGGAAATTGGGGTTAGGGTGCTGAGTGGGTTCCTCGGCTTGGGTGGGGGCCGAGTTTCGGCTGCCGATCCTGGTGCAGTCACTTGGCTACTCGCCGCGAGTGGCGGTGCTGCTCAATCTCAGTGTGATGCTTGTCTGTGCTTTCCTGGTGCGGGCTTAGACTCCTTTGTTGGAACCAGTGCTGACCCAGGTCTGGATTCTTGTCAGCATAACAACTGGTAGGGTGAGTGTAGCACTACTGGGACCCCGTTTGCTCTATCGCTTGCGTGATGTCAGTATCCGGCGCCTGCTGGTGGATCTCCTCGTGCTTCTGGGTCTCCTCATGACTGTCGAGGTGATTCTCCCTGCATTCCGTTCGTCGGTGCCAGCGGCCTTAGGTTGGCGCGTGTTGGGTGCTGCTGCCTCTGGTCTGGGGATAGGGCTCGTGGCAAGTCTGCTCGGTGTGGCTGGTGGAGAGCTGATTGCTCCCACGTTGGTGGTTCTGTTTGGGCTCGATATGGAAACAGCCGGAACGGCGAGCCCGAGTATCAGCGTACCGACAGGTCTTGTTGGGCTTTGGGCCTACTTGCGGCTCGGGGCTTTTCGCGACCGAGAAGGTTGCGAGTCACTGAGCTGCTGATGGCAGCAGGATCAGTCATTGGTGTCTTCCTTGGTGGGTGGCTGGCACGTTTTGTGCCAGGCGCATTTCTTCAAGGATTTCTTAGCTCTCTCCTTATCGTCTCGGCTGGGCGGGCACTTGATAAGGAGCGGTAAGACAGTCGTTTTCGGTGCGCCTTGCGCTGCCGGGGGAACCGTGATGCTTGGTGCTGCGGTGTGCTCTCCTCGGTCGAGTGTCCTGATGCTGGAGGGGTGAGCGCCTCGGGCGGAG
>CALIMB010000097.1 GCA_938028665.1 uncultured Thermomicrobium sp. | reverse complement strand
TTCAGGCGGTTAGGGAGGGGCGCTTCCACATTTGGGCGGTGGAGACGATTGACCAGGGGATCGAGATTCTCACGGGGGTAGCTGCTGGAGAGCGTCAGGCGGATGGGAGCTATCCTGACGGGACGGTACACCGGCGGGTTCTGGATCGGCTTCGGGCCTATGCGGAACGTCTGCGGGACTTTGGGCGTCAGGGGGATCGTGAGGGGGAGCGTGGAGGGGTGCAGGGAGCTGATCCTGGGCGGGGCATGGATGAAGGTCAGGATGGCTAGCGGCGTTGGTGGAGATGCTTGCGGAGCTGCTCGAGCAGCAACTCAATTCCTCGTGTTCGCTCCTCCGGGAGGTGTGCAGGTCTGCGGGTTTTGGTGTGGCAGCTGCAAGGTCTTTCTTGCCCCGTTAGCTGCTTGGCCCTCGAGTCTTCCTTGCTCGTGCTCAATTGGTCTCTAGCATTCCCCTCGAGGAGTGAGCTGATTCCGTCTACGCGGGAAGAGTCAACTCGGTGCTCCCCTTGGGTGTGGGCGGAGCATGCCGAGAGCCTTGCGAGTGAAACCTGCTTCATGGGACACCACCAAAGAGTTCCTTCACCACGCAAGCCGAGAGGAGCGCTTCGGCGGGCGAAGCCGAAGGCGGGGTGTGACACCTGGGGATGGAAGCGAGTGGACGTCTTATGAGGGATTGGCTCCGTGTTGCACCGACTCAGCCTGCACGGCTCAACAGGAGAGTCACTGGTGTAAGCGTTGCCAGCCTTTGCGCGTTGCAAGGAGTGGAAGGCAGTCGAGTGACTCCGCAATGGTCGACTCGCTGGCGCGCCAAAGGTGACAGACCTGATCGAGGAGATGTTGAGGGGCGGACAGCCTGAGCGAGGGATACAGTGCGGAGATCACAAGGTGCCGGAAGCTCAAAGAGAGGACTTCGGGAGGTGCAGCAATGGCTCGCTGGTTTTCTCTGGTACGAGCAGGCTTTGTTCAGTGGCTCCCATTTGTGATGATGTGTGGTGTCATTGTTGGTAGCAACCTTTACCGGTACACAGGTGGCTTCTTCGTCTACCGGTACACAGGTGGTTTCTTCGTCTACTAATCGGTCACTCATGACCAACGGATGACTTTTGCCGGCCATTTCCATCTGGCCGTAGACACAGCAGATCAAGGGGCGTAGGATATTATTCAATGCCTTCGCGTAAAGACAAAGTAGAGAGGTGAAGGGAGCTCAGGTCTAAGTAGAAGATATCGTGCGTCTTGGTTGAGCTTATCTGTATCAGTGCACAACGTAGCGCGACCGCGCGGCGCTGTGCTCTGACCGCAGGGGGGTCGGCGATGTCCCGAGTAAGATTCCAGCAGCTCGCGGTCGCGCTTGTCATTGTGCTCTTCGTGGCGTGCGGAAGCTCCCCATCGCTCACGCCGACGAGTGGGTTGACTCCAACGGGTTTGTCAGGGTCGAGCGCCATCGCAACGACGACGCCGGTTTCGTCCGTGCCTGGCACCGCACCATCGATCCCAGTATCAATAACTCCTCCGACAACCGGGGCGTCTGGCTCCACCCTGACTTCCGTGACGAGTCCATCAACTCCTTCTCCTCCAGGCGTGGCCGACGCAAGTCCCACGGTGTCGGCAGTTGTAGTTTCTGCCGTGTCACCGACGCCGACCGTCATGCCGACCGTGTTGTCGACTCCGACTCCGGTGCTACCGTCACCACCGTCGGGCACGCCAACCCCAGGTAACGACACACCACCATCGACAGGGGCTGGTTGTGATCTTGCTGTCAATATTGGGGTACTAGAGACGATTCCCGGTACCTACCTGGTCAGCGTAGGCGTGAATGCTGTTGGTAGTGGGGCTTGTCCAGCAGGGACAACGGTGACGCTCAGTGAAAATCCGCCCGGATCAATGTCAATTGGGGGGTTAAGCCTCGCTTATGAGTACAACGGCGCAGGCGGTTGGTCGTGTGCTGGCACAACGTGTACAGCCGGGAGTGGACTAGCTGGCAATCCACCTGGAAACCAATACCAGGTTGGTTTCCAGACCATGGCCACGTTGAGCGGATCGACGACGGTCTGCGCAGCGGTGACGAACACGGGTGATGCCAACGCGATGAATGACACCTGGTGTGAAACGCTGCCGTGAGGTCTGGGTGCTTCGGAGCACTGGAGTATGGAAGTACCGTTGAGTCATCGGGGCTCGTTGGGAAGGGGGCGGTTTCAGCGCATCGGTGAAGCCATGGAAGGGAGTGGTTCCCTGGTCCGTGCCGGTGCGTGAGCTTCTCATCCGAGCAGTGAGACTCGGGCGATCCGGTTGGCGTCAGCAAGAGCGGAGGTTCTCTGGCACAGCAGGAGATCGGGCACCTGGCTCCGTGACCAAGCATCATGGCCAAAGTGCGGCGATTTCCCGAGAGCCTGGTCGAGAGAGACGATGATACGACAGGAAAGAATCGGAGGGAACGGTATGAGACAACCCTGGTCATGGAGCGTTGCGCTGGGAGCATTGGTTGTCGCGTTCATCTTGGGTGCCTGTGGCTGGTTGGGAGGCGGTCCTGTTGCCACACCGACTCCGACGGTACCAGTTGTGGGACCGCAGGCCAGCTGTCCAGCTGGCACGACTCCCTTGTCCATGACCGTCGGGCCGGGGCCTCTCCAACCACGGCCACAATTTGCCGCCGTATCGCCGCACTACACGCAACTTCCGACGAGTCCAGCAACACCAGGGAAGTCGGTACTGCATACGTTCACCAATATTCCGGGAGCTGGCTCGGTCGTGTACTACTGGATCACTGTCGTCGCTCGTCCCCTGGCTGCCTTCTCGGCGGCTGATGACGGTATCCGAATTCGCGACCATACGTATCCGGTTGTCATGATCGACGGTTGGCAGTTCACTTCGATTGTAGGATCTCCTTGGACAGCAAGTAATTTTCCAAACTTTGTACAAGTTACCATGGGGGGAAACAGCATAATAACACCTAATGGGTGGACTACAGTAAGTTCTTCTTGGACTGCACTCAGTAATCTAAATACGTATGGTGAGATTGATGTTGAAGTTCATGACAGCACCGAGGTGCAGTCGCTCACTCTGGTCGTGTGTGTCCCCGCACCAACTCCGACACCAACGAAGGTGCCGGTGCCAACTGTTGGTTTGGCTACACCACATGGCCCGGCGACGGCTGTTGATGGTGCGAGTGGAGCCACTCCAACGCCGACAACCATTGTCGTGCCCACGATCGTTATGCAGTGGACTCCAAAACCGCTACCCACCCCGACACCGACACCGAAGAAGAGCCCTGGTGGACCCGTGGTGACAGTGGTTCCCGTACCATCTCCGACGCCGACTCCATCGCCAACGGCAACACCAACGCCGACCCCGAGCCCAACACCTACCGCGGTACCAACTCCTACAGCGACACCAACGACGCTGCCAACCGCAACCGCGACACCAGCTCCAACCTCTACACCGACACCTCAGCCGACGCCTACACCCAGTGGCACGTGCGACCTTGTTGTCGATAAGGTGATGCAGCCAACCAACCAACTCGGTGTCTACACGGTTACGCTCTTTGTCTCCAATCAGGGTAGCGGTCCGTGCCCCCCTGGGATCCAGGTCACGGACAACGTGCAGCAGGGCGCTATGAGCTTTAGTGGACCGTTGACGATCAACCCGCCGGGTGGATGGAACTGCACGATCTCTGGGTCTGGAGGTACCTGCACGTCAACAGGACAGTTACCACCAGGATCCGTTGTCCAGTTCAGCTTCACGGCGACGGTGACGCAAAAGCCAGCGACGAACTGCGTCCGTGCATTTCACCCCGCTGTGCAAGATCCAACGCCGGGTAACAACTGGTATTGCGTCACGGTGCAGTGAGGCGAGAGGCCTGGCCTCGAACAATGGTGGATGAGGTTCAGGCCTCGACGTGAGGGCACTGAGAGCACGAGTGGCTCTTGCTCTGACCGGTACACTAACATGGTTGGGATGGCACGTGCCGGAGGGGTTCGTCACACGGGGCACTTGAGCGTATGGATCGAATTCGGAGCGGTATTCAGGTGAAGTCGGTTGTGCGGCTGTGTGTCATGGTTGCGCTCACACTGCTGCTGGCGGCGTGTCAGGGGAGACTGATCGCCAGAGAGACGCCGCCAGCAGTGGCTGAACGCTCGGCGACTCCCACGCCAACCAGGATAGTGCACTTGCCAAGCCCAACGTCTCCCCCAAGTCCGACCGGCGAAGCGACCTTCGTGACGGGGGTTCCCACTGGGACGCCGAGCATGTCACCAGCTGCTTCTCCCACTGCGGCGCCTGAGCAACAACCAACCCCAACGTCCCTGCAAACTCCGACACCAAGAAGTACTATCCCGCCCCGCGGACGGCCCTCCCCGACAGCAACGGCACCTGGGGCAGTAACGCCACCAGCTGAATTAGCCGGTCACTGTGACCTTGCGCTGGACAAAACGCTGCTGCAACAGGCAGGTACCACCAATGTGACAGTGACTATCACGGTACAAAACCGAGGCACTGCAAGCTGTCCTGCTGGTGCGGTGCTCGACGATCCCGTGCCGACGGGGATGCAGCAGCAGTCGCCGGTGCAGGTGGTGGAAGTGGGCGGGCAGGGTCGGTGGCAATGTGCTGGAACCACGTGCACTGCTGGGGGCAGTCTACCACCTGGTTATGCGGCGAATCTCGTTTTCACCGCTGCGCTTGAACAGGATGTGACGAGTGAGAATTGTGCACAGGTCACCGTTCTTGAGGATGCGAACACCGCAAACAACATCCGGTGCGTGTCATTGAGTACACCCCTGCCGACCCCCACGCCGACACCGACGTCGGTTGCTTGTCTCCTGGGGTTCGAGAAAGTGATTCAGCTGGGTCGGGAGCTTGATGTTACACCAGGATGGAGGGCGACACTCCGCATTACCGTGCAGAACGTCGGTCCTGAGGGCTGTGTGTCGCGCTGGCCGTCCCTGGTGGTAAGTGATCTCTTGCCAGTGGGAATGCGATTGCAAGGACCGCCAAGGGCGGACGATATCCGTTGGGAGTGTGAGTGGAGTCCAGATACACTGCAGTGCGAAGGTCCAATCCCGGCATTCAGTAGGGCTGTCACGCTACAAGCTGAGCTGACTGTAGTGCAGGAAGCGAGAACCGCACAGAACTGTGCAACACTTGAACCGCTCGGTGCAAACGCCTGCGCCGTGCCGTCAGTGCGGTGAAGCAGGGCTGACTTCAGGCGCTGGAGATCCCCGCGGTTGATGGGGGTATAATGAGTAAATTGAAGACTGCGAAGGGGGTACAGTGGTGCATCTGATTCGCATCGAGTACTGCACCAGTTGAGGATATCGTGGGCGTGCCACCCGTGCGGTGGAACAGCTTCTTGAACGATACGAGCTACAGATCGCCGAAATCACTCTTGTCCCCTCCTCGGGCGGGCGATTTGAGGTCTGGCTGGATGGTGAGTTAGTCTTCTCCAAACTGGCGGAGCAGCGTTTCCCAGAAGACGCTGAACTCCTTGATCTAGTCGGAGTGCGTATTGGTACAGGGTGAAAGCCTTGGGGCCGGAGCGCCCGCGAGATGCTGGGGAAACTGGCGCCGCGGGAGGTGAGCGATGAGCAGAAAACTGACGTCGCTCGTCATCGCGCGTGTGCATGAGTTGGCGCTCAAGGGACAGAACCGGCCCTTTTTTAAGCGTGCGCTGTACGAGAATCTCAGGTACGCGCTGCGCGATCTTCCGGTCTCGCGTCTCCAGGAGCGTGCACTGCGCTACATTGTGCGGCTTGAGGACCCCTCAGTGTGGCCGGAGGTGGCAGAGCGGTTGCGCTGGGTCTTCGGTGTAGCAAACTTCTCGCTGGGTCTCGAGACGGCGTTGACCGTCGAAGCAATGCAGCACGGGTTGGCTGAGCTCCTTGAGCGTCAGGGACCACCGCAAGGGAGCTTCCGTATCCGGGTGAAGCGGACGAATAAGACATTCCCGCTCACCTCCCCGGAGTTAGAGCGGGAACTTGGTCGCTACGTACAGCAGCGGACAGGTGCCCCCGTTCATCTCTCGCATCCGGATGTCACCTACCACGTGGAAGTGCTCTATGACCGGGCGCTAGTGAGTGCAGAATCGGTTCCCGGGCCTGGCGGGTTACCGATCGGCGTCAGTGGGCGTGTGGTGGCGTTGCTTTCTGGTGGTTATGACTCGCCAGTTGCTGCCTACCGGCTGATGAAGCGTGGGTGCTTTGTGACGTTTGTCCACTTCCATGCCTATCCCTACGTTCGGCCGATTTCGATCGAAAAGGCTGTCGAGCTGGCGCGGCATCTCTCGCGCTATCAGCCACCCCACAACCGGCTTGTGATTGTGCCGATCGGCGATGCCCAACGCGAGATTGCATTGGCTGCTGAGGCGCCGCTGCGGGTCGTCCTTTACCGGAGACTGATGCTGCGCATTGCGACGGAGATTGCCCGTGAGGAAGGCGCGGGAGCAATCGTGACCGGCGAGAGTCTGGGGCAAGTTGCTTCGCAGACACTGGAGAACATGCGGGCGATTGGTGTGGTAACTGACCTGCCGCTCTTACGGCCCCTCGTGGGCAATAACAAGGACGAGATTGTTGCCGAGGCAGTGCGGATTGGGACCGAGCCGATCTCGCGCATTCCCGATGACGATTGCTGTACAGTGTTTGTACCGCTGCACCCGGCGACGCGTGTCTCGGTGGAACAGGCCGAAGCGGCTGAGCTGGCGTACAATGTCGCAGTATTAGTGGAGCAATGTCTGGCGCGACGGACTGTCTATGCCGGCGATCCATTCCGCTGGGACCCGTTGGCGGCGCTGGCAGCGGCTACGGCCTGACGGCGTGCCTCACGGTAGCGCTGGACGAGCAGAACAACGCTGAGCAAGGCGATACCCGCACTCAGAAGCTCGAGTCCCAGCCAGTCAACAAAGGTTATGGTGCTCATAAGCTGGAACGTGTCCCAGAGAGTGTGGAGCGCCACCGCAAGCAGAAAAGCACTTGCGGTACTCTGGGTCAGTCCGATATGGCCGTGTCGTGTCCGTTCGCGCCACAGTGTCGCGGTGATGAGGGCTGTCCACGCCGCATGACCGGCCGGGGAGAGCAACCCGCGGACGAGGAGAACAAACTCGGCGAGCCCCACATTGCCCCGTGAGGCGATCAAAGCGGTGAAACCATAGCCAAGGGTCTCGAGGGCGGCAAAGCCCATACCACTGGCAAGACCGAAGAGGAGTCCAGCCATCTCAGAGCGGTACCGCCAGCGAAGGAAGAAGAGAAAGGGAACCAGGAGTTTGGCCGACTCCTCGATCATGCCCACAAGAAGAAGCGGCAAAAAGCCAAGTGCTCGGTAGGTATCGTACTCCAGCGTGCCGGCGATGATGACACCGAGCGCACCGCCCCACAAGAAGTTCCAGACCACGGCGCTCGGTGGAATCGCCTCAGGAAGTGGGTGCTCATAGACCCAGAGAACGAGGACCACCGGGATGAGGAAGGCGCCGAGAACCAGGAGTGCCGGGATGAAATTCGGGTTCTGTGTCGTCTGCAAGACGCGATTCAGTGCGTAAAAGAGAACGATCCCGCCGATCAGGATCTGGAACCAATCACGACTGACGATCCTGCTCCCTTTTTGTCTCACGTCTCCATCCTCCTGGAGCACAACTCGTGGCCACACAGCGTTGGTGTGTCACAGCATCCGGTGACGAAGAGGCGAGAGCGCCGGATTTCTCCCGACACCAAGCCGTATCATAGCTTGTGACTTCTGCCGAAGCAGTCAGTCTGATGCTAAGACTAGTGGGGCAAGGTGCTCCAAAACACAGGGAATCTGGCAGCTTCTTGGGTGCGGAACTCGTTGTGAGGGTAGACGCAAAGTGTTCATGCGCTCTTCGGTCTTGAGTACAGCGATGGGAAAGGCTCAGGCTCGAGAAAGGGAATCCGTGTCATCTAGTGTGGCCTGCACGCCAAGTACTTAGCGACCACGCTGGAGCAAGCTGGCGATGGTGTGTTCAATGTCAGGTGGGAGCTGGAGCATGAAGCCCTCGGCCGTCACGAGGTGCCGGTTCTCGGTATGTCCGCTCACGACGGGCAGAAGCTGTTCCCCCTCCATCCGCCAAAGGATAAATCCGGCCTCGAGCTTGCCATGATAGGGGCGGATTTCGAGGACGAAGCCGTTCCCTTCTAGGGTAACCGGCTGGAAGCGGTGCTTCTTGAGCGTCTGGAGCAAGCGGTCGGCCAAGGTCGCCACCGGAACCTCTCCCTCCTCCCAGCAGCATACGCTGAAGCAGACGGAACGGCAAGCGAGCAAATGGTTCAACTAGCCAGCCGGGTAACGGCAAGCAGAGGCTCTCGGCTCTGCACTGCCCTGGTTTCGCTTTTGGTTGCTGCCGCCGAATCGCTCGACTGTCTCCCACTCTTTGCAGGTCGTCTTGGTGGTGTCGGAGCAATCTAGGGTCTTGCCTGCTCCTCTGACCCGATCGCAGCTCGGGGCAAGACCCCACGTCGGTCTGCTCCTGGACAATTTGCCAGTGACTCTCCATGGGCCGCGAGCGCCGATCCGTGAAGGAAGCAGTGATCGGTGTAGGGGGTGTCCAGCGGCTCCAGACTGACACAGTTGCGGTGTGTGACCGTCCTTCGGGCTCGAGCAGACGTGCTAGTGCATGACTAGTAGAAGGGTGAGCCTGGGCGATCCGGACATGACTGGCTCGGCGCAGGGGAGACTACGCCGAGCCAATCGATGTGACCGAGAAGTGTGATGGGGAGGGGTCAGCTGCTGCCAGCTTCCAGCAGTGGGAGCCGATGATGCAGAGCTTCAGTGATCCCCAGCTTCACGCTGTTCCATGCGCAGGCGCTCCTCCTCCGATTCGAGCTCGATGTACTGGTGCTTGAGCTCCTTCTCCGCCTCCAGGATGAGTGCCACTTCTTCCTCTGGTGCTTGTGCGACCAGGCGGTG
The DNA here is from genome assembly GCA_938028665.1 of uncultured Thermomicrobium sp. Taxonomy (GTDB): domain Bacteria; phylum Chloroflexota; class Chloroflexia; order Thermomicrobiales; family Thermomicrobiaceae; genus Thermomicrobium. Next base: position 8,879 of record CALIMB010000097.1, on the reverse strand, counting down.
GCGGGAGTAGAAGGCGAAGTAGAGGATCGCGATTACTAGGAAGAAAGCGACGCCAAGCACGCCCGGGCGGTAGTCCTGGATGGAGAAAGTTGCGAACAGGGCGATGATCGCCAGGGCCGCACCAATTGCTGCGCCAGGAATGCCAAAGGGGCTCTGATACGGTCGCGGCAGCTCTGGACGGGTGATCTTGAGGCGGATATAGGCCAACATCACCGCTGCATAGGAGATCACGGCACCGAAGACGGCCATGTTCAGGAGGGCAGCACCGACAATGCCGGTGCCAAAGCGATCGATGATCACAGCACAGAGCAACCCGATGACAGCACCCGCGACGAGGGCACGATGCGGTGTGTGGGTCTTGCGGCCGGTGACGGACAGGAAGCGCGGATAGTAGCCGGCACGTGAAAGCGCGAAGATCACCCGCCCGTACGCGTAGATGATTGTATGGAAGCTGGCGATGAGTCCGGTCAAGGCGATGAGTGTGAGTACCGTTGTTGTGGCGCCAGCCCCGAAGACGGCGACGAAGCCATCGGCCAACGGTGCTCCCGAGACACCGATTTGGGCAGCACCACCGTTGACGCCGGAGTTAAAGATCAGTGTGAAGACAGACAGCGCCAGGAGCGTAAAAATCCCGGTTATCAACCCGCGTGGCATGTCACGGACGACATCATGAGTCTCTTCGGCGGCAAGCGGTAGCTCCTCAATCGCCAGGTAGAACCAAATAGCGAACGGAATGGCGGCAAAGATACCGAAGAAACCTTTCGGAAGGAAGGTTGAGCTGCCTGCGCGGTTGGGGTCGGGCTCGATATTGAAGACGAGATCCCAGCTAAAGGCACCGGAGACAACAGCGCCGATGTAGAAAATGACGAGGACGAGCATGGCGAGGATAGTGACGACAAGTCCTACCCGGAGCGTGATCTCAACCCCTGCGATGTTGATACCGACGAAGATCGCGTAAAAGAGGAGCCACCAGATCCAGATAGGAACAGAAGGGAAGAGTGTGTGCATGTAGCCACCAATGCCGACAACAATCACGGCCGGTGTAATCACGTATTCGATCGTGTCGGTGACTCCCACCAAATACCCACCCCAGGGACCGAAGGCACTGCGGGTGAAGGAATAAAATCCCCCAGCATGGGGCAGGGCGGTACTCAACTCAGCGATGCTATAGACCATGCAGAGGTACATGATGGCCATGAGTACCGTTGCAATGAGAAGCCCACCGAAGCCACCAGCATCTAACCCAAAGTTCCAGCCGAAGAAGTCTCCGGAGATCACTGCGCCGACGCCAAGAGCCCACAGGAGCACCCAATTTGCGTGTCGGCGTAGCTTACGCTGTTCGAGGTATTCCTGCCCAACTTTCTCGTAACGCACACCACCGCGTTCGATCGACTCCGACATCCTTTGCCCCCTCCTCTCACTTCAGCCCCCAACTCACTCCGGCGTGATATAGGCCGCTGTTATGCCACCGTCGACCAGGAACGCCGTTGCGGTCACGTATGATGACTCGTCAGAGGCGAGAAACAGTGCTGCCTGAGCGATCTCCTGGGCTTGAGCAAACCGCCCCATGGGAATATGCACCAGCCGGCGTTGACGCTTGGCTGGGTCAGCGAGGATGGAACGGAGGAGCGGTGTATCCACTGGACCAGGGCAGAGCGCATTTGCCCGAATGTTCTTCCGGGCGAACTCGATAGCGATTTCGCGGGTCATGGCGAGTACGCCACCTTTGCTCGCGGTACAAGCGATCTGAGGGACGGCAGCGCCCATGACGGCGACGAAGCTCGCCGTGTTGATGATCGAGCCACCACCAGCACGTGACATGGCCGGGATAGCGTATTTGCAGCCGAGGAAGACACCCTTGAGGTTGACCGCCATGACACGGTCCCAAACCTCTTCGGGCGTCTCGACCACGGAGCCATCCTCGTCGGGGAAGATTCCGGCGTTGTTAAACATGACGTCGAGTTTTCCATAGGTCTCTTCAGCACGCCGCACCAAGGTGTGGACGTCTGCAGCTTTGGTGACATCGGTGTGGACAAAGATTGCTTCGCCTCCTGCTTGGCGAATGAGCTGGACCGTCTCTTCACCACCGGCGTCGTTGATGTCTGCTACCACAACTTTTGCCCCTTCACGGGCAAAAAGCAGTGCCGACTCTCGGCCGATACCGGAGCCAGCGCCGGTGATGACGCAGACCTTCCCTGCCAATCGTGTGCCCATGATTTCCCTCCGTCAGCCCCGCTCGAAGTAGCGGTATAGCTCCCAGTCAGTCACGACTGCGTCGAATGTCTCTTGCTCCACCCGTGCCATGTTGACATAGTGGTCGACGACGAGATCACCGAAGACCTGGCGAGCGAACGCTGACCGATCGAACTCGACCATTGCCTCGGCGAGCGTTCGCGGTACGCGGACAACGTCGCGAGCTTCGTAGGCATTACCGCGATACTCCGGTGGTAGTGGGAGTTCACGGTCGATACCGTCAAGGGCTGCGGCAATCATGGCGGCGTAGGCGAGGTATGGATTTGCATCGGCGCCCGGAATGCGGCTTTCGATGCGCAGCGACTGGCCGTGTCCAACAATGCGGAAGCCGCAGGTGCGATTGTCGCGTCCCCAGACGACGTTGACCGGTGCCCAGCTTGCAACTGCGTAGCGTTTGTAGGAGTTGACGTTCGAGGCAACGAACAGCGAGAGCTCGCGGGCATGTGCAATGAGCCCGGCCAGGGCGTGCTGCATAAGACGGCTCATGTGGTACGGCTGGCCGTTGGGATCATAGAAGAGGTTTCGCTCGCCGGCGCTGTCCCAAATACTCAGGTGGATGTGAGAACTGGAACCGGTCCAGGTGTGGTGAGGTTTGGCCATGAAGGTGATCGCGAGGCCGTGCTGGTAGGCGATCTCCTTCACGCCATGTTTAAAGAGAATGGCCCGATCGGCTGATTCGAGTGCATCAGCGTAGTGAATATTGATCTCATGTTGGCCGGCTGCTGCTTCACCCTTGGAAAACTCGATGGGGATGCCGGCGGCTGTCATGAGGTTGCGAATTTGGCGATAGATAGGCTCAGCTTTGGTGCCTTGGAGGAGATGATAGTCTTCGTTATACCAACCGAAGGGGCGCAGACCACGGTACCCTTTCTCATAGGCTTCCTCGTAGGAGTCCTTGAGAAGGTAGAACTCGAGCTCGCTCGCCATCATGACACGGAAGCCACGTGTGGCCGCGCGGTCAATTTGCTGGCGCAAGATCGTTCGCGGAGCGACTGGGATAAGTTCACCCGTTTCCTCGTCAATGGCGTCGGCAAGAACCAGAGCAGTCGCCTCCAGCCAGGGAATGCGTCGCAGTGTGGTGAAGTCTGGCTGCGCGACCCAGTCACCGTATCCGGTCTCCCAGTTCATGAGGCGGTAACCACTGGGCGTGGTCATTTCCATATCAGTGCCCAGGAGATAGGTGCAGAAATGGGTTCCGTGTTCCCGCACGTGCTCGAGGAAAAAGTCTGCGCGGACGCGTTTCCCCATAAGGCGGCCTTGCATGTCGACAATGGCGTTGATGACTGTGTCGATCTCGCCAGTCGCAACGAGATGCTCGAGTTCACTTAATGGAAGCTTACCATTTTTTCGGTCACTCATGAGGCTGCATACTCCTCTCGCGTGAGGCAGACTGCACCGGCGTCCCCAGCAATCATGTGATAAGGGGCGGCGGCCGACCGCACAGGTGAAAGAGGTTCAAGCTACTCTTGTTATATGGCCCTTGATCGTGCATCACTGCAGAAGTACGGTTGTTTTTCCAAGAAATGACACTCCCCCCTCTGCTTCACACTCGCAGTTGGTTATTCAGGATCTGGCCAAGAAGTTGTATCGAAACAAGCCGGAGACCGATGTGAAGCGGATCCGGCTTGTATAGGCGTCTTGCGCTGCTAGGAAGTACAGTAATAGTCTTGCCCTTTGCTGTCAAGAGGCGCACAACAGGAGTTCCTGTGGGTAGTGAGTGCAACCAGTCAACGGAGGCGTTGCAGGTGCCGGCCTGGAGCCGGGCTGCCCGTTTCGGGGACCGCAAGCCGTTCGGTATCCGTCCCGTGTGATGGAAGCCAGTCACATCAGTAGTTTCAGCGAAGCCCGGATGGATGGTGTACTGCGGGGATTGACACTACCTGGGAACAGAAGGATGATGAACACAGTTGATGGCCGATGGCCCGGGTAGTGTCTAAAATATCGGACGTGGGAATATGCCGCGGCGCGTCCCTGCAGTTGAACGAGCACTAGACATCCTCGAGCTGTTCTTGCGGTTGCCGCAGCCGGAGTCGCTTTCCGTGCCGGAGATTGCGCGAGCGCTGGATTTGCCGCGCAGTACGACACATGAGCTCGTTACGACCCTTGTCGCTCGGCGTTATTTGCGGCCGATTGAGGGGAACCCTCATCGCTACGCGCTGGACGCCCGTGTCTTCGAGCTCGGTAATGCCTATGCGGCTGGACTAGATCTTGCGCGAGAGGGGCAGATCGTGGCGCGACGGGTAGCGGCGCAATGTGATGAGACAGTGCACATTGCAGTACTGGAGGGAACGGACGTCTTTTACATCGCCAAGGTGGATAGCACCAATGCACTTCGCCTCGTCTCGGCGATCGGTCGCCGACTACCGGCACACTGCACCGCGGTTGGCAAAATGTTGCTCTCCGGCCTGAGTGAAGAGGAGTTTGCCGAGCGGTTTGCTGGCGTGCAGGAGCTCCCAGGGATGACGCGCAACAGCTTGCGTTCGGTCGATGCTCTCCGGGCTGAGCTGGCACGGACGCGGGCGCGAGGGATCGCTTGGGACAACTGCGAATCCAACCCCGATGTCCGCTGCGTGGCAGCGCCGATCTACGACCATCGCGGCCGGATGGTGGCGGCGATGAGTATTTCGTTCCCGGTTGTGCGTGACACTCCGGAGCGTTTCTTGGAGCTTTCACGTTTAGTCCGGCAGGGAGCACAAGAGCTCTCGCAACGGCTCGGGTATCGCGAAGCTCTCCAGGGGACCTGGGAGCCGGAGTTGCCCCCGTGGCACGCGACGCTTGTCGCTGACAGTTGAGGTGAAGCGGAAGGAGGTGATGTGAATGTCAGAGCAGCATGTCGTCAGGCGACCTGGTGACTCGATGGGCAAACGGTCGACAAGTTGTGGGAGATGGTGATAGGAGAGCGGACGATGCGGAGAATTGATGACGCGCCGGCAGCTGTTGGGTGCGGTGTTGCTTGGTTGGGGGCACTTTCGCTTTTTGAGCACGTGTAGGGAGGCCAGGCCACACCGCCGGCTGTACCGGTGGCGAGCCCGACGTGAGCAGGTGCTGCGAGACCGACGGTGGCAACGGCGACTGCAACGGCTGCGGCTGCAGCCGGACTGGTACCGACAGTTGCTCTGGGGACGAAGATCACAGTGGCGATGGTACCTTAGCTGGTACACCCGTTCTGCGAGGTTGTCCAGAAGGGCGGTGAGCAGAAGGAAAAGGAGCTTAGCGTCGACTTCCAATAGGTGGCTCCGCAGCAGGCCGATCCAGCCCAGCAGGTCGCGATGATTGAGGACCTGATTCGCAAGAAGGTGCAAGCCATCTCAATCTCGCTGAACGAGCCCAAGCCGGTCGAGCCGGTGATTGCCGAGGGGATGAAGCAGGGCATTCTCATGATGATGTTCGATTCCGATTTACCAAACAGCCAGCGTGTCATGTACATCGGCACTGATAACAAGGCAGCTGGCCGGACGATGGGCGAGACGATGGCCAAGCTTCTCAACGGACAAGGGAAGGTCGGGATCATTACTGGTGGGCTTGGTGCGCTCAACCTAAATCAGCGCATTGAGGGATTAAAGGAAGGGGTCGGACCGACCAGCGAGGTCATTGACATTCAGGCTACCGACGACGATCTCCAGAAGGGGCTCTCGGTCAGTGAGGCGATGCTGCGGGCACATCCGGATCTCAATGGCATTGCTTGTGTGAGCACGACCCGTGGGCCAACGCTTGCTCAAGTAAGTAAATCGCCCGAGTTTCAGGATCGGATCGGAAAGCTGGTCATTGTCGCCTTTGACGATCTGGAGGAGACGAAGCGAGCGATTAACGAAGGCATTATCGCAGCAACGATGGTATAGTGCCCGGTTCAGATGGGTGTGTTGACTGTGCAGTGGGCCTATGAGATCTTGACGGGCAAGGCCAAGCCACCGTTCCAGAACATCGACACAGGTGTGACGGTCGTCACGAATCTGAACAACTACACAAAGTGACCACGAGGGCCAGGGGTGCAATCTACCTCCTGGCCCGCTGCCGTAAGGAGAGGCGATGATCGCTCCGGTACTCGAAACGAGGAACATTAGCAAGCGCTTTCCAGGGGTCGTTGCGCTGGAGCGCGTCTCGTTGAGCGTGTTCCCGGGTGAGGTGCTGGCCATTGTCGGGGAGAACGGTGCGGGGAAATCAACGCTGATGAAAATCCTTTCGGGAGCACTGCAACCGGACGAAGGGGAAATCTTTCTCGATGGGCACCTAGTTCGTTTCACTGACCCGCGCCACGCGCTAGCGCGAGGTATCGCAATTATCTACCAGGAGCTCAGTGTCATCGACGCATTGTCGGTGAAGGAGAATGTCTTCCTTGGACGATTGCCGGAACGGCCAGATCTTTTAGGAAGTGTGGACTGGCCGCGTTTGTGGCGAGATGCCGCAAGGGTTTTGGAGCGGGTTGGTGTTCCGATAGATCCACAGCGGCAAGTCCGCGAGTTGAGCGTGGCCCAGAAGCAACTGGTTGAGATTGCGCGGGCGCTTTCGCAAGACGTGCGTGTATTAATTCTCGACGATCCGACGAGTTCGCTCTCGCTCCAGGAAACAGAGCGATTGTTTGAAATCCTACGTGGCTTACGCGCACAGGGTGTCGCAATCATCTACATCTCTCACCGCTTGGGGGAAATCTTCGCCCTCGCCGATCGGGTCACGGTGTTGCGTGACGGCTGGGTGGTGGGAACACTTCCCATTGCCGAGGCGACACGTGAGGGGCTGATCCAAATGATGGTCGGTCGTGACCTCTCGGCTTATTACTGGACTGTCCGCTCGATCCCCGGTGCCGTGCGATTGGAGGTTCGGGGTCTGTGCCGGACTGGTACGCTGCAGGATGTGAGCTTGGCGATACGGGCTGGCGAAATTGTCGGGCTGGCTGGGTTGGTGGATGCTGGTCGCACAGAGCTCGCACCGTGCCTGTTTGGGGTCGATCCGATTGACGGCGGGGAGATCCGCGTCGACGGGCAGGTGGTGACGATTCGGAATCCCCGAGACGCAGTGCATCATGGAATCGTGTTGGTGCCCGAGGATCGCAAGTTGCAAGGACTCGTGCTGATTCTCTCCGTGCGGGAAAATATCACGCTGCCCGTGCTCGAGCGCTTGGCACGGCTCGGTTTTCCCTCGCGACGAGAGGAGGAGCGAGTCACGCAGTCGTTCGTCGAGCGTCTCCGGATCCGGACCCCGTCGCTTGAGCAACGCGTCATGAACCTGAGCGGAGGGAACCAGCAGAAGGTTGTGTTGGCGCGAGCGTTGGCGACCAATCCGAAGGTGTTGATCCTCGATGAGCCGACGCGTGGGATCGACGTGGGGGCGAAAGCAGAGGTTCACACACTCATTGCCGAGCTCGCTGAGGCTGGCATGGGGATCCTGCTGATTTCGTCGGAGCTCCCGGAAGTGCTGACCATGAGCCACCGGATCCTTGTCATGAGTGGGGGTCGGATCGTTGCCGAGTTCCCGCGTGAGGAGGCAACCGAAGAGCGCGTGCTGGCGGCGGCGACGGGCCATCCAGTGGCAGCGTGAGGGAAAGGAGCGATCCGTGCGGATCGTCGATGTGAAGACGTACGTGCTCGGTACAGCCTGGCGTAACTTAACCTTTGTTGAGATATACACCGATGAGGGAATCACCGGTGTGGGCGAGGCACGGATGCTGAACCACACTGATGCTCTCCTTGGCTACTTGGCGGAGGCGGTTCCCAACCACGTGTTGGGTCGAGATCCGTTCTGCATTGAAGATTTGGTATTCCACATGATGCGGGATGACTACGCGCGTCCTGACTATGTGATGATGTCCGGTATTGCAGCCATTGAGATTGCTTGCTGGGACATTGTGGGGAAGGCGCTTGGCCTCCCAGTCTACCAGCTGTTGGGTGGCGCAGTGCGTGACCGGATCAAGGCGTATGCCAACGGCTGGTACACAGTTGAGCGAACACCGGAGGAGTTCGCCGAGGCAGCTCGGCGGGTGGTTGAGCGTGGGTACCGGGCATTGAAGCTTGATCCATTCGGAGCGGGGTACTACGAGCTCGACCAAGAAGAAAAGCGGCGAGCCGTGGCGCTCGTGGAAGCGGTTCGGGAAGCGGTCGGGCCGGACGTCGAAATCTTGATTGAGATGCATGGGCGTTTCAATCCCGCAACCGCCGTGGAGATGGCGCGGCTGCTGGAGCCGTATCGTCCTGGCTGGATCGAGGAGCCAGTTCCGCCGCACAACCTTGCGGCGCTGAAGAAGGTGACCGAGCAAGTCTCAGTTCCGGTTGCTACTGGAGAGCGGATCCACACGCGCTACGACTTCCGTGAGCTTTTTGAGCTGCAAGCAGCAGACATTATTCAACCGGACATCACGCACCTTGGGGGATTACTCGAGGCCAAGAAGCTCGCAGCGTGGGCAGACGCGTACTACATCTTAGTAGCGCCCCACAACGTTTGTGGTCCGGTTGGGACTGCTGCCAACCTGCACCTGGCGGCGTGCACAACGAATTTCAAGATTCAAGAGCACTTCAACGACTTTGCTGAGGCACAGGTGAAAGCGGTTGCGTCCGGTGTGCCGGAGGTTGTGGACGGTTACTTTCCTTTGCCGAATGGGCCTGGGCTTGGCGTGGAGCTCGACTATGCGGTATTTG
>CALIMB010000096.1 GCA_938028665.1 uncultured Thermomicrobium sp. | reverse complement strand
CCCAACAGCCCACACCCACTGCTGCACCGCGTCCAACCATGGCACCAGCTACGCCCACAGTCATCGTGCAGCGCCCTGAACTCCGTATCGGGGTGCAGGGGTTACCCCCCAACCTCGATCCGCACCAGCAGCTCTCGAATGTGGGTACGCGCGTGACCTATTCTATCTTCGATTACCTCATTCGGCGCGATTTCTTATCCGGTCCGCAGCCTGGCAATGGATTCCAGTTGATTCCTTGGGTGGCACGTGAATGGAAGCGGCTGGACGACCTCACCATCGAGTTCACACTGCGTGATGACGTGACGTTTCACGACGGGATAAAGCTCACCAGTGACGATGTTGTTTTTACGTTCGAACGCCTCCTCAAGGATACTCCCGACCGATTGCGAGAAGCTGCCACCTACTTCCGCACCGTGGACGAGGTGAAGGCGGTGGATCAACAGCGCGTTCGTTTCACAACCAAGTATCCTGACCCTGTCTTTGAGAAGCGGATTTCCTCCTGGGGTGGCTGGCTTTTGCCACGAGCTGCCTATGAGAAGCTGGGCATGGATGAATTTGCGCGCCGGCCAATCGGCACTGGCCCCTACCGCGTCGGTGACTTTGTGCCTGATGATCGGCTGGTCCTTGAACCACATGACACGTACTTCGGAGGGAAACCGACGGCATCACGGATTACCTTCAAGGTGATCCCAGAAATCCAGGCTCGCGTCACGGCACTACTCGCTGGTGAAGTTGACCTCATCACCAATGTACCCCCTGACCAGCTTCCCGTGCTGCAGCGCGCATCCGATATCGAGATTCGCAGCATACCGCTGGCAAATTGTCATGTCCTTCGCTACAACTGCAATCATCCAGTGCTGAGGGACAAACGTCTCCGCCAGGCTTTAAATCTGGCAATCAATCGAGAGCTGCTCGTCAAAACGCTCTGGAACGGACAAGCCGTGCTGATGCGTAGCCACCAGTTCGAGGACTACGGCCCACTCTACAATGCGCAGCGCCCGTATCCCCCCTATGATCCAGAACGCGCCAAGGAATTGGTCCGTGCTTCAGGATATGATGGAAGCACCATTCGCTATAACAATAAGCCTGGCTACTACACACTTGGAAACGAAGCCGCGCAAGCGATCGTCGAGATGTGGCGGGAGATCGGGGTAAAGGCCGAGGTTCAGCTGATCGATTGGGCAGATCTCCCCAAGGAAGAACGGATGGTCGGATCCTGGTCGAACTCGAACTACCTTGCTGATCCGGAAGGGGCATTCTGGCTCCGTTGGGGCCCTGGGACCGCCACACAGCGCGATTGGTGGACACCAGAGAACCCACGCTTCAACGAACTCGGTGAGCAGCAACGAAGAACTCTTGACCAGCAATTCCGGTTCCGGGCCTTTCAAGAAGCTCTCGATATCTGGGAAGATGAAGCACCTGGCACCGTTCTCTGGATTCCGATCGAGCACTATGCAGTACGTCGCACTGTTCGCTGGACGCCGTACAGCTTCTACTATATGGATCTGCGCCCGGACAATCTCTCCTTCACTGCCTAGTTGCTCGGAGCGGCAGGACTGGCGGGCGAGTGGTGGAGCGAGCGAGTACTCGCTCCACCATTTACCCCAAGGAGGACGCTGACACCAAGAAATGAAGCTGAAAAAGTGCGGATCGTGTCATGGCCTCTGCATCGTTGAGACTATCTCCTCATCATTGGCCGGCGGCACGTTGAGAGGACTCACACGATGCTCAGAGTGCAGCGTGTTCTACTCCTCGTGTTAGATGGACTCCGCCCCGATCTTGTCACCCCTGAGACAATGCCATTCCTGTTCTCTTTAGAGCAACAGGGAATGCGGCTCAGGCACTATAGTGCAGCCTACCCACCACACACGCGGGTGCAAGTCGCCACAATGTGCACCGGAACCTATCCAGGCCAGCACGGCATTATCTCCAACGTGATGGTTCTGGAGGACTTGGGCGAGGATGGTCTGCTTGATACTAGTGACTATCGCCAACTCAAGGCTCTTGACGATCTTACCCAGGGACAGGCTCTTCTGCAGCTACCACTCGCAGACCTTCTTGCCGCTCACGGCAAACGTTTAGCGGTTGCCGCCACCGGTTCCACTGGCTCCACCTGGATTTGGGTGCGGACGCAACCCTATCGGGTCGTCAATCCGCGAAGCACCTTTGGTATTGCTGATCTTGTGTCGTTGCGCGAGAAACTTGGCGAGGTCCCCGAGCCGAATGCCGACTCGCTGGAGCTTGCCCGGTATGCTCTTGCGGCTGCCCGTGATTTGTTTCTTCCCGATCCAGAGATTGCCGTCACCGTAGTCTGGCTCAACGAGCCAGATGCCACATACCATTTTACTGGTTTAGGCAGTCCGGAGAGCCTGACCATCCAACGAGCGCTCGATGCCCTCCTGGAACGGTTCTTCAGCGACCTGGTCAACCGGGGACTCCTCGATGATCTTCTGGTCTTTGTTCTGTCCGATCATGGGCACTCGACTCCTCATCGACATCACTCACTCCGTGAGTTGCTGCGCGAGGCTCCTACGACTCCGGCCTTGAAGCACCTTGTGCCGGCCGCTGACTTTCTCTTCCGCCGCCCTGGGGAGCCCTTCCCCAAGCCCACTGACCTCCACAGCTTGATCGACTGGCTCCTCGAGCAGCCATGGGTTGGAGCAGTGCTAGCCCACCCAGAACTGGCCCCGGATCTGCCCGGCACACTGGATATGGGCCTGGTGTGGGGAAATCGGCTGGAGCCGGCAGCACTCCACCGACTACCGGCCCTCGCAGTGAGTCCATCCTGGGATAGCAAACCGAACGCCAATGGTATTCCAGGATCAGTGGCGGCTCTAACCGATCAAGTTGCACTCCGCTCGACCCACGGTGCCGGTTCGCCATTTGACCTACGGGCGTACGCTCTCCTCCTTGGCCCGGGGATCCAATCTGGTGTCTCCAGTGCAATCCCAGCAGGTGTGGTTGATATTGTCCCCACCATTGCCGCAACACTGGGGCTTGATACGCCACCCTCCGTCGCCGGGCGCGTTCTGTCTGAGGCTTTCGATCCAGGCCGGCAGCCAGCACTTCAAAGGAAAGTCGTTCGGCCACGCCCAGATCGCTATCTTCGCGGCACACAGGTTGAAAACACCTTTTATCTGGACGAGCTCTCAAGCGCCCAGGCAGACGAAGACGAGTAACGAATGATCATGGTGATCACATTGCTCGAGAGGTATGGCACCAGCTCTCGCGAGCTGGTCCCGGGAGTTGCATTCACTGGCCAATAGTGCCCGGAGCTGCCATCGGCTCCCTCTCGGAGCTGACCAACTGGCAGATCGTCTCTGGATGGGAGCGGGTAGTCGTGCGAACGAGCGCGCCAGGTGCTCTAGGCAACCGGATAGCCGCGAGCTGCAAGCGCCGCTCGAAGCCGACGAGCGTCACTCACCGCATGGGCAAACGCGTCGTTGTTGAAATAGACATACCCTTTTATAGGGGCGCGATGAATCGCGCCCCTCTCCTCAAACGCATCGTTGTGGAAAGAGGCACACCCCACGTGATCTGCCCAGCGCTGTAGCCGCTGGGCGAGCATGTCCACTTCCTCATCGGTCAGACCGATGTCGTAGTGACCACTATGTACACGCACATAGGTAAACGGCCCAACCTGCGGGAAGTCCTCAGGAGTCGGGTGAACTCCACCGTACGCAGAAACAATAGTTCCACCTCTACTAGCAATCATTTCAACGACAGCGGGAATGAACCAGCTCGGATGTCGAAATTCGAAGGCGAACGATTGTCCAGCAGGTAAGAGTTCTAAGAAAGCGCGGAGACGAGCTAGATCGCACGTGAACCTCGGTGGCAGCTGAAAGAGCAACGGACCCAAGGCCGAACCAAGGCCAGCGATCGCTTCCTGAAACTGACGGAAGTCCTCGGCAACGTCGGCGAGGCGGCGGAGATGGGTGATCGTGCGAGGTGCTTTCACGGCAAAGACAAAGCCGGGCCGCTCAGCAGCAAGGCGCGCCCATTCCTCGAAGCGCTTGCGTGGCGGCAGGCGGTAGAATGTCACGTTTAGCTCGACTGTGGCAAACTCCCGGAGATAGAACGAGAACCACTGCCATGGAGGGAGTTCGGGAGGATAGAAGCGTCCGCGCCAGTGGCTGTATGACCATCCCGACGTCCCGACAAGGAACATGGGAGACAATACCTCCGCAACAGATCACTGTGGGAAGGGTAACACGGCAAGCGGAGGGAGCAGCAGCGAAATGGAAGAACACGTGCATCTCCAAGCGATCGTCCCTGGCAAGCTCGTGTATCTGGGGCCGATCCGCCGTGATCTGGTGCCCACATATCAGCGGTGGATGAACGACCTTGAGGTCTCACAAACCCTCACGGCACACTGGCGTGTCCCCTTTACAGTTGAGGACGAACTCGAGTGGTTCGAGCAGGTACGCCGCGACTCAACCCGCCGCATCTTCACGATCTATGAGCGACTGGACGATCGTCCGGTCGGCAATGCAGAGCTATTTGGGATTGATTTTGCAGTCGGCAGCGCCGAGATTGGCATCGTGATTGGGGAACGGAGCGTCTGGGGAAGAGGGTATGCAACTGAAGCTTTGACTCTTTTGCTGGACTTTGGATTCACCGTTCTTGGGTTACACCACATTTGGCTCCGCTACTACGCCTCAAATCAGCGGGCACGAGCCGTCTACGATCGGGTGGGATTTCGGGAAGTTGGGCGATTGCGGCAGGCAACACGCATCGGACCGTACCGTGACGACGTTGAGCTTATGGATATCCTGGCGAGCGAGTTTCAGAGTCCGGTACTGGCTGCCAAGCTCCACCTGCCAAGTCATCACGGGTAAACAGGTTGGCACTCTGGGTATACTCGGAACAGCCCCAGCCACACCCCTGGAGGAGACCCAGGGGTGTGACTGGGAAGTAGATCCGGGGATTCCCGGATACATGTGAGGTGACCGGCGCCATGCTTGCAGCGCAACTGTTCCGGCCCGCGCCGGACGCTGACTCCGAGGAGCAACTTTGGCTTGGCTGTCCACTTTTGAAGCGAGTAACCTATCAGACCAAACGTGGTCGCACACGGACAGTCGTACGCTGTGCACTTGGTTATTCGCTCCACTCTTCTGAAGCAGTTGATCGGTGCCGCCAGACTGCTGGTCCACATCAGTGCTGGCAATGTCAAGAGTTTGTGGAGGCCCGGCTGATTCACGATGCACCCTAGGTACTCGGAGTCGGATTCCGGCATGAAGAGAGAAGTGCGATCACCCGGGATCTCTCGGGTGATCGTCTCTTCGAGACCACGTGCAACAGTTCCCCCAAATTGCCGAGAAGGAGTCTCTCTCAGTGCAGCGCCTGCCTGTTGTGGTGATCATTGAACCGGAATGGCCCGCGCGGTCCTACATGCGAGCAGAGCTTGAGGAGCTAGGCTATACCGTAACGGCACATGAACGTGTCGAGGAGGCGATGAAGTACCTTCTCCGCTGGGGTTTTCACCCTGACGTGATCGTTGTCGACCTTGCGCACAATGGAACGCAAGAGCAGCAGCTGAAAGCACTGCTTGAGGCGCATCCACAGGCGGCACTGATCGTCCTGGGAAGTGCGCTCCGGGAACTTCAGCCGTCACTCCGTTCTCGGGCGATCCGCTTTCTTCGCCGTCCGCTAGCCATCCACGACGTTGTTGCTGCCGTGTGCGAGGTCACACCACCACCGTTCAACTTGCGTTAATCCAGCGCGAATCTGCGGTTAAACTCCGTTCCTTACACTGACAGGCGAGGAACGGAGGATGGTCGTGGCACAGGAACGAGCCACGAAAGAAGCCGAGGTCAAAGGCGCACCGCCAAGTCAGCAACGTATCCTCATTGTTGAGGATGATGCCACGCTTTCCTACATTCTGACCTACAGTCTCCAGCAACGCGGCTACAGTGTCTGGACGGCGAATGAGGGTCGCCAGGCAATCATGCTGGCACGCACCATTCGGCCAGATCTCGTGGTTCTTGATCTGATGCTCCCTGGTATTGACGGTCGAGATGTTTGTCGGCTGATTCGCAAGTGGTCCACTGCCCCAATTCTGGTGCTGACCGCTCGTGACAGCGAAGACGACATCGTGGCCCTTTTTGAGGCAGGTGCTGATGATTATGTCACAAAGCCATTTCGGACACGGGAACTTTTTGCCCGGATTGAGGCACTCCTCCGCCGGAGTAGTGACAGCCAGTCGAGCAACGTGCTCACTGCTGGCACGTTAGTGATCTTTCGCGATGAGCACCGTGTCGTCTACCGGGGCCAAGAGGTACGACTTGCTCCCCGCGAGTTTGCGCTGCTTGCCGCATTAGTCGAACGGGCCGGTCGGGTCTGTACTCGGCAGGAACTTTTGGATCTCGTCTGGGGGCAAGATATCGTCGATCTGCGCAACGTCGATGTGCATATCCATCGCATTCGTGAGGCGCTGGGAGGAGAAGCCAATGGAATGAAACTCATTCAGACCGTGCATGGGATTGGTTATCGATTTGTGCCGGAGCTTCTGACAGAGGAGAGGGACCGTGATGCAACAGAGGAGGGTAGGAGCAGTGAGTGAACAGAGGACACAGTGGACACGACGTCAACTTCTGGCACGTTTAGCAGCACTTGGCCTTGTGGCGCCAACAGCCGGGGGGCTCCTGATCGCCTGTGGTGGAGGCCAAGCAACGCCGACAGCCGCCCCCGCACCTGCTGCAGCGTCACCCACCGCTGCTGCACCGCAAGCACCAGCAGCGACGGCACCGGTTCCGAGCCCTACTCCAGAGGCGGCTGCACCACAGAAGCTCAGCGGTACCATCACTATCGATGGTTCGAGCACGGTCTTCCCCATTTCGGAGGCAGTGGCTGAGGAGTTTCAAAAGAAGTATTCGGGCGTGAAGGTTACAGTTGGGATCTCCGGCACCGGCGGTGGATTCAAGAAGTTCTGCAACAAGGAGATCGATATCTCAGACGCCTCTCGCCCAATTAAAGATTCCGAAGTGGAACTCTGTCAAAAGAATGGACGCGAGTATATCGAGCTTCCGGTCGCGTTTGACGGTCTTGCCGTCGTGGTACATCCCCAGAATGACTGGGTTGACTATATGACGGTTGAAGAACTCAACCTCATCTGGAAGCCAGAGTCCCAGGGAGTGATCACCCGCTGGAATCAGGTCCGACCCAACTGGCCCGATGCTCCACTCAACCTCTATGGTGCCGGAACCGACTCAGGAACATTTGACTACTTCACGGAGGCGATCAACGGCAAGTCCGGGACAAGTCGCGGCGACTACACCGCATCTGAGGACGACAACGTACTGGTGCAAGGAGTGGCTGGCGATAAAAACGCACTAGGGTACTTCGGGCTCGCTTATGCAGAAGAAAACAAGGGGCGAGTCAAGCTGGTCCCAATTGTCAACCCGAAGACTGGTCAGCCGGTTGAGCCGAATCTCGAAACAGTCAACAAGGGGCTCTACCAGCCACTGGCACGGCCACTTTTTATCTACGTGGCACGCGACCAAGCCGATCGTCCGGAGGTGGAGGCATTTGTCCAGTTCTATTTGGACAACGCCGCGGAACTTTCCAAAGAGGTTGGGTACATCCCACTGCCTGACGAGGCATACAAGCTTGCTTTAAAGCGATTCCAGGCACGGAAGACTGGCTCAGCCTTCAAGGGGGTCGAGGTCGGGGTGACGATTGAGGAAGTCCTCAAGCGTGAGGACTAGGGCAATGGGGAGCTTCCGATCGCGGGAGTGGACTGGGTACAATGCGCGAGCAGGGGGATTCCCTGCTCGCGCTTGGCTCAAAGTGCAGTGAGGTGCCTGAGTGATGACCGATCCCACCACCGTCACGTTCGCTTCGCTCGAGCAACGACAGGACCGGATTATCGGTGTCCTTACGGGAACGCGCCGGTCTGATCGCTTGCGGAAGACTCGTGAGGCAATCATCGTTGCGGTGCTTTTCCTTGCTGCCCTTGTGTCGATCGCGACCACGATCGGGATCATCTACACGCTTGGCATTGAGACCTACAACTTCTTCCGGCGTGTGTCGATCATCGATTTTCTAACCGATACGCAGTGGACTCCGCTATTTACAGAAAAGCATTTTGGGATTTGGCCGCTTTTGGTTGGTACCCTCATAGTCTCAACCATTGCCATGGCTGTCTCGCTCCCACTTGGTCTGCTCGCAGCGATCGGCTTAGCAGAATATGCACCGCCGCGTCTGGCACGGGTCATTAAGCCGATCCTCGAAGTCTTAGCTGGTATCCCTACGGTTGTCTACGGGTACTTTGCCCTGCTCTTTGTGACACCGCTGCTGCAACGCTTTATTCCGCAGCTTGAGGTGTTTAACGCACTCTCGGCAGGATTAGTCATGGGGATCATGATTCTCCCTCTCGTCGCCTCGCTCTCTGAGGATGCGATGCGAGCGGTGCCGCAGAGCCTCCGTGAGGGAGCCTATGCATTGGGTGCAACCAGACTCGAGGTTGTTTGGCGTGTCGTTGTGCCGTCCTCTCTCTCCGGCATCGTGGCTGCCTTCATCTTGGCGGTCTCACGAGCGGTCGGCGAGACGATGATTGTAGCGATCGCCATGGGTCAGGTTCCTCGGCTCACGTTCAACCCATTGGTTGCCATGGAGGCCATGACCGCTTACATTGTGCAGGTCAGCTTGGGTGACACACCACACGGAACACTTGAGTACCAGACCATCTTTGCTGTGGGCACAACGCTGTTTGTGATTACCATGGCGTTGAACCTCTTAAGCTATCGTTTCCTCAAGCGATTCCGGGAGGTCTACGAGTGAGAACCGATCGCTTTGCGATCACTGAGCAAGAGTTCAACCCACGTCTGCCCCTGCGCCGCCGCTTTGGAGGACTCTTTGGTCTTCTTAGTGCAGCAGCGATCCTTATTGGACTCGTGACGCTTGGTCTCCTTATAGCTGATGTTGTGCGTGATGGATGGCAGGTTCTTTCTTGGGACTTTCTAACGAGTTATCCATCGCGTCGGCCCCAGGATGCGGGGATTCTCTCGGCCTTGGTGGGAACGTTCTATATCCTTCTCCTGGTGACCGTCATCGCGTTCCCGCTTGGGGTAGCGGCAGCTGTCTATCTGGAAGAATTTGCACCGAAGAGCCGACTCACAGCCTTTATTGAGGTCAACATCTCCAACCTGGCGGCAGTGCCATCGATCGTATATGGCCTTTTAGGCCTCGGGGTCTTTGTACGAACCTTCATGCTTGGGCGGAGCCTCATCGCAGGAGCCCTTACACTCAGTTTGCTCGTCTTGCCTATCATCATCGTGGCTTCACGCGAAGCAGTGCGCGCGGTCCCGCCGTCGATTCGTGAGGCTGGATTGGCACTTGGGGCATCGCCTTGGCAGACAGCTCGCTACTTCGTCCTTCCGGCGGCCTTTCCTGGCATTCTGACTGGGACAATTCTGGCCCTGGCACGCGCGATTGGAGAGACAGCGCCGCTGATCACGATCGGTGCGTTAACCTATGTTGCATTTACGCCCAAGAGTCTCTTCGATCCGTTTACCGTCCTGCCAATCCAAATCTTCAATTGGGTTTCACGGCCACAACCGGCCTTTCACGACCGCGCCGCGGGAGGGATTATCGTCTTGTTAGCTGTACTGCTCTTGTTCAACGCGACAGCTATCCTGTTACGCGCTCGCCTACAACGGAAGATTCGCTTCTGATGGAGGCTTTCCATGACAGTTGCGACCAGAGACGAACGCTACATTAAGGAACCAACCGAGCCCCGGGCGCTGCGTATCGAGCGTCTTAGCGTCTGGTATGGTGTCCATCAGGCAATCCGAGAAGTGAGCTTCACGATCCCAGCAAGGCGGATTACTGCACTTATCGGCCCATCTGGTTGCGGCAAGAGCACCCTTTTGCGCGCACTAAACCGCATGCACGATCTCACACCGGAAGCGCGAGTCGAGGGATCGGTGTGGTGGGGGGAGATCGACCTCTACGCACCCTCCACTGATCCGGTTTGGGTACGGCGGCATATTGGGATGATCTTCCAGAAGCCCAATCCTTTTCCCAAGAGTATCTTTGACAATGTTGCCTTCGGCTTGCGGGTGAATGGATACCGTGGGGATATCGCCGCTCGGGTCGAAGAGGCGCTCCGCAAGGCTGCACTCTGGGATGAGGTGAAGGACAAGCTCCAAAAGAACGCTCTCACTCTCTCTGGCGGACAGCAGCAACGGCTTTGCATAGCCCGTGCCATCGCACTCGGGCCACAAATCCTGCTCATGGATGAGCCGTGTTCAGCATTGGATCCCATCGCCACTATGCGGATTGAGGATTTGATGAGAGAGCTGGCCCACACGTACACGATCGTGATCGTGACGCATAATATGCAACAGGCGTCCCGCGTGTCGCACTATACGGCCTTTCTGCTCGCTGACGAAGATGGCACCGGTGAACTGATTGAGTATGCCGCGACGCGGGAACTCTTCTTGCGCCCACGTGATCGACGCACTGAGGACTATATCACCGGACGGATCGGGTGATTGTCCCGCCACGGAGGAGTTCGGTTTATGGCTGACCCGATCGCTGCACTCACGAACGCACAAGCGGCACGTGCTGAGGCAGCAACGCACGTGTCGGAGTCGGCTGCGACCAGGATGGACGTTGAGAAACTCTCCGCTTTCTACGGAGGGTTCCAAGCGCTGGCTGAAATCACCTTTCCGATTCATCCTGGAGCGGTCACTGCCGTCATCGGCCCCTCGGGGTGTGGGAAATCTACCTTCATTCGCTGCTTGAACCGCCTCCATGAGCTGACACCTGGTGCACGGGTGACAGGGAGCGTGCGCTTAGGTGGTGTCGACATCTATCAGCCAGAGATCGATCCGGCACGGGTGCGCCAACTGGTCGGCATGGTGTTCCAGAAACCGAATCCGTTCCCGACTCTCTCCATCTATGACAACGTCCTGGCAGGGGTTCGGCTCCATCGCCCACGGATCTCCCGTACGGAGGCAGACGAGATCGCCGAGCGGAGTCTCCGTGCGGCTGCCCTGTGGGACGAGGTGAAGGACAAGCTGAAGGCACCAGGGAGCTCACTTTCTGGAGGACAGCAGCAACGCCTCTGTATCGCCCGCGCTCTGGCCGTTGAACCGCTTGTTCTCTTGATGGATGAACCGACAAGCGCACTGGATCCGATCGCGACGTACCGTATCGAGGAGCTGATCTGGGAACTTAAGCAGCGCTATACCATCGTGATTGTTACCCACAACATGCAACAAGCCGCACGCATCGCTGACTACGTCGCCTTCCTGCTTTCCGACGAGGATCGTACAGGACGTTTGATTGAATTTGACACCGCGCAGCGGATCTTCACCAATCCGAAGCGCAGGGAGACCGAGGACTACATTACAGGAAAGATCGGCTAGGACCTGGTTGCGTTTTCGGCGTCCACTTGTCACACTTCGCGCGTTGTCCGCCGTCTCTTGGATCAAGTGTGGAGACATCATCGGCGTCTCTACCACCAGTGAAAGCGGGGTATTGAGATGGCAACCCGAGCGCGTGCAGAATTCGAGCGTGACCTGCAAACCTTGCGCCAAGAAGTCCTTCACCTCGGCAGCATGGTCGAAAAGTCGGTTGATCGCGCAGTGGAAGCACTGAAGCGTTACGATGTAACTCTGGCGCGGAGCATTATCGAACACGACCGTGAGATTGACGAGCACAGCTACGCCTTGGCGGAACGCGCCCTTCTCTTGATCGCGACGCAACAACCCATGGCGACTGACCTTCGCATTATCGCTGCGACACTGTTCATCATTAGTGAGCTTGAACGGATGGGGGACTACGCCGAAGGACTCGCCAAGATCGCGATTCGTCTCAGTGCCTGGCCACCTCTCAAACCCTTGATTGACATTCCTCGCATGGCCGAGATTTCGCTCGATATGCTTCGACAGGCGCTCGACGCCTTCATTGAGATGGACTTAGAACGCTGTGAGGCGATCTGGCACCGCGATGATGAGGTCGATGCCCTGTACGATCAGGTGTACCGAGAATTGCTCACCTACATGATGAGTGACCCTCGAACGATTGAGCGGGCAACGTTACTCTTATGGGCTGCGCACAACCTCGAGCGGATCGCCGACCGGGTGACCAACATCTGTGAGCGGATTGCCTTCGTCATCACGGGGGATCCGCGGGCACTCGTCAGTCCGGCGGAACCAGATTATGCTGGTGAGCGTCGTGCCGAGTTTGACGTCGAATGAGAAGGGACAGGGCAATGCTCTGGGCAGCGGTCATCCGGTACGGTAATCCCGAAAAAATCCAGGAAGTTCGCCCGGTCCACCGGCAGTACTTACGCTCCTTGCGCGAGCAAGGCAGGCTCTGGGCATCTGGTCCCTTCGTTGACGATAGCGGCGCACTCATTATCTACGAGGCAGAAACAGAGGAAGAAGCGCGACAACTCATCGAAGCCGACCCATTCTTCGAAGCCGGCGTCTTCCAAGAAATCCAATTGAAGCCGTGGAACATCGTATTCACCCCACCATCCCAGTGACTACTCGCATCCGGCTTGCTACGATGATCTTGTCGGAGAGGCGTGTATAGTAAACCTATCATCGCGGTGTGTGGGCAGGAGGAATCGCAGTGGTGATCGGGACTGATATCCGTACGTATCACCTTCTCATTGACGGTCAGTTCGTGCCGGCAGCGAGTGGTGAGACATTCCCCACCTACAACCCAGCGACGAATGAAGTCATTGGCTATGTCGCCAAAGCCGGACGTGACGATGTGGACCGAGCTGTCCGAGCCGCCCGGCGTGCCTTTGATGAAGGTCCCTGGGGCCGCATGACGCCGAACGAGCGTGCTCGACGGTTGCGTAAGGTCGCAGAACTCCTCCGCGACCGATTAGACGACCTCGCTCGGTTAGAGACCCTCAATTGCGGGAAGATTATCGTCGAATCACGCATGGATGTGATGTCAGCAGCAAATTGCTTTGAGTACTACGCCAACCTCACGGGCCAGATCTGGGGTGAGACTATCCCTATGAACGGACCGCTGCTGGACTATACAGTACGCGAGCCATATGGTGTCTGTGGTCAGATTATTCCATGGAACTTTCCGATCCTCATGGCCGCCTGGAAGCTTGCGCCAGCCCTCGCAGCTGGAAACACGGTCGTCTTGAAACCGGCAAGTTACACCCCGATCACCGCGCTTGTCCTCGGCCAGATCTGCCTTGAAGCAGGTATTCCGGAAGGTGTTGTCAATGTTCTCACGGGTCCGGGTAGCGAGGTTGGCGCGGCGATCTGTGAACATCCGCTGGTTGATAAGATCGCTTTCACCGGGGAGACGGAGACCGGGCGCGAAATTTTGCGACTGAGCGCAGGGACCATCAAGAAGGTGTCGCTCGAGCTCGGTGGGAAATCCCCGAATATTGTGTTCCCAGACGCCGATCTGGAGGAGGCAGTCAACGGCTCGTTGTTCGCCATCTTTTCCAATGCTGGCCAGCGCTGCACCGCGCGGACACGTCTGTTACTGCACCAGTCAATTCATGACCTCTTCATGGACCAGTTCCTGCGCAAGGCCAGCCAACTCCGGATCGGTGACCCGCTGGATGAGAACACTCAGCTTGGCCCGCTGGTCTCGCAACGGCAGTGCGAACGCGTTCTTGGCTATGTGGAACGCGCCAGGAGCGAGGGCGCGACTCTTCGCCTTGGCGGCAAGCGACCGGATGATCCCGCTCTGCAGCGAGGGAACTTCGTCGAACCAACAATCTTCGACGACGTTCAGCCACAGATGACGATTGCTCGTGAGGAAGTCTTTGGGCCGGTCCTCTCGGTGATTCCCTTCCGCACCGAGGATGAGGCAGTGGAGATCGCCAACGCCACGATCTATGGTTTGGCAGCAACCATCTGGACGAACGATATCAAACGTGCCCATCGCCTTGCGGCACGCATCAAGGCTGGCAACATCAGCATCAATTATCCAGTCGTCAATCCACCAGAAGCACCGTTCGGCGGCTTCAAGCAGAGCGGGATCGGTCGGGAACTCTCACGACACGCCCTGGACCTGTATACGCAGGTCAAGAACGTGGTAGTTGGACTCAGCGAGCAGCGCTTCGATTGGTACGGCAATTGGCCTCCGGGACGGTGAATAGCCACTTGCTTAGGGAGCAAGGAATGAGGGCCAGCCCGCGGCTGCCAGCTGGCCCTCGCGTTCCAGATACCGCAGGACGGTCTGGATGAATGTTCCGTGACTCCAGCTCAAAGGGCTTACCGAGAGTGGCTCGCCGGTCTCCGGATGTACCTGCTCGGCCAGAACCCCACTGGGGAGAGCATGGGTCGCGACCCACTCGAGGAATTCGAGCGCTCGTCCCAGTTCACCGGGCGATACGGCTCGAGCGATGTGCCACTCCGCCTGCCACAGCGTGCAAATGAACCAAGGGTTCCCAGGAACACGCTCCAGATCACGGCTCATTTGATAGTAGTAGTCATCCTCATAGCGGGCTAAGCCGCCGACGGGCGTCTTGACCCACAGCCGCTCCTCGATCGCCCGCATCGTTGCAACGATGCGAGGATCACGGGGAGAGAAGAGGCCGAAGAGGAAGAGCCCAGCCAGACTGGCGTCCAGTATCGGATCTGGTTGCACATCGCCCCGTGGCCCGACCGTGAGTGTGCGCGCGAACCGCCCAAGTTCCGGGCGATAGAGGTAGCGCACCGCAGCCTCTCGCATATCGTTGGCTGCCCGTTCCCATGTGTCAGCCAATTGATCATCACCAAAGATCCGTGCTAACTGGGCCGCCGCATGAAGACCCGCAAAGACTGCTGCAACAGTAAACGCATGGATTCCACGACGCTCTTCCCAAAGGTCGTACGACGGGGCTGGTAAGCCAGTGACAGGATCGCGGTAGGAGGCAAGGAAGCGAGCACAGGGAACGACCATCGGACTGTAGAGCTCTCGCAGAAGCTCGAGGTCACGCGTCTTCCGGTAATACTTCCAGAGCGCTGCCAGAACGAGCGCGGTGCTGTCCTCTTGGATCGGGAATTGCAGTTCACCTGACGGCCCGGCCCAGGGATGCCAGCTCGAGCCCGCTGAGCCATCCGGATTGTACTTGTGGAGGAAGAACCCGTAGTGCGTTACCAGCTCTCCCATGAACGTAAAGAAGCGGCGCGCCAGCTCCGGATACCCTGCGTCAAGGAGCGCCTCAGCGATGAGTGCACCATCCCGCGGCCAGACGTAGCTGTAGGTATCGCGCCCAAACTGCAGGATATCCGAGTCGTTCGCAGCCAGGATCGCTCCCCCCTCGTCGATCTGTGTACGGAGAATTAAAAGACTCTGACGATAGAGCCGCTGCAGAGAGGCCGGCAGCAGTGCAAGCCGCGGTGGGTCAGGCTCAATCCAGCTCCGCCAGTACCGCCGGACACGAGTAAGCAGCGCGTCGGGGCCCTGCTGTAAGACCGTCTCATGCAGCCGATAGACGTCCGCAAAGCGGAGTCCAGCTGCCATCCAAAAGGTCGCAGTGGCTGTGCCGCCAGCGGGAAGCGACAATTCCACCCCACCGATCGAGTCGACCGAGCCCTGCGCGATCGGATTCCCACTGAGTTGTCCATCCTCGGCATCGCGCCATGTCCCCTCATGACCACGAAATGCCTTGTTTCCACAGGCAACAAAGTGATACCCGGGGCGATCTCCCACCCAGCCAGAGAACCAGAAATACCGCTTGCCCTTATAGTGGACGAGGGCGCGGGTCGTCGGCTCATAGTAGACCGTTTCACCATCCGGATAGCCCCAAAGGTGACCATCGAAATGCAGGAAGAGCCGAACTTGCCGCGCGGTGCCACGCTCGTCGCGGACCGTGACTTTGCGGATCCAAAGATCGTCCTCAAGCCCTACAGCATCACAAATATGGAAGGAGAGGCCAAGCCGCAGATGCCGGAGACGCACATCGGTGACCAATGTCCCTTCTTCATAGCGAAGCTCGCGCACCCATCCCTCGTCGGAGAGCCAAGCAAACTCACCATCGCACCAAACACCAAAACGGTTAAGACGTCCCTGGGTATGATTCTCTTGGCCCACTCGGGGATAGTAGACGTCGCGCAGGGTATAGGTCCGGTCGAAAGCGAGAAGTAGGCGACCGTTCCCAATTGGGAGATCCCGAGGCATTGCTAATCCTTCCGACAGTATTCACTGCAACGGTGGTATATCTAGCGCCGCCTCGACGGCAAAACGCAGAAGGCTTGTTGCAGTCATCACGCTTATGGCGAAAGCAAGTGCAACGATGCCTGGAACCAAGAGCTCAGACCAGCGATCCACTCCCTCGAAGCGCCGCGTCACAAGAAGGGCTATAGGCCAGACAAACAGTGTGAGTGTGACAACCGCTGCGAGGAGGAGCACCAGAGCTACTGGCACATACCAGCTGATCGGCCCGGTCATCACCAGCCAGCCGAATGCCGCCAGTGCGAGTACCAGTGGCAAACCATCGCCGGCTAGGGAGAACGACGGCGCCGGATGACGGCATGCTGGTCGCCAGGTTATTGCCTGAAAGACCCACCACAGGAGTGCTCCCAGCGCCAACCCTGTCCACGCACCAGTCAGATAACGGAGTGGATTGCGCGGCTCATAGAGTGTTGGGAAATGGAGATCAGCGGCGAGCGCATTGAGTCCATCGATACCAAGGAAGAGGATGCCTACCGCCAGCGCCACAATGGTGCCTCTACTGGGCGGGCCGGCTGCACCACGCGGATGACGCAGAGCAAGCCAAGCAACCGTGAACAGCGATCCTGCATAGATGCCTGTCATGCGAGCATCGAAGGGGAGCTGATAGGGGCCAAACCAGAACGAGTGACTCGGACGCTGTGCGCAAAGCCCATGCAGTGCGGCCCGCGTCGCCAGCTCTACTTGGCTGGGAGAGACAAGCCAGCTCCCAAGCACTACAAGGAGCAAAGCAGCTGGCAGGAACAGCTCCCGAATGACTGCGAAGACAACAGATCGTGCAGCAGTTTTCCCAGCCACGCCTGACGCTCCGCTCGTGACGTCCTAGCATACCACTCTCCAATCCAGAGACGGTGTAGGACGATCAGGGGTGTTCGGACACATTGACCGTACACCTTGAGATGGGTACGATTGCCACGGCGTGCCAGCTGGCAAGGCCAGCCACAGCGAGGGGGACACAATGCGGGAGCTGCGACTCACACGACGGACGCTCCTGCGAGTCGCTGGAGGCACTGTTATCGCGACGGTAATAGAGTTTCGCGGGAGACACGCCCGGGCTGGTACCATCACGCGCACGAGCTGGTTTGTAGAGGGACCGTTCCCGGCAGCCGGTCAGTTCCTGACACCGGTCTACCCGCTCCCTGCACCGTTCACGAGTATCGAAGTCAGTTGGCGAGCGACCATTCCACGGGGCGCACTCTTCCAGGTTCTGGTTCGTCTTGCTGGGGCAGACGGCTCGTGGAGCGACTGGATTGCACTTACACCAGACCCACACACACCGCCACGCCAGCTGGATGGCTGGACATACGCAGCTCCCGTTCTCGCAACAGGCCAACAGCTGCAGCTGCTTGTGCGCTGCGAACCAGGGATAGACGGAAGAACTCCTCAGGTCGACGCAGTCCGCGTGACGGCGGTCGATACACGGGGGACAGATACGCAGTGGCTTGCGGTGACCGATCTCATTGACGGATGGATTATTCCGCGTGCTGGGTGGGGTGCTGACGAATCGCTCCGCTTCGACCAGCAAGGAAACGAGATCTGGCCACCGCGCTACGCACCAATCCAGAAAGTCATCATCCACCACACAGTCACTCGCAACGACCCACCTGATCCCGCTGCCACAATCCGTGCCATTTACGCATACCATGCCGTGACACTCGGCTGGGGAGATATCGGGTACAACTTCATCGTGGATTGGCAAGGTCGAGCCTATGAAGGACGCTACGGTGGGCCCAACGTTATCGGTGCACACACCGCCGGATATAACACCGGGACACTTGGCATCGCTGTGCTGGGCGATTTCTCCTCTACACCACCCCCACCAGCAGCCCTTGAGGCCTTGTCCCGGCTGATCCGCACCCGAGCCGGGAATCTTGATCCAGGAGGGATTGGACCTTTCCGCGACCTCGTCGATGTCCCGAACATCGGAGGACACCGTGATTACAATATCACCGAGTGTCCAGGGGATCAGCTCTATGCGACGATCCCGGTGCTCCGCGGCATGCTGAAGGGAACCGGTCCGATCGTCTTCCCTTCGAAGCCGCGCCGGCTTGAACCAAAGGCAGAACTGGTGCGTGTGACCTTCACGCCATCTCGCGAGCTCTATGCGGGTACCCTGGTACGGGTTGATGCTGTTGTGCGGAACATCGGCTCCATCGATGTGCCGACGCAAGGGCCACCACCCGGTTTCATTTATGAAGAAGGGCAGACCTTCGACACAGTCGGCTACCCGAAAGAAGAAGGTGCTTTCCGCATCGGCGTTGACTTTGAAGGAAACAGCGGCATCCCAAACCCGTTCCGCTGGGGACTCCCCGGACCGCTTCCACCAGGGCAAGAAGTAACGGTCACCGGATTCATCCGTCTCCGCTCGGTGCGTCAGTGGAAACTCAGCGCAAGCCTTGTCCGCGAGTTCGTACGCTATGAGCAACAAGGGGTCTTCCCACAGGAGCTTCGGACCTTACCGCCACCAACCGCTCCCGTCCCACCAAGTACTGACCCGACGATGATCTACTTTGACGTCACCGGACATAACGTGCCTCGCCTTTTCTATGACTTCTGGGTTGCCAACGGCGGGCTCGAGCGCTTTGGTTATCCACTCACTGAGCCATTTGTCGAGGTGTCGGCTACTGATGGTCAACAATATCTCGTACAGTATTTTGAGCGTGCCCGTTTTGAACACCATCCGGAGCTTGCAGGCACCCCCTTTGAAGTGCTGCTGGGTCTGCTTGGAGTGGAGCGAACACGCGGTCGCGAGAACGAACCTCCATTCCGACCCGTTCCACGGCCAACAGACCCGGGTGTGGATTTCTTTGTCGAAACGCAACACACGCTGCGTTCCCCGTTCCGAGAGTACTGGTGGAGTCGGGGTGGCGCAGCAGTCTTTGGCTACCCGATCAGCGAGCCGTTCCAAGAGGTCAGCAAGACAGATGGGCAACAATACCTGGTGCAGTACTTTGAACGGAACCGGATGGAGTACCATCCAGAACTTCGAGGGACTCGGTTCGAGATCCTGCTTGGCCATCTCGGCCGCGAGACGCTGATCGACCGCGGCTGGCTCCCTGGCGCCTAATGCCTTTCACCTCAGGATACTCGCCAGCAGATGTCGGAAGAGCGAACGAGTCAGGTTACTGAGCAGCGGAAACGCGGTCTGGCCGATCGTGTAGCTACGATACGTGTAGTAGATTCCCCAACGTGAGCAGCACAGGGGAATCAAGCCACAAGATGCAGGCAAGTGGTGGCACGATGAGAGTGACTGTTGCGGCACCGGTAGAGAATCAGGAACAAGAGGCTAACCCCACTGAAGACGAGGCCCAATAGCGCATGAACGGAGGTGAGCACGCTGCCCCGCAGGTCTGTTAGGAGGACTATGGCCGGAACGATGATCCAAAAGCTGTAGCCGACTGCTGCAAGGAACCGAGCGTTATCAGTCCGTGGTTGTCCATCTGCGAAACCCGGACCGATTGGTTGGTTAGGCGTCTGTACAGTTCCCGAATTACTCATGGGGGCTCTCGCTTCACTCTAACCGACACGGCGTTGGTACCGTGCTCCTAACCACCTCCTTCTGGACACGCACTACATCACGTTCCGTCAAAACCGAGTCGGTGACGACGCAACGAGACAAAGCGTCCGTGGCCGATGATGAGGTGATCGATGACGTCGATCCCGAGCAGGCGACCTGCCTCAACCACGCTCCGTGTCAACTCGATATCCGCTCGCGACGGTGTTGGATCTCCTGAGGGATGATTGTGCAACAGAACAAGCGCTGGCGCGTTGGAGCGGATGGCTTCCCGAAAGAGCTCAGCGATACGCACGTGTGCACCATTGACATGCCCCTGCGCCACCGTCACGGTACGAAGCACACGATTGCGCGTATCGAGCAACACGACTCGGAGTTGTTCCTGCTCCAGCATTGCCATCTCTGCGCCCGCGACCGCGTACGCGTCCTCTGGCGTCCGAATTGTTGGGCGCTCCTCCGGCTGCGCAAGGGCAAGCCGGCGTCCGAGCTCCAACGCAGCCTGCAGCTTCGCCGCCTTGGCCTCACCAAGCCCGTGAAAACGCTGCAGCGTTGCAAAGTCGGCCCGGGCCAGCCCAACCAATCCACCGAACTCCACCAGCAACCGCTGTGCCAGCTCCAGCACCGACTCGCCGCGTGTGCCCGTGTTCAAGATGACTGCTAGGAGCTCGGCATTCGTCAACACCGCCGGTCCGAGCTGGCGCAACCGCTCACGCGGCCGCTCGCTGGCGGGCAGCTCCTTCACCGAGATGTGATAGTTCCCCTGGCCTTCGCTCATCGGTAACATGCCTCCCTGTGGGGCGGTCAGAGTCGAGTGTGTAGGGATTGGCTCAAACCGTCAAGGGGCTGTTCCCGCAACCTAGAGAAGACTGAGGCAGAACGTTGCGAGCGCAGGACGGAGGATCAGCCAGCGAAGGAAGCGGCGAATAAAGCGCATGACGTTGACGAGTAGCTTCAAAAGGGCGATCCCTCTCCAAATTGAGTCGCTGCGACGCGGGAGAAGGAGGCACAGGTATACTTATTGTTGGCGCCGCGGCAGCCGCTGCGGCGCTACACTCCAGGGAGACGATCCCGAGTACCGAGGAGATGACCGTGATCTTCAGTCGTTTCTTCCGCCGGCGCACCCCGCCGACCCCCCAGTTAGAGAGTGGGCTCCGGCGCAGCCGGCAAGGGATCTTTCGGCAGATTGTTCAACTGTTCGAACGACACCAGGTCGATGAGGAGTTGTTTGAAGACCTTGAGGCACTTCTCATTCAAGCCGACCTCGGCGTGGCAACGACTGAGGCGCTGCTGGAGCGACTGCGTGAGCAGGTTCGCCGTGGTGTGATCCGTGACCCGATCGAGGCACGGGAAGCTCTCCGCGATGAGATGGTTGCCTTGCTGGAATCGGCAATGCGCAATCGTCGCGTCAAGATCTACCAGCGCGGGGTGCCGTTCGTCTCGCTGGTTGTCGGCGTGAATGGGACGGGGAAGACAACAACCATCGCCAAGTTGGCACGCTATCACCTTGACCAGGGGCGCTCTGTTCTCCTGGTGGCAGGTGATACCTTCCGCGCGGCAGCAATCGAACAGCTCAAGACCTGGGGCGAGCGACTTGGGGTACCGGTCATCGCTCACGCCCCCGGCGCAGATCCTGGTGCTGTGGTCTTCGATGGGATGCAGGCCGCGCACAACCGAGGGATTGACGTGCTCCTAATTGACACCGCCGGACGGCTCCATACCAAGTCGAACTTGATGGCTGAGCTAGCCAAGATCCGGCGCGTCATTCAGCGGCACGTCCCCGATGCGCCGCATGAGGTACTGCTGGTGATCGACGCAACGACAGGACAGAACGGTCTCAACCAGGCACGAGTCTTCACCGAGGCCGCCGGCGTGACCGATATCGCGCTGACCAAGCTGGACGGTACGGCCAAGGGCGGCATCGCTTTCGCGATCGCCCGCGAGCTGGGGATCCCCATCGCCTACGTCGGTACGGGTGAAAAACCGACTGACTTTGCTGAGTTCGACCCCGAGGCCTACGTTGATGCCCTGTTCTTCGGGGACGAGGAGGATTGAGGATGTTCGAAGCCCTGACCGATCGCCTCACCGAGATCTTCCAGCGAATCGGGCGTAAAGGGCGTCTGACCGAACAAGATGTCGACGAGGCGCTGCGCGAGGTCCGCCGTGCACTGCTCGAGGCAGATGTCCATTACTCTGTGGTCCGCGATTTCATCGCGGCAGTGCGGGAGCGCGCAGTAGGCGAGGAGGTTCTTCGCTCCCTCACCCCGGCGCAGCAAGTGATTGCCATTGTTCACCAGGAACTGGTGCGCATCCTAGGGGCAGAGCGGGCACCGCTCCAATGGGCAGCCCAGCCACCGACCGTTCTCATGCTGGTTGGTCTCCAGGGTTCTGGTAAAACGACTCAGGTCGCCAAGCTTGGTTATCACCTGCGCAAGGAGGGACGGCGGCCACTCCTCGTGGCCGCAGATATCTACCGCCCCGCAGCTGTGGAGCAGCTGCGAACACTCGGACGGCAGCATGACCTTCCGGTGTATGACGAGGGAACCAAGGCGAATCCGGTCGATATCGTCAAGCGAGCGGTGAAGCTGGCACGGGATCAGGGCTACAACCCAGTCATCGTCGACACGGCAGGACGTCTGCAGATCGACGAGCCGATGATGGAGGAGTTGGAGCGGATCAAGGAGGCAGTGCAGCCAACAGAGATCCTGCTGGTCGCCGACGCGATGACAGGGCAGGAAGCGGTGAACGTCGCCCGTGAGTTTCATCGCCGTCTCGATCTGACCGGCCTTATTCTGACCAAGATGGACGGTGACGCACGGGGTGGTGCTGCCCTCTCCATTCGTGCGGTTGTTGGCGTACCGATCAAGTTCATCGGCACCGGCGAGCGAGTCGATGCGCTCGAACCGTTCTACCCGGATCGACTTGCCACGCGCATCCTGGGCATGGGCGATATCCAGTCACTGATCGAGAAGGCACGCCAAGAAATAAGCGAGGAAGAGGGGAAGAAGCTCCAGGAGAAGATGCTGGCTGGAGCCTTCGATCTGGAGGACTTCCTGCGGCAGCTGCAGCAAGTGAAGAAGATGGGACCACTCACCCAGCTCCTCGAGATGATCCCGGGAATGAGCCAGCTCCTGCGTCAGCAGCAGGTTCAGATCAGCGACGACGAGTACAAGCGTGTTGAAGCGATCATCCTCTCGATGACGCCAGAGGAGCGCCGCAATCCCGACATTATCAACTACAGCCGGCGCCGCCGGATCGCGCAGGGAAGTGGAACAACTGTCGCCGAGGTTTCTCAGCTCCTCACACAGTTCAAGCAGATGCAGCGGATGATGGCTGAACTCGGCCAGTTGGCCGGCGGTCGTGGCCGTGGTGCCCTTCGTAGCCTGTTGGGTGGCGGGAATCCGTTTGGTGGACTGACTGGACTCGATGGGATGTCCGGTCTTCCTGCCCGGCCAACACCAGCTCCGCCGGTAGCTCGACACACCAAGAAGAAAAAGAAGAAGCGTCGCTGACGAGCAGCCCGACAAGGTGACATCACTGTGAGTAGGTTTGTACATGACCTTGTGAAGCGACTCTCGCATCTCCCGATTTTTTACAAGGTCTTGGCTGCCAATTCGCTCATCGTCGTTGCAGGAGCAGTCATCGGGACGACGCTGACGCTGTTAAGTACCGGGAACACCGAACACTTACCAGAGCTTGTGGCGCTCTTCGCCATTAGCGGAACACTTCTTTCTGTGCTTATCAACTGGATCGTCTTGCGAGCTGCCTTCCGACCCATAGACGTCCTCGAACAGACCGCTGACGAGGTGCGTCGCGGCAACTTCCACGTTCGCGCCCCGTCTGTTCCGCTGAGCGATCCGGACCTTGATAACCTTACGGCAACCTTTAATGCGATGCTGGATACGCTGGTGGGATACCAGGAGCGACTACGGGAACTGTCGCAGCGCGTCTTGACCGCGCAAGAAGAAGAGCGGCGCCGAATCGCGCGCGAGCTACACGACGACCCGGCACAGAGCCTAACAGTGCTGCTGGTACTGCTCAAAATGTTCCAAGATCGGCAGCCATCAACCGACGGAGCGCTCCTTCGCGAACTGATCGACCTGACAAGCACGACGCTCGAATCAATCCGGGCCATCGCCCAGGAACTTCGCCCGCCGGTCTTGGACGATCTCGGTCTTGCGGCAGCCCTGGAAGGGCTAGCCGCCCAGTACCAGCAGCGCTTTCGGCTCGCCGTGCAGGTACAGGTGCGCGGGCCACGCCAGCGCCTCGCCCCGGACGTCGAGCTTGCGCTCTATCGCATTGCACAAGAGGCGCTTACAAACGTGGCAAAACACGCGAGCGCCAACTTCGCCACAATCGAACTTACTTTTGGCGAGCAGGCTGTAACACTACGAATCGAGGATGACGGTCAAGGTTTCGAGCCACGTGAGGTGCTCGGCCGCGGACTTGGTCTGTTCGGCATGCGCGAACGCGCCCAACTGGTCCACGGAACATTCGAGCTGTGTGCAGCGCCGGGGAAAGGGACTCGGATTGAGGTTCGTGTCCCGCTGGAACCGATCGCGACACTTTTGGAAAGCGGGAAGGAGCGACGATGACCTCGGAGCCGATCCGCGTGCTCTTAGCTGACGATCACCCGATTGTCCGCGTCGGCCTTCGGACACTACTCGAAGCGGAACCCGATATCCACGTGGTTGGAGAGGCTTCCACCGCTGATGAGGCAGTGGAGCGAGCGCGCGAACTGCAACCCGATGTCGCCGTGTTAGACATCAGCATGCCAGGAAACGGACTTGAGGCATTGCGACGAATTGCAGCGCTGGGGCTCGCGACGCGCATCCTCATTCTGACCGTGCATGCCGAGGAACGCTATCTTCTGCCAGTGCTTCAGGCAGGGGGCTCGGGTTACGTGCGCAAGTCAAGCCTCCACACTGACCTCGTTGACGCGATCCGGACGGTTGCGCGTGGTGAAGTCTTTATTGACCAGGCCACGGCTCGAACGCTGTTGCAAGGCTATCTCGATCGGGCACGCAGCGGCGAGGTACAGGATCCGGCACAACTCCTTTCGGAACGAGAGCGAGAGGTCTTGCG
>CALIMB010000095.1 GCA_938028665.1 uncultured Thermomicrobium sp. | reverse complement strand
TCTGCGGGACTTTGGGCGTCAGGGGGATCGTGAGGGGGAGCGTGGAGGGGTGCAGGGAGCTGATCCTGGGCGGGGCATGGATGAAGGTCAGGATGGCTAGCGGCGTTGGTGGAGATGCTTGCGGAGCTGCTCGAGCAGCAGCTCAATTCCTCGTGTTCGCTCCTCCGGTCGGGCTGGAACGATGCCGAACTCGCGGAGACAGATGCTGATGAGTCCGGTCAGTAGCCCAGCGGCCAGGAAAACGAGAGCGAGGAGTGCAAACGTATCCATCGTGCCCTCTCAGCGTATAGCCCGGTTTGGCGATAATGTTACCTTTCTCGAGTACTCCGCTCTTGAGGATTGGTGACTAGGAGATATCCGGGTGTCCCACTCGTCGCCTAAGTTCCTCTCTGTGAGCCTCTCATCAGTGATGCCCTGCCGTGATCATTCACCTCCCTGGAGGGGCGCACGGCCCAGAGGGTGGTCCGAACCCTTCACATCATCAGCAGGGCTTTCCTCTCCCGGCCTGACTGGGTTACCTGTTGCGGCGCTGGACCCTCTTGGCCGTCCGCAGATTGGAGATCACCCAAGACATTCTGCTTGGGGTGGCCCTCCTTCCACAAACCGCTGACCTGCGTGCACGGGTGCATCTCTGTGCTCGGTGAAGCGCTTTCTTCTAAGACTGGCGCTTAAGAGGGCCTCACCTTGGAGAGAAGCGGTCACGAGAGTATGTACGACGGTAGAAGGGAACGCTGCCCCAAAGGAAGTCGCTGTGGCAGCAGACGGTCGTGAGGCAATCGAAACGCATGGGGGGCGTAGTTGTGGTCGTACTTTGTGTGCGTGGCCTTTCCGTGAGAGCGTGCAATGGGCGTTCCAGAACCACTGACGCGTGCGAAGCGCGGTAGAGCTCCGCGTAAGGACAGGTGGTTTGGTTGAGTCATGTGGGGTGAGGCGAGCGGGGCAAAACGTCTGAATAGGCCAAGGAAGTATGACGCGCACCGAAGTCGGGTAGAGCGGGAAGGCTAGGGTATCCTAGAATGGCCTGGCTCGCAAGGAGCGACCGGACCACGTGAGACGAGGAGTTCGAGGAGTTTTGTTTGAGGGAGCAGTGACGATCGATTGGACGAATCCTGGTACACTGGTCTTCCTGTTCGGATTTGTTGTCCTCCCGGGCTTGCTCCTCGGTTGGGCGGTGTGGTTGTGGCGACACGAGCAGCGCGGAGGGGAGGCCCGAAACCCGAATCAGTCCGCCGATGAGCCGCCGAGACCGAATGCGTCGTGAATGGCCGGCACGGCGCGTGCAACCTCATCTTCGCGAATAACAAAGGAGATGTTCAGTTCTGATGAGCCCTGGGCGATAGCGACGATATTGATACGGTGCTGGCCCAGGGTGCCGAAAACACGGCCAGCGACACCAGGAGTGCCGCGCATCCCAGCACCGACGACCGCGACGATTGCCATTCCAGGCTCTTCCCAGATACGGGCGACACGTCCCTTGAGCAGGTCCAGCTCGAACTCGCGTTCAAGCGCTCGCAGGACCTTGCTTGCGTCGGTGCGTCGGACGACGAAGCCGAGGCTGTGCTGGGATGAGGCTTGGAAGATCATATAGACGTTGATCCCCGTGCGCCCGACGGTCTCGAACACGCGAGTCGTGACGTCGGCGACGCTGAGGAAGCCGGCGCCTTCGACGGTTATGACGCTTACGCCAGGAATTGCGGTGATGGCCTTGACGACCGAGCCATTCATGCTGGTGTCTGGGCCGATGCGTGTGCCCGGATGTTCGGGGTTAAACGTATTCTTTATCCAAATCGGAATACCGCGTTCGGCAGCTGGTTGCATGGTGCGTGGGTGGATTACCTTGGCGCCAAAGTAGGCGAGCTCCGTGGCTTCAGCGAAAGAAATGGAGGGAAGTGTCCGGGCGTTGGGGACGAGCCGTGGATCGGCTGTCATGACGCCGTCGACGTCGGTCCAGATCCAAACCTCATCCGCATCAAGGGCGTGGGCGAGAATTGAGGCGGAGAAGTCGGAGCCGCCTCGACCCAGCGTTGTGACGGCACCTTTGGGCGTTGCGCCAAAAAATCCGGTGACAACTGGCAACTTTCCCGCCTCGAGGAGCGGTACGAGAACTGCTTCGGCGCGTGAGCGTGTCTCCTCGAGGAGTGGATTAGCGCTGCCAAAGTGATCATCAGTCACAATAATCCGGTCGCTATCAATAGCGACTGCCGGAATTCCACGTTCTTCCAGAACAGCAGCGACAAGGACAGCACTGAGCCGTTCGCCAAACGAGACGATCCAGTCGAGGGCGCGTGGCGAGAGGTCGCGCAGAACATGTACGGACTCAATCAGCCGTGCGCATCGAGCAGAGAGGTCGGCTAGTCGAATAGTAGTGGCCTGTCGACGTTCTGGGGTCAGGATCAGTTCAGCAGCAACAGCTTCGTGCCGTGCGACAAGCTCCTGCTGCAGCTGAGTTGCCGCGTGCTCGTCCCCTTCGGCAGCAGCTTGAGCAGTAGCGATGAGCTGATTGGTCACGCCACTCATGGCCGAGACGACGGCCAGGAGGCGTCCATCGCTGCGGTAAGCGTCGTGGAGAATGCAAACAGTTCGGTCGATTGCTGCAGCATTGCCGACCGATGTACCGCCGAACTTCATGATACGCATGGTTTCCCTCCCACCACCGCGGGTAGTAGTCCGCTCCCCAAGCGGGCAAGGATACACGGCTGCATATGGTGCGGCGAGTCATGGGTATCATGCGTAGAGTACCTTCGGCCCACCGACGGACAGCCTTTCTTGGGAAAACAGTTTGGTCTGGCCTGGTGGTCGTGACGACTTGCAAGTGTGCATCGTTTTTCAAACAGGAGGCGTGAAAGGTTCGGCTGTGGGTGTGCGACGGTGAGCCCGAAAAACGCTGTGCAGAACGGAGCTTAGACAAGAGGTGAAAGAGTCTGAAGGAGTAGGATTAAGGCGGAGATAACCTCGGCAACGGTACAGCCACAGCGATTGAGAGAGCCTGCGATGGCTTTACCCAAGGTAGATCTGCGTACCGCCACTGATGAACAGCTGGTCGAAGCGTATCGCACTGGCAGTTCAGAGGCGTTTGCCATTCTCTACGAGCGCTACGTCAACCGCGTGTATGACTTTGTGGTCCGGCTCGTCCGTGACCGAGAAGTGGCAGCTGACGTCACACAGGAGACATTTATCAAAGCGTTGACAAACTTACGTGCTCGCCGTTTCCAAGGCTCACTCCGTGCCTGGCTGTTTACCATCGCCCAGAATACAGCGATTGACCATCTGCGCCGCCAACGCACTACAACGTTCTCACGCTTGACTACACCTGAGGGTGAGGAATGGGAACCTGAACTGCCGGCAACCGGGCCAGAGACGGAGCCAGAAGAAATGGTTCAGCGTGCCGAGCTTGCCGAACTTGTCTGGCAAGCTGCGCGCGGGCTGAACCCCCAAGACTATGCGTTGCTCGATCTTTCGCTTCGGCAAGACTTGGCACCAGCTGAGCTTGCACAGGTGGTCGGGGCGCGGCGCGGGGCAATCAACACACGGTTGAGCCGGCTTCGTGATGCACTGGAGGAAAGTTTCACGGTCCTCCTCCTTGACCGCCATGGACGGAAGGATTGTGCTGAACTCGATCGTCTTCTCGGTGATGTCAAACTTCCAGCCGGGCTGACTCCAGAGCTTCGTCGCACGGTGACCCGTCACGTTCAACAATGCGAGATCTGCCAGCGCAACCGCCGCCGCGTGGTGACGGCAGTCGAGCTTCTCCCTGCTGTGGCGCCAATTGTGCCGTCTCACGAAGTCCGTGTCACGATGGATGGTGCGGTACAGCAGGCCTTGGCAAGCATGCCGGTGGGCGGTGTGAGTGGGGTATTGCCCCAGGTTCGAGGATGGCTGACCGGAACAGCAGCTGGTAAAGCGCTGGTTGGGACACTCACGGCGGTGGTGTTTGTCATTGGCATGGTCGGCGGGTGGCTGGCATTGGGCACAGCCCCTGTGACTGTGGTCACACACGGGTGCCCACCGCTGGCACTGGAACTAGACGGTCCAGCCAGTGCGATGGCGCGGCTCTTAGGGGTCCCGTCCCAGTTCATTCCTGATCAGCCGGCTGACTTTCGCCTTCCGGTGGGACAGGTGGGTGTGCGTGTGACGCGTGACCATGCGGCCTTTGACATAACGGGTATCCCTGTGAGAATTCAGTTTGTCGCGCCTGTTGTTGCGGTGTCGTGGGATGGCCTACCGCTGCTTGATCAGGGGAAGGTAGACCTCAGTATCTCGCGTGAGCGTAAGCATACCATAGAGCTCGTCTGTTCTTGAACTCGTAGTGGGTCGGGGAGCGTGTGAAGCGCCGGGGAAGGTGTCATCATTCCGGCGGCCAATGTCCAGCACCTGATGCTGGATGAGGAGGTGGTTCAGGCGGTTAGGGAGGGGCGCTTCCACATTTGGGCGGTGGAGAC
Organism: uncultured Thermomicrobium sp.; assembly: GCA_938028665.1. Classification (GTDB taxonomy): domain Bacteria; phylum Chloroflexota; class Chloroflexia; order Thermomicrobiales; family Thermomicrobiaceae; genus Thermomicrobium. The sequence goes on along the minus strand of CALIMB010000095.1, from coordinate 95 downwards.
GATTGACCAGGGGATCGAGATTCTCACGGGGGTAGCTGCTGGAGAGCGTCAGGCGGATGGGAGCTATCCTGACGGGACGGTACACCGGCGGGTTC
>CALIMB010000094.1 GCA_938028665.1 uncultured Thermomicrobium sp. | reverse complement strand
GCAATCCTGGAGTAGTGCTAGAATAGTCGCGTGGTTAACGGGTGGAGGTGTTGCTGTGGCGATTCTCTTGCCGTATCGCACTGATCCACGCTTGCTGCTGCAGGTGCTGGAGTATGCCAAAGGGCGTGGGGTCGACCGGAGTGTGCTGGAGGTTCGACTTGGTGGAGGCGAACCACTGCGAGAGACGCTGAATGCGCTCGAACAACTTGGCCTCATTGAGCGGGCGGATGCGGAGATCCGGCTGACGGAGGCTGGGAGACGAGTTGCCTATGCGACTGATGCTGGGGAGCGTCGGCGTGAACTTGCCCGCGTCGTCCTGAGTTATCCCCCGTATGGTGGAGTGATCGAGCGCGCGTTGCGGGAGGGGGTGAGTGTGATTGATGGGGCCTGGGTGGAGCGGGTGTGGCAGGTGGAAATGCAACTTGGGCAACCGCGCAACCGAGTGGAAGAAGCGCGCACCTTCTTCTTCAAGCTGGCAGAAGAGGCAGGACTCGGTGTCTTCCGGCGGGGGGTACGAGGACAGCTCTCGCGTCTGGTGCTTGCGCCTGATCTCGAGGAACAGGTGCGTCTGCTGCGCCCACTCTTGGCTCGAGCAGAACCTCTGCGGCAGGTGACGGCGGAGGAGAGCCAAGAGCGCAGGCCAACTGACCAGCCGAACCTGGTGGCCAAGATCGATGCTGAACCACGGTGGCAGACGGCAGATTCGGCAATCAGATCGGTACCAGTGACAATCAGCGTGACGGTTGATCTTACCGCGTGGGAGCTTGAGAAAATTGAAAGATTCTTGAGGCTGCTGGGCGTTGTGCCGGAAGCTCCAGCCTGAGCAGCGCACTGGGCTGTCGGGAACTGAATGACTTTCTGCGCAGCTGCCAAGCGGTAGTTGCTCACTTGCTCCAGAGCAGGCCAGTGACTGGAGGATGCCGCTGCATGTTGCTGCAAAGGCGTCCAGCACGAGGATATGCAGGAGCCCTGGATCATCCAGCTTCTGGCGCGAAGCGAGCGCAGCCTTGCTTCCTTTGACAGCGGACTGGCTGACTGGCCGGTTCTTGGCTCCCTGGTGTACGATGTGGCGCCATGCTGGATCGGTAGAAAGCAGGATGTGTGTGCACATGCTGGGTGCCTCACCATCGAGCCCCGGTGTGGCGCTGCGTACTGTGATGGTTCTCTGTCGATAGCGTACTGGCAGGTTTCGTGGGAAAGGTCGTGTAGGCGCAATTTGTCACTAGATCTCAGCCACAGTAATCACTCCAGCCAAGGCCGCGATCATGCCCACCAGGTACTTCTCACCAGACCCGGGCCGAGGGGTGGCCAGGCTGAAGGTGTGCAGTGGCGGATCGCCACCATTCGCTGCTCAACCAGCTGGTGGTCATTGCAGTCATCCCCAAAGTGAAAGGTGGGTGCGCTGGCCGTCTCCTTTGTCGCCATGGTACACGGGGAGTGGAGCGTCTTTCGCTGGGTGGTTGGATCGACCGTTAAGGTACTGGTTTACTGATGCTCAGCGGTGGCTTATCAGCTTCTAATCAGCCGGCGAACGGGTGAGACTCTGTGGGCCTCAGATCCGAGGATGATTGCCGAGCTTGTTCGGTCTCTGACCGCGCACATCTCATTGTCCGGGGTCGTGCACCAGCGCGGTTGTTTGCTGTTCTGAGATTCATCAATTGCGTGCCTTCATGAGGCTGCAGTCTGAAGATAGGTGCCTGGCTATCCCTTCTGGCCAATCTTCGCTTGTGGTGCTTTTCTCTCGTTCCCCCTGGCTATACTGTCTAACTTTGGGCTGCTCCAGCGATCGTACATTGTGGTTGCGAGAGCAGCCCATGGGAGCGCGGTCAACCGGGGGCCGACTTGGGGAGAGCAGTCTCGTCTTCGGCCGTCGGTGCGGTTGTGAGGGGTGTGGAATAGCGTCCGTGTGCTGTCTTAGGCACAGCGCAGTTTGGTGCGCGCGGGGAGGTGGACCGGTAGTGGAAACAGGGTGTGCCTCGAGGAGAAAAGTGCTGCTTTGCAGTAGATGGGCTCGGCGTACCAAGAGGTTCTGTGCGCCGTTGACGGTTCAGTCCTCACGCTCACCAGGCATTTTGCCCACTGGAATGGGAGGCGGGTCTTAGACCCAGCCAACCAGAGGGCGATGAACGGAGCAGGGTTGCTGTGACCGGTAGTGGAGACGCCACCTCATTGGGGCTTGAGAGGTGGCAGAAAGTCCGGAAAACAAGGTTGTGTCCGGTGCTCGGTTGTGACGGGGCGAGAGCGCGAACCGGAAAGATGCTCTCCGGAAGTCAACAGGCTTACTGAAATAGATGTTGGTGAGAAGCGGCTGGCTGGAACGCGCTGATCGCCCATTCGGCGAGCGGTTATGGCTGTGTCCGTTGCAGGATGCTGCGGCCTTCTTCCTTGCCTGGCCTGGTCAGGCGCAGCAGGAAAGGCGGGCAACATCGGTTGTCAGGGCGAGTGCTGCAAGACGGAGTCCCTCACTGGTGGTCAGGAAGGGAGCGAGATGGTTTTGCAGTTCGCTGACACTTAGCCGGGCCAGGAGCGCCAGCGTTGCCGCCGCAATCAATTCGCCAGCACTGCTAGCGACAGCCTGGACGCCGAGCAGTCGACCCGAGTCGGTGTCAGCGAGGACAATGACGCCGCCGAACTGTTGCTGGTTGACCCGTTCGCGGGCGATGATTGTTGCTGGGGCGAAACCGCTGGTGACCCGGTATCCGGCGGCAGTGGCTTGGGTTCGCGTCAAGCCAACTGTCGCCAGTTGAGGATCAGTGAACAGCACGGCTGGCACCACGGAGAGATCGAGCGACTGATTTTCGGCAAGGAGTGCATTGCGTGCAGCTCGCCGGCCCTGTGCGGCGGCGACAGACACAAACTGTGGCGCCAGGGTAACGTCGCCGGCTGCGTAGACACGAGGGTTAGTTGTCCGCAAAGTCGCGTCGAGCACTAGTGCACCACGGTTATCGACTGCGATCCCGGCAGCAGGCAGATTGAGCGTGTCTGTGTTCGGGACGCGGCCACTTGCTACGAGAATTGCGTCGCTGTGGAGTGTCTCAGTGCGTCCCCCGTGAACAATGGTCACTTGGATCCTGTCGCGGGAACGCTCAACACGGGTGACCTGTGTGCCGAGGAGGAAGTGAGCACCTTGGTGAGTCAGGGCTTGCTGGAGAGCATTGGCAAGTTCGGGTTCGAGCTCGGGGAAGAGGCGTGGTCGACGCTGGATGAAGGTCACCTCTGTCCCCAACCGCAGAAAAGCCTGACCAAGTTCGAGGGCGACGAAACCGGCGCCAAGCACCACGAGTGTGGTGGGGAGGCGTTCCAGTTCGAGCGCGGTGGTGCTGGTAAGGTAAGGAACATCGGCTAAACCGGGAATGGAAGGAAGAGCAGGGCGGGCACCAGTGGCGATGAGGATGGCACGGGCGCGCAGACGTCGCTGGCCCACTGCGACCGTCTCTGGATCGACAAAGTGCGCTGAGCCGTACACAACCTCCCAACCATAAAAATTGATCAGTTCCTCGTACTTCTCACGTCGGAGGTCCTGAACAAGCTGACGCTGTTGGGCGCGCAGGGCGGGGAGATCAATCTGGGTGAGCTGGGTGTGTACACCCTGGTAGGGAGTCGTAGCCGCCAAATGAGCCACTTCCGCGGCTCGTAAGAAGAATTTGCTGGGCACGCAGCCGATGTTGACGCACGTACCACCGAGTGTGTTTTGCTCAATCATGATGACGGTGGCACCAAGCTGGCGTGCCTCGATGGCAGCGGCAAACGCTGCACTGCCGCTCCCGATGATGAGGAGGTCAGCGGCGAATGCATCAGCTGCGCCCGCTCTTTCCAGAGAAGTGCTTGGAGGAGCAAGTGAGATGTCCCCGGCGAGGTACTGATGGTCAGGGGTTCCTGCTGCGCGGACGGCGTCACGAAACCGCCCGAGATCGGTCCCGGACTCGATGAGAAAGGTAACAAGGCCACGACGCCAATCTGCCTGAGGCCTGTGTGCGCCGGCTTGGGCAAGAGCTTGCTCGATCCGTCGCTCGCAAGCTGTACAGGTCATCCCATCGACGCCGAGGGTTACTACCTGCTGATCTCGTGCGTTCATTCTTCACCTTCTTTTAGTCTGCAACTACTGCAGCATTCTGCTTGCGCTGAGCCACATAACAGGCGATTCCATGCCCACAAAGCGAAGCGAAAGAGCAGAGCGCTACTGACCGCCAGGAAAAGAGCCTGCTGGCGGTGAAGAAAAAGCCAGGTCAACGGCGGGAGTGCCCAGAGTAGTGTGGGCTGGTGCAGCCAGAGCCAGACCACGAGAGCGAGTAGGAGCGTCAAGGCAGCGAGCGTGTAGTTAAGGAGGTGCGCCCAGCGGTCGCCTGCGAACCAGCCGGCCAGGGCAAAGAGAACAGCCATGACTGCGAGCAATGGCGCCTCGTTGCGGCCGAGGAGCAGGACCGTGGTACTTCCCCCAAGGCCAACGACGAGGAGCATCAGCCACTGGAGGACGACCCAGCTGCAGCAGGCTAGGCTACTCAGGGCAAGACCGAGGAATGAGGCGCTGCTCTGGAGGAGTGGAGAGAACGGTAGCAGATGATTGCGAGCGTGGTGTGAGTAGTGTGTGTCTTGTCCGCCCCGCAGCGATGCTGCCAGCGCACTCGACTTTCCCGCGGAGCGCACGTATCGGGAGAGAAGTTTGTTTGTCTCCTTCTCTCCAGTCTGTCCCATGCTCTGATCTCCGCTTCATCTGTCGCGTCATTGGAGCCACACTATTGGCTCCCTATGGAAGCGTAACATATACGCAGAATCGTATGCCAGACTCGTGATCGCAAGTCTGTGCTCGTGACAGCGACTTCTTCCTCTGGGTGGCCGACACCGGAGTGAGATGTGGTGCTCACTTGCGTGGGGTGCCCGGGTGCGCAGAATCTACGCTCTGCGCTGTGGTCCTGTAGTGAGCTCATACTGTGGAGCTCACCAAGCAACGTGGCATCGCTCCTGGAGTGGTAAGGGATGCGGAGAAGCTCGTGGTTGGCTATGCTTCCCTTCAGCGAGGTTGGCACGGTGGTGGAAAGGACCTGCACAGGCATGAAGCGCCAAACGGAATGGATCGGCCGTCTGGCATGGGCCAATGCTGTGGCGATGGGACTGGTTGTGCTCCTGGGGGCAACGGTCACGGCGACTGGCTCAGGCTTTGGGTGTGGCGAGTCCTGGCCACTCTGCCACGGGAGGCTGTTTCCACCGCTGACGATGGAAGGGATCATCGAATACAGTCACCGGGTGGCGACGTTGGTAAGCGGGCTCCTCTTGCTGGCTCTGCTTGCGCTGGTGACTCGCAAGCGACGTCAAGTGTTTGCGTATTGGGAGACGCGGGTTGTTGCCGGGTTGCTAGTAGGAGCGCTCTTGTTGCAGTCGGCCCTTGGGGCCTTAGCCGTTTTGGCACCGCGGCATCCGCTGGTCATGGCCGTGCACTTTGGCGTCTCGCTGACGGTGTTCGCGAGCGCGCTTCTCCTTGCGCTGATGCTGACGCGTGGCGATACCTTGCGTGCTTTGCGGGCATCTAGTGTGCCGCGGGTGGTGACGAGTGGTGCATGGATGCTGCTCTTCGGCACGTACGTGGTGGTCTATCTCGGTGCATACGTGCGGCATTCGAATGCAAGCCTGGCCTGTCTGGATTGGCCACTCTGTCAGGGAGAGTGGATACCGGAGTTGAGTGGAGCAACCGGCATTGTTTTCCTGCATCGGCTGAGCGCAGCTGCCTTGACACTGGGTCTTTCGGCGCTCGTGATCCGGCTTTGGAGAGATGTGCAACTCCGACGCGAGCGTCAGGATTTGGTGGCCAGTAGCACGGTCGCGCTCGGACTGTTGCTCGCGCAGTCTGCGACCGGGGCCTGGGTAGTGTTCAGTCGCATGAGCTTGGTCAGTGTGCTTGGACATGCGGCAGTGGTGACGGTGCTCTTTGGTGTGCTCGCGGTGCTCGCGATGCAATCACTGCCGAGTCGAGCGGTGATGCGGCAGATAGCGCCGGTGGTGCTGACTGAGCAGCAGCTTCAGACATCGCGCTCATGAGGGGGCGAGGGGGAACTGGTGGCGGACGAGGCGGAGCACACACCGGAGTCGTGGCCAGAGAATATCGTTGTTCGGGTACGTGGGCCGTTCTACGATGTCTGGACATCGCAAGGTGTGATCCGTTGTGTTCTCCGCGGAGCACTCAAGCGAGAGCGCCGACGGGAAGACTTGGTTGTCGTTGGTGATCACGTGGAGGTGCAGATTGTTGGGCGAGGTGAGGGGGTCATTACGGCGGTAGCGCCGCGACGGCGGGTGCTAGTGCGGCGAGCGCGCGGGCGCGAGGTGGCACAGGTGATCGTGGCCAATCTCGACCAGTTGGTGGTGGTAGTCGCCGCGGCTCAGCCGGAACTCAGCCTTGGAATGTTGGATCGCTTCCTCGTAGTCGCCGAATCACAAGATCTGCCAACAGTGATCTGTTTGAATAAGGTAGACCTGGATCTGGAGGGACGAGCAAGGGCGGCACTCACACCGTACCGAGCGATCGGGTATCCGGTGGTCGAGACGAGTGTCGTGACGGGCGTTGGGCTCAAAGAGCTTTGGCGACTGCTCGAGGGGAAGCTCTCCGCGCTCGCTGGGCCGTCGGGGGTGGGGAAGACCAGCCTGGTGAAGGCGTTTCGTCCGGAGCTGGAGCTGCGTATTGGTGCAGTGAGTGCGGCGACTGGCCGTGGCAGGCACACGACAACGGCGAGTGAGCTGATTCAGCTCGACGAACGGACGTTCCTTGTCGATACTCCGGGGATCGGGGTGTTGCATCTGTGGGCACTGCTTCCCGAAGAACTCGGGCACTATTACCGGGAATTCCGGCCATATCTCGGGACTTGTGCGTACCGTGACTGTCGGCATCTTGACGAGCCAGGGTGTGCTGTCCAAGCAGCGGTCAAAGCAGGCGAGATCGATGCTGGCCGATACGAGCGGTATCGAGCGATCTACCAAGATCTTGAGGAAGAGGCGGAGCGACAGGGTCGGTGGGAAGTGGAGCGGTTGCGGCGTGAAAGGAGACCGCGGTGAGCGGTGAGTTCGTGATGGTCGTACGAGAAGCGGTGGCAGCAACATTGCGCGAGCAGCACCAGGTGCTGCGGGAACTCGTCCGTGGACTCAGCCCGGTTGTCCTCAACTGGTCACCAGGACCGGGGATGAACTCGCTCGCGGTGCTGGTGGGGCATCTCCTCGATGCAGAGCGTTATCTTGTGGCAGCGGCACAGCATGACGTGGTCGAGCGTGACCGTGAGCGCTGGTTTCGCTACGAGGCACCGAGCGATAGAGCTCTTCTCGAATTACTGGATCACACTGAGGCCGAGAGCCTGGCGCGGCTGGAGCGTTTAACCGCGGACATGTTGGTACGGGAATGGACGCCGCCGAACGATCGACTGGGACGACGGTTTACCGGCATGCGCTGGCTTCTCCATCTGATTGGGCATAACCGCGAACACATTGGGCAGGCATTGCTCACGCGGCAGCTTGCTGAGCAGCGCGGCATCGGCTGATCGCGGGTTACGCAGGGGGTGTCGTGTCACTGTGGTTGTTGCGCTTATTGGGTGTTGCCTTCGCGCTGGGCATCGTCGCCGGCTTGTTCCTGCTCGCCTTCGCGAAGGCAGGGTTGCTGTGAAATGACGCGTGATACTATCGGCCCACTGCGGTGAATTGGTGGAAGCTGGCACGCTTCTCTGGAGATGTTGTCTCTTTGGAGCTTCTGGCCAGGCAGCAGGCAGCTTATCATGATGAGTGCGATCGAGTCCTAGCCCCCGCAGCGTTCGGAGCTGCGACCGTGCTGTTGGGTCACCAGCGCGTGAAAAGGGGCGCTCTCCTCATTGGTACGTGTGGAGCAGTTTTCCCGAGGAGCACCCTGATGCCTGCTGAGAACAGTGAAGGAGCAGGGTGCCGGTACACCGGCACCCTGCAGAAAACATGGCCTACACAATTCCGTCAGTTGGCGATGTGGTGACCGTCACCGGAAACAGCTCCTACTGCTTCCCGTGTCGGCAGTTCGAGGTCTGTGCGGATGTTATTCTCAAAATATTCAACGTGCCGCCGCATCGCCTCGCGGGCTGCAAGTGGATCGCTGGCAGCGATTGCTGTGTAGATGTCCTCGTGTCCACGGAGCGAGCGGGTGAGCCGTTCCGGTGTACGGGTGGTCATGAGCCAGCCACTGAAGAGGACATCGCTGAGTGGTCGACGTGCTTCGCGGAGCAAGCGGTTCCCTGCTGCTTCCATGATTACCTCGTGGAAGGACACATCGAGGCTGACGTAGGTCGTGGCGTCAGCATCAGCGACTGCCGCACGCATACGTTCGAGGAGATCGTTGAGCCGAGCCAGGTGTTCTGGTGTGCGGCGCACCGCGGCGAGTTCAGCCGCAGCAAGCTCGAGAATCTTGCGGAGCTCCAAGATTTCCTCCAGCCAGCTTGGATCACGATGAGAACGCAGCCGCTCAAACAGCACCATCGGATCGAGGTGGTTCCACTGATCAGTCGGTTGAACCCACATGCCGCTTCCGTGCCGGACGGCCACTAGCCCTTTCTCGACCAAGATGCGAATCGCTTCGCGGATCACGATGCGACTCACTCCGAACTGGCGAGCAAGTTCCGGCTCGGAGGGAAGTGCAGTGCCGGGTGGGATGGCACCGCTGACGATTTGCTTGAGGAGCTCCTCGACGACGCGTTGGTGAAGTCGCTCGTGGGTGATCGGCTTACCGGCTACTTGAGTTGCTCTGGTCATGGCCTTCTCTCCTAATCCTGTCTATGACCTGGCGAGACCTTCGTTTGGCTCCTAAAGTCTACGGTTCAGCGTGTGGCGCAGGTATGCCACTTGCGCCACGGTGAACAGTTTGCCAACACTGTGCGGTCCATGCTGCCGGGAAACTTCTGATCAGCGCAGTGCCGCGTGATGATGCACGACACACGTGTTGCGGCGACGTTGCTCTGGGGCGGAAAGAGAGCGAGGAGCAGGTTTTCACCGTGGATCTTGGGGGCGCCTCCTGAGAGCAGAGATATCCCCCGTGTGGTCGCGTTTTCCGCCCTGCTCTCGTTGCTCCATGTAGTTGGTGGTGTGGGATGCGGATCGGATGGCTTGTGGGTCTCAGCCCCACGCATTCTCTTCCGCAGCACACCGCTCACCAGTGAGGGAAGAGAGCGCAGTACGTTGCGGGTGATGATATAGCATCTACTGGGACGACTGGAGTGCCATATGGACAATATCAGGACAAGACAGACATACTACAGTGTTAATACGGACCATATCATCATTACTGCCTTATCATCCCTACTGCAGCGTACGTCATACCCCGTATGCAAAGCTCCTCTCCCTTGCGGTGTAGGCAAGGGAAGGAACTGAGGTCGTGAGATGAGCAGTGAGAGGTACCGACGCGCTGCGCGGTACGCCGGGTGGGTCCCACAAGAGAAGGGTTCGATGACAGGTCGGATGCGCCGCTGACGCGGACGCCTTTTGCTGCTTTCTCGGGTATACTCGGGCCGGGATACGCCGGGGGAAGGGATGGGGACGATACGCAGCTCCAGCTCTGGAGTTCCGTGCCATTGCACGACCAGCTGGGATACCCGTCTCCACGCTGCGCAGACGGCGCTCCATGCTGTCATTGATCTCGACCAGCTCACTGCCAACGCTCGTGCTCTCCTGCAAGCGCTTCCGCCCGATGTGGAACTCCTTGCTGTCCTCAAGGCGAACGCCTACGGCCATGGCCTCGTTCCCGTAGCGCAGGCAGCGCTTGCCGGTGGTGCGCGCTGGCTCGGTGTTGCCCGCATCGAGGAAGGATTGATTCTCCGTCGTGCCGGTATCACCGCACCTATCGTGGTCCTCGGTCCACCGAATCATGGGCGTCTCTGCGAGGCTCTTGCTGCCGACATTGCTCTCGCCGTCGGTTCGGCTACGGATGTGGCTGCGGTACGAGCCGCGGCGGCACAGCTTGGCCGGCCAGCCCGCCTGCACCTCGAGGTTGATACCGGCATGCATCGCTTTGGCTGCGAGCCACAGGAAGCTATCGCGCTTGCCCGAGCCATTGCCGCGGATCCGCTGCTGGAGCTTGAGGCGGTCTATACGCACTTTGCCACCGCTGATGCGCCGGATTGTCGCACACTGCGTCTCCAGCAGACACGCTTCCGTGCCGTTCGCGAGCGACTGCGCGACGAAGGACTCCACCCGCCGGTTGTTCACCAGGCTAACAGTGCTGCAGCCCTTCGTGGTGCAATTGGTGATCCTGATCTTCCGGGTCGGCGCGTTGTCCGGGCCGGTATCGTTTACTATGGTCTCCCCCCAGCGCCGGGGCTCGCCTTGCCAACTGGTATCCGCCCAGCGCTAGAACTCCGCGCTCGACTGGTACGCTGCTTCACCGTTGCGCCCGGCGAGGGGATATCCTACGGCCATACCTTCATCGCTGACCGCACGTTCCGCTGTGGACTCGTTCCTGTCGGGTATGCTGATGGACTCCCGCGTGCACTCTCGAACCGTGGCTGGTTTGCGGTGAGCGGCATACCTTGTCGTATCCTGGGGCGCGTCTGCATGGATCAGACGATCATTTCCTTGGAGGGACTTACCGCGGCAAAGCCCGGCGACCTGGTGGTCATCTTTGGCCGTGGGGATGACGGCGCGATGACTGCGTGGGACGCTGCCCAACTGACTGGCACGATTGCCTACGAAATCCTCACGAGCCTGGCCGCGCGTATCCCGCGTCTATACCAGCGCGGTGGCCAGATCGTGGCTCTCGCTGATGTCTTCGCACTCGCCTGGTATCCTGATACGTAATAGTATTGGCTTGCCCGAACATAGGAAGATAGTCCTGCAACAGAAGACTGCCGATGCCACAGATCCCATCGGTAGCTGGCAGGGCGGTAGGCGATGTCTAATCGACCGATTCGTATTCTCGTTGTTGACGGTCACGCACTCTTTCGGCAAGGTCTGCGGCAGCTGTTGGCAACAATCGACGACCTCATCGTCGTCGGTGAGGCGGCCTCCGGTAGCGAGGCTGTGGAGCTCGTCTCCTGACTTGCACCAGATGTTGTGCTCATGGATATCGCAATGCCAGATCTCGACCGTATCGCTGCGGCCGAAATTCTTCGCCAGCGCTACCCCGAGATCCGTATTGTCACGCTTACGATGTACGACGTCGCTACCCATGGAGCAGCAGCGCGCGCAGTCGGTGCTAGTGCCTACGTGGTCAAGAGTAGTCGTCCTGAGGAGCTGTTCCACATCATCCGGACTGCTGCGAACGGTGCCAGCCCTCAGCTGAATGGAGCTCCCCCCTCCACGTTCCACCACGGTCAAGAAGTTCTCCGACGATGACCGGCTTGCCCACCTCGAACAGCGGTTGCGCTGGCTCGAGTCGCAATTGGCCGAACTTGCTGCGTGTCAGGCTGCAGCCCCACTAGCGGAGTTACACAGAGCAGCAACAGCAGCGCCGAATACTTCGGCTGTACCAGCCGGGGAAAAAGAGGCGACGCCGGTTCCTTCACCCCCATCATCTCCCACATCGGCTACGTCTGTGATGACAGCAGCCAGGGGAGCCCGTCTCACGGGGATTGTGCGTTCTCGTCCCGCTGCTGCACCGGTACCGCGGTACCTTTTGATCTGCAGTGCAGGGGCACTGGGAGGAGAGGCGGTGGCATTGGTCGCTCTCCTGGGGCCGCTATCTCTCCCTATTCCCGGAACCTAGGTTGCCCTCAGTAGTGGGCTTGTAGCCAGCGTGCTCCTCCTGACGATGGCAGCACTGGAGCGTGGACGGCGAAGTCTTGCTCATCTCGCCTTGCTCTTTGCCGTGGCGAGTGCTTTGCCCTAGAGTATCCTCACGGCATGGCAGGCAAATGATTTCCTTCGCGTTACTGCTTTTGCTGGGCTTGTCCTCCTCGGGATTTCGCTCCTCGGGGTCTCCTGGTGGCGAGGCTATCTTCGTGCTGCCGCGGTTGCACTGGCGATCGTCGCCCTGACGCCGTTTCTCTTGAAAGTTCTTGCTTTACCTTGTGCTTCCCTGGATCACTGGCTGGATCGGGAGCGGAACGACGCTTGCCTGGGTGCAGCTGCGCAGCCGCGATGCTCCGGTGGCATGGGAGTGGCTGCTGCTTGCTCCATTGCTCGCTGGACTTCCATCGCTTCTGGGCTGGGCAGAGCGTGCGGCTTCCAGTATGGAACGGCTGCTGCTAGCCGTACCGTGGCTGGTGCTCGTTCCGCTCTTCTCGCAAAGGGCTCGTGTTGGTCGTCAATCCGTGACTGTTGTGCTCCTCGTTGCAGTTGGGCTTTTCCTTAGCACAGTAAGCTGGCTCCTGCGCAGGTCCTGCAACGCAAGCAGCTGCGTTCACAGTCGTTGCGAGCGGTCTCGCGCTCCTTGCTCTCCTCTTGTGGTGGGCGGCGCAGCAAGCACCGATGATCACCGCACCCTGGGAGACAGCAGCGGGTCTGGCTGCGCTCAGCCTGGCCGTCGGCGCCGGTCGCCACCCTGAGCCAGTCGTCGCACCCGTCACCTGGTGCGCACTTGCCGTGCTCTTGGCTGTTTCAGATCGGCGACGGGTGTTCCGACAGTGGGCAGCCTTCATGCTCTTCCATGCTGGAGATCTTGCTGCTCTCTGGGTTGTTCTCCGTTCAGACGAACCTCTGCGGATCATCGCGGTTTTCGGTGCCGTCGTGCTCGCCACGATGAGCGTTCCCTTTGTGCTGACCAGACCTCGGCTCCAACTAGCGTGGCTTGTTGCTGCTGCACTTGTGCTCGGCCTCGCTGTGACCCGGCAGTTCGAAGGAGTAGGCGAGGTCGCTGGGCTGAGCGGCCTTGCCCTTGCTGCGCTTCTTCTTGCTCGCTTTTCCCCAATGCTGGCGCGTTGGAGCTGGCTTCCAGCCGCGGGACTTGGTGCTGCTGCCGTCCTGGTGGCACTCACCGGTCCACTCTCCCCAGCTTGTCTGGGGCTCTCGCTCCAGCCGGCAGTTCCTGCGACAAGCGAGCCGGTCGTCGCAGCGACTGTTCTTGTGGCGGCAGCACTCCTCGCTGGCCGTGTGCTCGGCTGACGCTGGCGTTGGGCGGCCGTCGCCACGGCTTTGCTGGTCATTGCCTATGCTCTGCCGGCAGTGTTTCCGGATGCCACGCTGTTTGTGAGTTGGCTTGCACTCGCCATCGTGCTTGCCCAGGCTCTCGGCGGTCGCCCTTGGCGCTAACTTGCCTGCTGAGCTTTTGCCAGGTGACTCCATTCGCGTGCTGACAAGGGTACCCCATTATCTTCCACAGGTGATGGTGTCTCCGACACGCGGTCTGGGTTTCTCCTACCTCGACGTGGTCCATTCTCCCTCGCTCACGCTAATCTTCCCATCGTTCCTCTTATTCGGTCGAAAAGGCTGTGTTCGAGCCGTCTGCTGACGGGAATTGGGACAGTCGGAGTAACTGCTTCGCCGATCAGTGTGAGGTCCTCACAGTCACTCGTACCGCATTGGCAGTATCCCCTTCTCGTGCAGAGTTCCCATCGTCCGGTATATCCCTGGCACACGACCGTGAGAGGCCGAGTGTGGTGCCATTCTTGCCCGGGAGAAACAGTGGACCGACACAGCCATGGGACTCATGGGGATTACCGAGTAACTGCAGCACAGGCTCTGTCTCGGGTTTCCTTGACAAGAATCTAAGGACGGGATTGTATCAGCTGGTTTTGGTCGAGAGCTCCTTTGATGGCATGCGTGGTGTGTGAAGAGACGGTAGGGCCGAGGATATCTCTGTGTCCAGGCGGTAAACGTCGTGACGGAGTGCTGGAGAGGTATCCAGGAGATAGAGCCATTCCGGAGCGCCATGCATCGTGCTGGAATTGACCGCTGCACCTTGACTTGACCCTGATAGCACCAAGCGGCTGGAGGACTTGCGGTCGTCCATGACCGTGTCCAGTAACGAACGTGGCGAACTGGTTTCGTGCGGGGCTTATGCCGTTCTGTACTGCACGCCGCTGTGATCGGCCTGGGATTGGGCCAGAGGTGTGCCAGGATTGCTCCCGTTTGCGATGCCATCTCCGCGGAGTCCTACGCCCTGAGCTCTAGATCTCTAGCCCATCCGTTCGTTGCGCAGTGTTGAGAGGCGTATCTTGCAAGCCTGGAGGAGAGCGGCCAGTATCCTAGAGTGCGAAGCCAGTCGGGAAGGGGTCATCGTCACGCAGGATAAGGGTAGCGATCCCCATGCAGTACGACATGGTACTGATCTCGCTGTGGATGGCATCTCCTTCGCGGCGGACTGGACGTACCGTGAAGCGGAGGCCGACCGGACTTTCCTGGTAGTAGCTTGCGCCAAGCGGGAGTCGATCAGCGGCGACAAGCGCCGCGACGCGGGCTGCGGTGCCGGTGCCCGATGGGGTGCGACCCATGGTGCGCGGCGCGTAGAAGTTGGCGACGCGTGCTCCGGCTGGTTGCCGATGGGAGCCGGCGGGGAGTGGCGTGCCGTCCGCATCCAGTTCCTGGACAAGGGTGACGAGATCGACAGGACGGTCGAAAGTGATACCAGGGATATCGGCGCGCAGCTGAGCACGGGCTGCCTGCCACAAGAGCGTGCCAATCTCAAGTACGCGCTCGCGTGCGTTCAGTGGGAGCTGAGCGCCCAACTCGAGGCCGAGCCCGGTGGCATCAGCAAAGGCGTAGAGGAGCCCGCCCCAGGCGAGCGTGACAGGAACAGGGCCGAGTTCACGTGTTTCCAGCACGGTCTCGCCAAGGGCGTAGGATGGACCACTGCCCATGGTAGCGGCGACGACACGTCCCTGCCGAAGGCTAATGCGCACCGGGATAGTGCCGAGTACGGTGTCAAGCAGGAGTTCCTGCTCACCGTCATCGACAGTGCGCGGTACCAACCCGCTCTCGATAAGAGCGATGGCGACGCTGAAGGTGGAGTCACCGCAGGCGTCGAAGTAGCCGTCGGGATGGACGAAAATGACACCAGCATGGCTGGTGGGGTGTTCCGGCTCAGTGAGGAAGGCCCCAAGAAGATTGCGATGCCCGCGCGGTTCTCGGCAAATCAGCGCACGCAGATGGTCGTAGCGGGTGGCAAGGTCGTTTTGCTTCTCGCGTATGGTCCGACCGTGCAATGGTGGACATCCAGCGACGACGATGCGGGTGGCCTGGCCGTGATGGTAATCCCAGGCGTGCAGCACGTGGCGTGCATTGCCAAACATTCTGTGTCTCTCCTTTCCTATGTGAATAACCGGAGCCTATCCCAGGACATCCTGCGGTGACCGCACACCCCCCGTTGCTGCGGGAGATGGTCTCGGGTGATCTCCGAGGACCAGTTCTTACCCCGCGACGTGGACTTGTGGCTTTTCCCGCGCCCTGCGGTACACCTTGCTACGCGGTGCGAACGGTGACGTGCGGTCTGGTATCTCAGCCGGCCACAGGACCCGGCCCTGCTCATGATACGACGGAGGAATGTGGCGCGAGGTAGCACGGGGCCAAGTGGGGGGTGATTCATCATGCCCACTCGTTGGTCGGCGGGAAGAGAACCGAACAATACTCACCTGAGCACTGCGCGAGCTGAAGCAGAGAAAAGGCAGATGTAGCTGCTACGCGTTCGATTGTGCAGATCTTGGTTGAGCGCAACAGGTGCTGCACGGCATGGCTTCTGCAGGGCGAGACACGCAGTGGGAGGGCTCGTGCAGGCTGCGGATCTCGCAGAGCGGATGAGCTAAGGAGTGCGCTCGGCGTCTTACCACCAACAGGGGTGAGACGGGTCAACCGTGTGTGACGGTAGAAAGAAGAATAAGGTACCCTCTCGGTGTTGTGAGGTTGACGGCTTTTTGCTGGCCCAGCGCTCACTGGGGACAGAGCGCATCGGAGGCTTCCAGGAGTGCAGGAGTAGTGCTGCTATGCTGGCTGCCTGGGATGTCTCCTGGGAGGTGCGGGCAGCGAGCTCAGAGACACTGAATTGTCGGTGTCGGTTGTACGGTGATACGGGGAGAGCGAAAGGGTGAAGCGATGAGTCAGGAGCCGTATGCGCGCGGAATTGTGCCGGAGCGGCCTTTCGTGGCAGTTGAGGAGATGGAGGGGGAATTTGTCGCGGTGCTGGGGGTGAGCTTTCCCAACCGGGATCTCGCTTTAGAGCCGTATGCCTCACGGTCTTTTCCGGATGGGTCAATTGCTGAAGTGTGCGTGACGGATGAATCGGGAGCGGCGCCAGGAAAGCGGGTGGCTCGGGCCGCATATCTAGGATTTATACGGTTTGCCCGGGGAGGGGTGATCGCAGTGGGGATGGAGTGCCGAATGGAGGGGGAGGTTGTCGGTGAGGTTGTGGGGTTTGACGGGGTACATGCGCCGAACCACTGGAATATCGTGGTACAGGGATCACGCTTCGCCAACGGCGCAGAGCGGGGGATCCGTCTGGGCGAGCGGATCCGGTTTGTTTACGAGACATGTGCGACGTGCTCGTCAGGCTAAGAGTGGGGCAGTTAACGGGGGTATGGGAACTGGTGCGCTCATGCTATCCAGCCCCAGTGGTTGTTTCATCGATGAGAGTGAACACGGCTGAGCTCCTTGTCTTGCTGGCGACCGGTTTCTCCTGACCAAGGGATGAAAGCAACGAGGCGTCCGTTGGGTGTTACCAGAGTGACGTGGGAGTCTTCCCTGCTGTCTAACAAGGTCAAGAGGGGTGTGGTTGTGCTAATTAAGGGACGGTAGAACACCCGGGCCAGGACGGGCGTACTCCGAGGGCGGTGCCAGCGGAATAGGATATGAGGTGAGCGGCGGGTGCGCTGCTCTTGGGAAGGGGGAGAGAATGCGGGGTGCGCGGAGTGCTCTGCTGCTGCTTGCCGTCCTCAGTGTGACGCTACCGTTCGGAGTCGCAGCGCGAGAGGCGACCCCGGCGTGGTGGTCGCTTGCCGGGATCGACCGCGACCGGGCACTGGTGTTGGCAGACGGTGAAGGGAAGGTGCGCACGACGCTTGTGCAGGGAATGTCGGTGACCGAAGTGGTGTGGTCACCAGAGGGTGGCCGACTTGCCTTCACCGGGTTGCAGAACGGCGTGTCGGTGGTAGGGATGGCGACGACTGGATCGCCGCCACGCGCGTGGGCGATCGCTCCCGGCAGGGATCCCGCGTGGTCGATGGATGGGCGGTGGTTGGCATGGCGTGATGGAGATGAGGTGGTGATCGCGACGCGTGAGGGTGAGCTGGTGCGGCGGATCGCGGTGGGGGCAAACAGGCTCGTTTGGGCGCTGAACGGTCGCTGGTTGGCCTTCACCAAGCCGACAGGTGAGCCGGACTATTCGTCCTGCCCAGTCGTTGAGGTGGGGTGGGTTGATGTGGCGACTGGAGCGGTGACCATGCTCGGGCGGGGGATCGGGGACATCGTATGGATCGCGCGACGGGGGGATGCGGAGCAGCCGCAGCTGGTCTATACCGGTGCAACCGAGGCACAACTGCGGTGGGCCGACCCCGCGAGCGGAAGGGGCGGGGTACTTTGGGAGGGGTACGCTGAGACGTGCCGTGGACCGTTACTCACCTCAGCAGACGGGCAGTGGCTGGCTTTTCTGGATGCGGCTGGAGGCGGAGATGACGTCGTACTGCTGAATCTGGTGACTGGAGGAACACAGCGGTTGGACGATCTTCCGGTCGGATACCCAAGCGTGCAGCTACCGCGAGTGTATCTCTGGCTTGATCCATTGGCGCGTTTTCTCTACGCGAGTCGGAGCTTCCCGACGGTCGTGACACGCGTCGACCTGGTGACAGGGGTACGAACGGTGGCAGCGACGGATGCGGGGATTCTGGTGGCAGTGGAGCCAGAGGGGAGGCGTCTTGCCTTCGTTCGGAACTCGCCAGGAAAGCCGCCGGTGCTGGTCATCGTTGAGCCAGTGACCGGGCGCAGAGAAACGTTGGAGAGGCTTGGCTGGGTGGCCTGGGAACCAGCGGCCTACCAACCGGTCGTGTTTAGTGCCTGGCAGCGGACGTGGGAGCGAGAAGATCGGCCGGTCGCAGCGGGGCTGGTAGCACGGAGTTGGACGTGGGGACCACAGCCACTGCGGGTAGCGATCGAAGAGTATCACGACACGCCTGGTGGGCGCCGGGCAGTGCTCTACTGGGACAAAGCGCGGATGGAGGTGGCAGAGCTCTCCGGAAACCGTGAGACCCGCTGGTATGTGACAAACGGGCTGTTAGCAAAGGAACTGATTACTGGGCGGGTGCAGGTGGGGGATGCAGTGTTTGAGGAGTGGGAACCAGCGATGATTCCGGTAGCTGGTGATCTGGACGATCCGTCTGGACCGACCTATGCGACATTCCGCGACTTTCTGACAGCGCCGCCGCTGCCGGTGGGAGCAGAGATCCGTTGGCGGGTGCATCGGGATGGGACGGTGACGGAGGATGGACCGGGTGGGGTATTTACGGCGGTACTTATCCCGGAGACGAACCACACGGTGGCGGATGTGTTCTGGGCATTTCTCCAGCGTGAGGGAGTGGTCTGGGTGGACGGGCGAGTGGCGGAGGGGCGGCTCTTCGAGCCGACCTTTTTCGCAACCGGCTTGCCGATCACCGAGCCATACTGGGCAACTGTGAAGGTAGGAGGTACGTTCCGGGACGTGCTCGTACAATGCTTTGAGCGGCGGTGTCTGACCTATACACCGAGCAACGAGCCCGATTGGCAGGTGGAGATGGGGAATGTGGGACAGCACTACCTTGCCTGGCGTGATCAGTGGTGAGCGAGTCCTCCAGCCAGCGAGTGTGACCGCAGACGCGTCACGCGGTGTTTGGGTTGTGGTGGTCAACTATAACACCGCGGGCCTGCTGGAGCGCTGTCTCCAAGCACTGCGAGCAAGCAGCCTTGATCGCCCGTGTACGGTTATGGTGGTTGACAACGGATCGCGTGATGGCTCGGTGGAGCTCTTGCGGGAGCGGTTTCCGGAGGTGCTGTTGCTCGAAACGGGACACAATATCGGCTTCGCACGGGCAAATAATGTGGCGTTGCGGCGCATATTGGCACTGGTTCCTGAACGCATTCGTCACAAGCATGCTGTGCTGCTGTTGAATTCCGACTGCTTTGTCGAGCCGGACACTATTCAGCGGTTAGTGGCGGTGTTGGACAGTGATCCGGGGGTTGCGATCGTTGGACCGAAGCTCGTCTTACCGGATGGTCGACTGGACTTAGCGTGCCGGAGGAGTTTTCCGACTCCTGGATCGGCCTTCTGGAAGTTGACAGGGCTCGCCACGTTGTTCCCGCGGAACCGGTGGCTTGGGCGGTACAACTTGACGTTTCTTGATCCGGATACACCAGCGGACATCGATGCAGTCAGTGGGGCCTGCATGCTAGTGCGGCTCTCGGCGATTGCCGAGGCTGGGCTATTGGACGAGGCATATTTCATGTATGGTGAAGATCTGGACTGGGCCTACCGTATCAAGACGCGGGGGTGGCGGGTGCGGTACGAGCCGGCGGCCCGGGCGCTGCACCTGAAAGGAGGATCGTGGGGACGAAGAGATCCGCGAGTCCTCTGGGAGTTCTATCGGGCGATGGTACTCTTCTACCGGCGGCACTACGCGTCGCGGCAGCCCTGGCCGGTCCAGGCACTCGTCTATGCTGGGATCGGTGCACGGTTCTTGCTAGCGCTGGTGGCGCTCGCTGTCCGACGCAGTGTGCGACGCTAGTGTGTCAGTCGAGCACTTGGTCGACTTCGTCGCGGGTGTGCTCGATTGTCCAAGCAAGTTCCTCGCGCTCGCGGACAGCATCGGCGTCGATCTCAAGGGAGTCTTCGACAAGGGTCACAAGGTAGGCATCGAGGGCAATTACGGCGAACTGGGACTCTGGATAGCGTGCTGTCAGTGCGTCGGCGCAGTCCTGGTCGCAGGCGATGAAGACGGGTGCGCTGCCAATGGCCAGCGGGGAGTCGATGCTCCACAAGATGAGGCCGGTTTCGGCGGTAACGTGATTGCCGCAGTGGTCGCAGCGGACAGCAGGGACGAAACCCTGGGGTTGGAGTTCCATGACGAAGGGCATAGCGGTACTCCTCCGTGCAGACCTTGTGCACGGAAGGTGAGGATAGCACGCGGGAACAGTTGAGGCGACAATGCAGGAGTTCCTACGGATTCTTCTTGCAGGATTGGTTGGCACAATCGTGTTGACGGTGGTGTTGCGAGGCAGCCAGCTTGCTGGGCTGACGCGGATGGACTTACCGCTCATCCTAGGGTTGTGGCTGACTGCTGATCGTGAGCGAGCCAAACTACTTGGAGTGCTGCTGCATCTCCTTGTCGGCTGGCCACTTGCATTGATCTACGCGGGCCTTTTCTGGCTGCTGGGTGGAGCGCGCTGGTGGTTAGGGGCTCTTTTGGGGCTGTGGCATGCCCTTTTCGTCCTCCTCGTGATCCTGCCTGGCCTGCCTGGAGTGCACCCTCGTATGGCGAGTGAGCGAACAGGACCGGATCCCACGCGACACTTACAGCCTCCGGGCCTGGCAGGGCTCAATTATGGGCGGCGAACAGCAGCGGCGACGATCATCGGGCATGTCTTGTACGGCGCGGTGCTCGGCTTTCTCCTCAGTCGGTGACTCAGCTTGCAGCGAGGCGAGACGCTGGTGGGCGTTGGGCAGCTTCCTCGAGGGCAAGTGCGGCACTGATGAGGCCGATGTGGCTGAAGGCCTGAGGGAAGTTACCGAGATGCTCGCCGGTCTCAGGGTCGATCTCTTCAGCATAGAGGCCGACGTCATTGGCACGGTGGAGGAGACGCTCAAAACGGCGATGAGCGTCTTCCAATCGGCCTATCCGGGCAAGCGCCTCGACCAACCAGAAGGAGCAGATCACGAAGGCGCCTTCCGGTCCAGTCAGGCCATCTGGTCGATGGTAGCGATAGACGAGGTCATCGTGTGCAAGCTCCCGGATGATCGCCTCGACCGTGGCAACGACCCAAGGGTGATGAGGAAAGAGGAAAACGTCTTGGAGTGCGACCCAAAGGAGTGCCGCATCGGGCTCCCCACCTGGTACAGCCACAAAAGCCTGACGAGTACGGTCGATACCATACGTCACCAGCCAGCGCTCGAGGTCAGCTGCAGCCCGTCGGTAGCGATCGAAGGGAAGTCGCACCCCGTCTAAGGTAGCAAGGCGTTCGAGATGACGGAGACCGACCAGGGCCATGATCTTGGAGTGGACGTGATGAGCCCGTCCGGAGCGGACTTCCCAAATGCCGTCATCGGGCTCGTGCCAGCGGCGGAGAATAACCTCAGCGAGGCCGCGGAGGAAGTGGTAGTCGTCGCGGTCGAGTGGACGGCCGAAGAGGCGATAGCGGGCAAAGGCGTCAATGACTTCGCCATAGACATCGAGCTGAAACTGGCGGGAGGCGTCATTGCCGAGGCGGACGGGGCGGCTCCTGCGATATCCGTCGAGGTCAACAAGGGTGCGTTCCGGAATGTGCGGATCCCCGTAGAGGGTATAGACGACCCGGAGCTCCGGTTGAGTCAACCGCGTGGCGTAGAGGATCCAGTCAACAAAGGCATCGGCCTCCTCATGGTAGCCAAGGCCGAGGAGGGAGCGAACGGTGAAGGCAGCGTCGCGGAGCCAGCAATAGCGGTAGTCCCAGTTGCGCGGGCCGCCTGGCCACTCGGGGAGTGAGGTGGTTGGAGCTGCAACGATTGCCCCAGAAGGGGCAAAGGTGAGGAGCTTGAGGACAAGGGCACTGCGTTCGACTGCAGCGCGGTAGGGACCGGTGTAAGAACAGCGGCTTGCCCAGCTAACCCAGTAGTCGACGGTCAGCCTTTCGAGGGTGTCGAAAAGGATCGGAACCGGAAGCTCAACAGGTGCTTCATCGGCATAGGCCAAGGCAAAGTCGACCGACTGGCCAGCTTCGAGCTCCAGCGTGCGACGAAGGAGACTGCCTCGCTGCTCGAGCGGCACAGCGGAGTACAGGACAGCTGCACTATGTCCCCAGCCGTATTGGTACCAGTGCTCGGCGAAGCGTCGAACTTCGGGTGTCCAACGACCGAAGCGAGGACGGAGACGGATGGTAAGGTTGACCGCGACACGTCCAGCTGTGCAGCGGAGCCGACGAAGCAGAAGCGTCTGCGGGATGGGGTAGTGACGTTTCTGTCGCTCGGTGAGTGCGGGGAAGAAGTCGGTCAGGCGGAGCTGGCCAGTCGCGGTGGTGAACTCGGTGTCGAGCACATTGGTGTGAGGGCGGTAGGCGCGACGAATGGACTGAATATCCTGGGGAGTTATCGTCCATGAGCCACCAAGGTTAGCGTCGAGAAGGCGAGAGAAGACCGGATCGGAGTCGAAACGAGGGAGGCAGAGCCAGTCGATGGAGCCCAGGCGAGAGACGAGGGCAGCGGTGCGCCCGTCACCGATAAGGGCATAGTCAGCGATCGGAGCATAAGAGTCAAGCGAGGGCATAGTCACTGGTCCCTGTGTGTTAGGATGCGATGTGGTCGGTCTCATGCCGCCAGTTGGGGCGGCAGAGGAAGGATACGGGAACAATGGACGCGCAGGAACGGTATGTGCTGTGGGAGATGACCTGGCCGGAGTTGGAGGCGGCGATGGCCGAGATCCGGCTGGTCGTGATTCCGGTCGGGGCGACCGAGCAACACGGGCCGCACGCGACGTTTGCGACAGATTCGGTACGGGCGTACGAATTCAGCCTGCGGTTGGCGGAGCGACTGTATCCGGAAGTGCTGGTGGTACCGGTGATGCCGTTTGGCGTTTCACCTCACCACATGGCCTTTCCCGGGACGATTACCCTGTCAGGCGAGACATTCATGCAGGTGCTGTACGAAGTCGTAGAGAGTCTGGCCGAGCATGGATTCGAGCGGTTCTTGTTTGTCAATGGTCATGGTGGGAATCGTCCAGCGCTCGAGCTCTTGGTGCAGCGGTTGCGGCGAGAGTTAGACGTGCTGGCGGCATGGGTGTCGATCACGGAGCTTGCGAATGACGTTGTGCAGCGCGGGAAAGTAGCCGAGGTTATTGGGCATGCCTGCGAGAGCGAGACAAGTCAGCTTTTGTATCTGGCGCCGTGGGCGGTACGGGAGGACTTACTCGCGGCGGGTGAGCTGCTCGAGCCGGCCTATCCGCATGCCTCGTGGTGGGGTCCAGTGCATGTGGCGTCCTCTTTCGATGAGATTACGGCAAACGGAGCACTGGGTGACGCGCGAGCCGCATCGGTCGAGTTTGGCGAAGAGATCGTGGAGACAGCGCTCCAGCGGCTGGTGGAGTTTGTTGAGGCGTTCATTGAGGAGAGTGCATACGAGGATCTTGAGCTTGAGGAGGAAGAGGAGGAGTGAGGACGAGCGGAGGACGCGTGGAGTTCCCGGGTCGGCCGCCTGGGTTACAACAGTCGTCGCTTAGTGGGAAGCGGATAGCCTTTGTCGGCTGTGGCGTGATGGCGGAAGCGATGGCAGCGGCGCTGCTGCGTGCTGGGCTGGTGAGCGTGCATCAGCTGACAGGCGGTGAACCGAATGCACGTCGCCGGCAGGAGCTCCTGGCTCGACTCGGGATAGAGACGACGGCGGACAACGCTATGGCAGCCACAGGAGCGGATCTGGTTGTGCTCTCGGTGAAGCCACAGACATTGGATGCGGCGATGCGCGATCTCGCAGGGCGACTGGCGCCAGAGCAAGTGGTTCTCTCCATTGTGGCAGGGGCGACACTCCAGCGACTGCAGCAGGGACTGCAACACGAGCGGGTTGTGCGCTCCATGCCAAACACGCCAGCACAGATCGGCTACGGAGCGACTGTGTGGTGCCCTGCACCGGCTGTGACAGCGGCGGACGAGCAACTGGTGCGGGCGGTGTTGGAGGCGATGGGGCTGGCGATCCGAGTCGACAACGAAGATTTTGTTGATATGGCGACGGCGTTGAGTGGGACGGGGCCAGCCTACGTCTTTCTTATCATGGAAGCATTGATCGACGCTGGTGTCCATCTCGGGTTCTCGCGGAGCGTGGCAGAGCAGCTTGTGCAGCAGACGATCTTGGGGTCGGTGCTGTTTGCGCGGGAGACAGGAAAACACCCGGCAGAGCTCCGCAACATGGTTACGACGCCCGGTGGCACATCAGCGGCGGCGCTGTACGAGATGGAGCGGGGTGGCCTACGGACAGTTATTGCACGGGCAGTCTGGGCAGCCTACCGGCGGGCGAAAGAGCTTGGGGCTGGCAAGCCGAACGGTGGGCCGAGTGACGTCGCGTGAGGGTCACTGTGGCGCGCGCAGGCTTGGGATGAGCTTGATAATGCGGCCAGTGTCCCGCTCGGCGACGTAGAGCGTTCCATCGAGACCGACGGTCATCGAGACAGGGTGGACGAGGCTGCTGAGGAAGGGGAACAGGTCAGCACCCTCCCCATCGGCGCGAGGGACAGCGCGGAGGAGGACACCGGTCGTGTTCCGTGTACCCCAGAAGAAGAGCGTCCCGGGGATTGGGTTAGCCCAAAGTTGAGCAGTATAAGCCAGCCCACCGGAGGGGCTGAAATCGATTGGAAGCTCGAGAAACGAACGCCAGCTCGCACTACCGGCGGTCAGGTCAAGGCGTTCCACGCGCGTGTGGCTATCGCCGGAATCGAGAATCGCAAAGAGGAGCTCACCCCACGTGAAGAGACGAACGAGTCCGGCGGGAGCAGGGGCAAGAGGGGAAGCGCGCTCGTCTTGGATGACCACCACTATGGCCGATGCTGGTGACTCTTGGGTGGTTGTCGTTACGTAGATGCGACCACGCTGGTCGGCGACGGGGGCTCCAGCAGGTCCGGGAAGTGGATGGAGGCCGAGGGGAAGAGGTTGTGTCCGATCGGCAATTCCGTCGCCATTGTCGTCGCGGAGGCGGGTGAGGCCGTGGTCGTCGGCCACATAGACCCAAGGTCCAGCGGTAGCGAGTCCACGAGGGTTTATGAAGCCAGAGGCAAAGGTTGTCAAGCGCGCAGCACGACCCACAGCGTCCTCGGCGGTCACAAGGAGTAAGGAGCCACGGGCGGTGAGGATGAGTACGTTACCATCCGGGGCGAGAGCGAGGTCGACGGGATCACGCACGCCCTCGAGGAAGAGACCGGCACGAAAGTCTTGGGGAACGGGGAGAGAAACCTCAGCGCCTGGAAGCGGGGATGGCCAGGGCTTGGAGGGGTCAGCACCGTAGCGCCAGCGGTAGTAATGGCGGCCGGTATTGGCAATTGTGAAGCGCTGGTCGGTAGGGAGGGAGGGGGTATAGACGAGGATGCGGCGCTCGAAGACTTGGATAAGGGACGGAAGTGCTGTTGTGCCGCGCCGGTAATAGGCCCACACCGGTTCGCTGATGGGATAGCCGAACGTCTCGATCCATGCGTCTGACCCGAGCGGAGACCGGTCGAACAGCGCGACGGTCACATCCGGCAAGTTGTGACTGGTGACTGAGACGAACCGGCTGGGGCGGACCTGGGCCGGTGGAGCGTCAGTGTGAAGTGTGCCGTCGGCGGAAAGCCACTCCTCAACTGGCCGGTCGGTCGTCGTGCGGTCGCTGGCTGGCGTCGCGACGAGGCGCGCGAGCGCGGCATAGGTGGGAACGCGGGGGTCAGGTGAGCCACCGTCAATGGGGAGATCTGGTGGAGGGCGGCGAGCGCTGAGGTCACTGCCCAGCGCGATCTGGCCGGTGGTGAGTTCCCAGGCGAGGCGACCTTGAGTTACCAGGGTACGGGAAGAGCCAGCCTGTGCGGTCAGTTCCATGCGACCGCGGTCAAAGTACTGGACAAGGCGGCGGCCGGCGGGAGCATCGGTGTAAGGCTCGATACGCCAGGCAAGTGGTGTTTGTCCCCAAAGGTCGAGCTGTGCGTTCTGCTGCCTTAGCCAGAGTTGTTCGAAGGCAGGGCTTGCGAAGGGCGGGGTACTGACCTCACGAACCGGCAGGGCTGCAATGAGCGCAGCAACTGCTACGAGAACAACAAGGGCTTGCTTCCACACCGGCGACCCTCCCCGTGATCGCCTTTCCAGAGTACCAACGAGTATGCGGTGCATGCAGGTGCGGGTCTATGTCAAGGAGGATGACAGTGAGGCGGTTGCTGACAACCTCCTGCGGTTGGGGGAGACGACGAAAGCGACGTGGTGCCGCGTGAAGGGTACAGGTGGTGATCAATGTTCCAATGTGAGGCAGGTGCACCGCTGCGCATCGTGTTGCCTCAGGTGGAGTCCTGGGAATTCAACTGGAGTAGAGGCAAGAAGACGTCCAGCCACAGGGAAGCGAGAGGCGAGGAGATGGAGCGATGGACTGATGATCCCTGGAGCAGGAATACCGGCGACCTGGTCTGGGCGACTGCGACAGGACCGGCGGTGTGTTGCTCCTCCTGGTGCGTCCACCGATCCTCACCGGGAGGGTGACGTGTTATCAGTAAGCGAGAGGACTATGCACACTGCACTCCCTGTCCAAACGGTTGCGCTGAGTGGCACAAGGGCCTACGATTTGACTCAACGCATGGTATGGAGGGTGACGTTTGGCTGAGCGAGCGATTGAAGCGGTCGTCTTCGATATCTATGGGACACTGTTCGGATTTGGGCGGCTGGCAGAACGGGTGCGAGCAATTGTTGGCGATTTGGCTCTTCTCGAACATTGGAGGGTAAAGCAACTGGAGCACAGCTTCCTCCGGACAATCCTTGGGGAGTACATCGACTTTTGGTTGCTGACAGAGGAAGCACTTGATGCCGTTTGTGCGCAGCTGGAACTCGAACTGACGGCGGAGGAGCGAGAATACCTGTTGCACGGGTGGCTGGAGCTGGAGCCGTTCCCAGAGGTGCGAAACGCCTTGGAACTTCTCCGCGAGCGGGGGCAGCGTCTGGCTGTCCTCTCCAACGGGAGCCCAGGGATGCTTGAGCCGCTTCTTCGGCACGCGGATCTCGATGCGTTGTTCGAGGTGGTGTTGAGTGCAGATGCGGTGCGCCGATACAAGCCTTCGCCTGCGGTCTATGCGCTGGCTCCGGCAGCGCTCGTGGTCCCGCCAGAGCAGATTGCGTTCTGCTCAGCGAACGGGTTTGACGTGGCGGGTGCGCTCCGGTTCGGCTTTCAGGTCTGCTGGGTGAATCGAGGGAGTGCGAAGTTAGACTCGCTGGGGAAGCAGCCGCACTTCACGGTGCACTCTCTCCTGGAGCTTGCAGAGTACTTGTGAGGGGGACGAATGTGCGCTGGGAGGTGGTGAGCTTCGGGGAAACGATGATTCGGCTGGCGGTGCCACTGGGAGAGCGTCTAGAGACTACACGTCAGCTGGAAGTAGGAATTGGCGGCACTGAGGCCAACGTACTAGTGGCCCTTGCTCGCCTGGGGAGGCGCACCGCATGGGCATCGGTATTGCCACAAAACCCACTGGGGGAGCGGATTGCGCGGGAACTTGCCTGGCATGGCGTGGATGTATCATTGGTCCAATGGGTCAGCCACGGACGGATCGGTATCTACTTCCTCGACACAGGGGTACCCCCGCGACCAACTGTGGTCCTCTATGACCGGGCGCGATCAGCAATTGCTTTGGTGGATCCCATGGTGTTTCCGACAGATTGGATTGTGGACACTGGTTGGCTGCATCTGACCGGCATTACACCAGCATTGAGCGAGGGGTGCCAGCGCGTTGCCTGGACACTTCTTGAGCGGGCTCGTGTCCTTGGTGTACCGATCTCGTTCGACGTCAACTATCGCAGCCGACTCTGGGGTGCCGAGGAAGCAGCACGGGTCCTTGCACCGTTCTGCGCCCAGACGACGATTCTTCTGTGTGGTGAGGGAGATGCACGAACACTGTGGGGTTTAGCAGGCGAACCAGAGCAGATCGCGGCTGGCCTGGCAGAGCGGTTTCGGGCACCGGTCACAGTGGTGACACTGGGCGACGGTGGAGCAGTGGCGCTGACACGGGATGGGGACAAGGTCAGTGTCGGAGCATTGCCTGCCACCGTGATCGACCGGGTTGGAGCGGGAGACGCGTTTGCCGCTGGTTTTCTGCACGGTTATGTGGATGACCGTGACCTCGAGCGGGCCATGCGGTACGGCACAGCCTTGGCGGCACTCAAGCTGACTATCCGTGGCGATCTCGCATTAGTCAGCGCCGCTGAGCTTGAAGCAGCACTTGCGGAAACAAGACGGACCATCGTGCGGTAGCGCGTGTACTTGCTCTTCGCCTTACAGCGGCCAAGCCGGACGCGCTACCAGACACCGATATACGACGGTGGTCATGCACAGCGGATTTCTCGGGAATTTACCAGGCGATGCAGTTTCGACAAGAAACACAACGCCTCCTTCTGTTTGCGCAGGGGGTTCGGTGAGCTGGTCTGGCATTGATCGTTCATGCGCTCGGCACCAGTTAGGCCTCTCCGGGTAGAGAGGGGAAGGTGCTCACAAGCAACGTCTCACATCCAGAGGCCTGAGGCGATTGCCGCGGACGATGCCCGACCTACGGATGTTCTTGGCCCTGAAAACGCCCGGTATAGCGGGCATGGCCGACACATTGCTCGAGGATGATCTGGCAGATACGGATACCAGGTCGAATAGCGAGTGGAATGGGGCCAGCGTTGTTCATCTCCAGTACCTGGCGGGTGCGGACCATGCCCGGTTGAATAAAGTTGGCGGTCACGTGGACCATGAGCCCGACGCGTGCAAACCGGCTTCGTCCTTGAATCCAGCCGCACAGATAATCCGGTAGTGTGAGGCGCTCTTCAGTGATCCCGAGCACTGCCTGCCCGGGAAGTAACAGCAGGTGATCCTCAACCACGACGAGCTCAGTAATCTCACGGTGATCAGTGTCTTCAGTCACGTGAAGGATTTCCCGTGCATGGCGGAAGAGTCGAAACTCACGGCCAAGATGAAGATCGATCGAGGCTGGGCCGACTTGGGAAGGATCGAAGGGTTCGATGACAATTTCGCCCGCCTCGATGAGTCGAAGGATTTCTGGTCGTGTGAGGACGCCCATGGTCTGGCTCCGTTCGTGCCGATTTGCGGCATTGTGAACCGGTGTGCTCACCTGCCGACTCTTTCGAAGATCGCTCCAGCCGTTGTGGGTCAGGCGAGTGGTGGCGGTGGAAGGCCGGGGAGGATACGCTCACACCAGGCAGCGACGTGCAGCAGATGGCGGTCATGGCCGTAGCGTGTGACAAGCTGCGTTGCCAAGGGTAGACCATCGCGCGTTAACCCACTGGGGAGAGAGATAGCCGGTGTGCCCAGCAGTGTCCAGACGGCTTGGAAGCGGCGATCACCGGTGGTTTCACGGCCTGGTGCGGGGCCAGCGGCAGTGGGGAGCAGGACTGCGTCGGCCTGGCTGAGGAAGGTGTCGAGCACTGCTCCCAAGCGCCGGCGGAGACGGCGAGCATGGAGCAGTGTCCCTGAGGGGATCAGTTGACCCACCTCGACAGCGGAACGCAGGCGCGGGCCATAGGCATCTGGGTGGTGTTCGAGCATCTGCTGGTGGAGCGCACCCATTTCCGCGAGCATGATGATGTGATGGACGGCGAGGAGCAGTCCCACATCGACTGGCAGACGTCGCTCCTCAACGCGAGCGCCAGCCTCGCGGAAGCGCCGAGCCACGTCAAGGAGGTGCTCGGCTACCGCAGGCTCAGCGAGCTCGAGGAAATCGATGAGCAGCAAGAGGCGTGGTGGCTCGGCCAGTAGCGGGAGCTCGAGCCGTTGATGCGCGCAGAGCGCGACGTAGGTGTAGGCTGCATCTTCCACTGAGCGGGTGAAGAGGCCGAGATGGTCGAGTGTCCAGGCGAGGGGGATCACGCCGTCGAGGGGAAGCCAGCCGAGACTTGGCTTGAAGCCGACCACGCCGCAGTAGGCTGCGGGACGGAGCACCGAGCCGGCAGTTTGGGTGCCAACGGCGAGTGGAACGTGACGGGCGGCAACGGCTGCGCCTGATCCGGAACTGGAACCACCAGGAGTGCGCTCTGGGTTCCAGGGATTGCGCGTCGGTGCCGGATCAGCGAAAGCGAGCTGAGTGGTGTGGGTTTTACCGAGAACCACTGCACCAAGTTCGCGCAGGCGCGCGACGATCGTCGCATCGGCCTGGGCGGGACGCTCGCCGAGGGGAGCAAAGCCGGCGCGGGTTGGTAGGCCAGCAACATCGATCACATCCTTGAGGCCGACGGGAACACCGTGGAGTGGGAGGACGGTACCGCGGGTCGCGAGTCGGTCGAGTCGCTCGGCCTCGCGGAGTGCGCCATCATGGTCAAGTTCAACCCACGCCTGCAAGCTCGGGTCAGTGCGGTCGATCCATGCCAGGTGTGCCTGGACGAGTTCGGTAGCGGTGAGTTCTTGCTGGCGGATGCGGAGCGGGATTTCACGAACGGAAAGCTGGAGAAGTGCCGTCATGAGCGATCAATCCTTTCGATTGGGAAATCGAATGGCACCTCGGCGTGGAAGGTGAGCGGTTCGCTGAGGACGCGAGCGATAGCCTCGGCCATAGCGCGGAGTTCGTCGGTGAGAACAGCGGCGCGCTCAGAGCCGAAGCGGAGTTCAGCAGCTGTGTGGAGGATCGTAAACCACTGGTCGTTGGTGCGTTCGGTTTCCATGGTCGGACTCCATCCCACGATTACCTGTAACCCCGCGGAGTGTGCTGAAGGAGCTGCGAGGTTGTCAAGAGGAAAGTGGGGCAGCTCCTCACCAGGTGGAGGGGTACGGATCGCGTATGCGAGGAGATTAGTTGAGTTGGCTTTGGTGTCGTGCGTAAGCACGAGGCTGTGCGGCAAGAGACTTTGACCATCCATGGTGTGTCCACGGAACATCTGGGCCAGTCCGTAGTGGCACGGTGTGTGGTGAGCGGGGGATGTGCTGAATCGCATCTGCGATGAAGGCTCGGCCAACCGGTGCTCTTAAGACAGTGTGTGGACAGGTTGATCACAGGAAGAGAGAAGCAAACTGACAGGATACCGTTAGGAAGGTCGGGAGTGGTAGCTAACGCGAGCATGTCGGCGCTTCGGGAGTGGGACACACCGAGCGTTTCCGTAGAGATCGAGGGCGTGTAGCTGCGTGAGTTCGCTTGCGTCGTGAGAAAGTCCCGGACAGTGGGTAGTGCCTCCGTGTAATGAAAGCAAATGAAAGCACCGCAACGCTCTACGGTGGGATGGATAGCCCGGTAAGAGCCTGGACCTGCTGGCCTGCTTGTCAGGGAAGGGGAGGAGGACGTCCCCTAGAGCGGCGAGAACGAACCTTTTCGGCCTTTCCTACGGGTGAGAGCACAAAGGGAAGCTGCAAGAAGAAGGCCGGGGGCGCTCTGAACGCGCCCCCGTTGCGGATACCCGTGCACGAGCACTCCGGTCAAGCTACTCGCCGCCGCCGTTCCTCTCCGTGGAGAAGTGCAACTGCGGTGCTGGTCAGGATCAATCCGGCCAGGGTCAGCATCCACCAGCGGACCGCTGAGCGCACCCCACCAGTTCGCGGCAGAAGCTGAACCGACTGCGATTGCGTCTGCGTCGAGAGATCGGTCGATTGATCGGCGGACCGGGTTTGGCTCTCGCGATGGTCACCCGAGTCTTGCATCGAGTTGGTCATCCCCTCGTAACCGTATGGTTGCGCGGGCGAGCCTTGTGGTGAGGACCCTTGCCCTGAGGTTTGTGATCCGCTCGGCGAGCTTGTATTTCCACCCGCGGAGCCACTACCCGGTGGTGGGTTGTTGCCACCTGTTGGTGGATTGCTACCACCTGTTGGTGGGTTGCCACCACCTGCTGGTGGGTTGTTGCCACCTGTTGGTGGGTTGCCACCACCTGCTGGTGGATTGTTGCCACCTGCTGGTGGATTGCCACCACCTGCTGGTGGGTTATCTCCACCCGGTGGTGGATTGTCGGGACTGCCGTCTACCTGACCCCGATTGACAAGAGTCAGGGAGCAACGCCGTCCCTCACGGTCACATTGGAAGCCATTGTCATTGGACTCACCCCAGGTGTGCTGACCAGTACCCAGAAGCGGCTCATAACCATCCGGAACCCCGTCTTCAGAGACCGTGATACTTGT
>CALIMB010000093.1 GCA_938028665.1 uncultured Thermomicrobium sp. | reverse complement strand
ATCGAAGCGCCAGCGACGGAAGCAGGCGAAGACCGCCTCACGGTCCACAAGTTCTCCGACGACGAGCGGCGCGTGAACAGCCGCACGATGCCCCTGACGAAGGTTGTCGAAGACAACAACCTCATGACCAGCTTGCTGGAGTGCTCGGACGGTGAACGATCCGACATAGCCAGCTCCGCCCGTTACCAACACCGTCAGCGGTCGGCTCATCGATCGTCCTCCTCTTTCTTCCGCCAGGCCTGCACGACCGCTTCCCATGCCGCAGTCTCATCCGCAAGCTCCGGTACCGCTTCCCAATCGGCGAACCAGTCTACTATGCGTGCAATGTCCTCTGTCGGCACCTCGGTAAGCCGACAGAGCGCTCCATACTGCTGATCTGCGCAGGCCACGGCGAGGACCTTGTCATCCCCGTTCCGTCGTCGCAGCAGCCCCACCGGGCGCACGAGCAGGCGTGTGCCGGTGGCGAAGGGTCGACTCGCCAGGACGATGACGTCAAGCGCGTCAGCGTCAGACGGATTGTACGTGCCAACAAGAAATCCGTAGTTGGCCGGCCAGGGACGACGAGCGAACGGATGTGGGAAGGAATGCCAGGTTCCCGTACGGGCATCATAGACGTGCCGTAGGAGCGAACCGGCTGGATCTTCGATTACTGCCTCGATGCAGTCAGTGTCTCGATTGGCAACTCGTTTGATGCTCCCCACTGTGCCCATGATCCGTCATACACACGAACATGCGGATAGCCAAGCAACCGCAGCGAGACATAGCTGATCGCCGCATTCGGGCTGTGCAACCCATAGACGAGAAGACGCTGCCCAGGGAGAATCCCAGCAGCCTGATAAAGAGCAGCCAGTTCCTCGGGTGCGCGGAAGGCAAACGGCGGCTGACCTGTTAGGAGTGATGACCAGGGAACCGACGCAGCGCCAGGGATACGTCCACGGCGCAACCGACCGTGCCAACTCTCGGTGAGTTCCTCGACCGTCCGATTGTCGATGATACGTGTTGAGGGGTCGTCCAGTGCAGTCAGCACATCAGGCAGCTCAGCGAGTACCTCATAGCGGAGTGAGGGGCGAAACGTGCCGGGAGATGGTCTTGGTGGCAGCGCACGCGTTGTCACGTAACCTGCCGCCTCCCATGCCGAGAGCCCGCCGTGGAGCAGGCGCACCTGTTCAAACCCAACAGCGTGCAGAAACCAGAGCCAGCGACAGGCCCCACGACCATCCCCTCGCTCATAGACAACGACCTCATCCTCAGGATCAAGGCCGATGTCACGCAGAAGCGTACCCCGGCGTGGCTCGCCGACCAGCATGCCATAAACATCGTTGTGGAGCTCGATCGTGTCCTGCCACCAAACATGCAACGCTCCTGGAATGTGATGAGCGTTATAGGCATGGAGAGGACTTGCGTCCAGCACGATGAGACGCGGGTCGCCTAGCCGCTCAGCGAGCTCACGAGGTTCAATCAAAAGCTGACCGCCTGGGTAGCTGGCTGCTGGCGCAAGCGAAGGCCGCAAAGCGTGGCGACGACATCCCCCCAGGAGAAGTCCTGTGACACTGGCAAGGAACACACGACGCGTCAACATCGATCGCCAAAGAGCTCAGCGCTCACCCAGTGCACGCGAACGCAACCGCGGGAGCAGGCAAGGGAGGGATTCCCCCCGTGCTCGCCTGGAAAAGCGTACCGCGTCGATTCACTGGATCGCATAGTCGATAGAAACGGTCACGATGACTGTCGTCTCACCGACGGGGACAACCGCTGCTCGAGCACCTCCTTGATCAAATGGGACGGGAATGGGCGGTGCAGTCACCGATTCAACAATCCGCAGCGGCGCGCCCAGTCCAACACTGGTCAATTGAGCAAGCTGCGCCGCCTTTTCATGCGCGTCCCGGACCGCCAGCTCGCGAGCCTGCCGAACTGCTGCCGCCGGGTTGGCGACCGAGAAGCTGACTCCAGTCACCGTGTTGGCTCCCGCTTGCACAGCGCGCCCGAGCAACTCGCCAACTTGCTGAACAGGCTGCACCTGAACTTCGACGAGATGAGAGACCCGGTAGCCTGTGACCGGGGCGCTCGGTTGCTGCCAGTCCCGCTCCACCGTCATGGCATAGACAACCGTCTTTATCTTGCTCTCTGGAATGCCAGCCTGCCGCAAGACGGTGAGGATCGCGCCCATCCGCTGTTCGACCTCGCGCTGTGCAGCCGCAGCATCGGGAGCGAAGATTTCAGCCCCCAGTGTCATGAGCGCAGTATCGGGGGTGAGTGAGACACGCCCCTCTCCCGAGACGCTGATGTAGCGCTGTGGTGACACTGACTCCTGAGCAGCTGCTCGCTCCGGTTGACGCAGCGACGAGACCCCAGTGACGACTGCACCGATGAGCAGCAGGCTACCGAGTGCAGCCACCAAGGCAAACCAAGCTCCTCGCATGTCTCCTCTCCTTCCGTCAGCCGAGATCGTGAGTTGTCCATGAGCAAGACGCCGAAGGTGCCAACTCGGTTCCCAATTCAGCGATGCACTCCCCGTTGGGGATCACGCACCAGCGGAAGCAAAAATCCGAGTACAATCCCGAGAACAGTGACCACACTCAGCAGCGTCACGGCTCCCAGAAAGAGAACCACCATGAGTCGATCTCTGGGCTGAACTACCTGGCTTTTCACTTCGTTCGTGGGCGCTGGAGAGTGTTCAGCAGGACGGGCAAGGGTGGAGGGGATCGATCCCTCAAGCGTAGGAGTTTCCTGAGCCGACTGCACAACCGGAGCTGCTGCTCCGCCCATCCCCGCCTCAGCCAGTGTGGGTGTTATGGTAACGGCGGTGATCCTATTCGGCGTGGCTTGCTCCTGCGCACGTTTGCCAGTAGGCCACTCGCCAGACCCAGGGAAGGCGAGTGCCGAGGAGAGCAGCATGACAAGCAGCGTTGCGGCAAGCAGTGTCCCGACACGGATTGAAAACCGATGCCGCCACCACCAGGGCACACGAGGCAGGGCTATAGCAGTTTGTATAGCAAGAGCGAAATCACGCGGTAGCCGCGGAGGCGGCAAGGCACGAAGCGCCTGTTGGAGCGCCACATACTGCTGCCAGCGGGACCGACACTCCGCGCAGGATTCAAGGTGCTCCCGCACACGCGAACCTGGCACTTCACTAGCAAGGAGCGCAAGCTGTTCATCGGTGAGGTGACTCGTCTCAAGCGTCATGGAAACTCCGTTCTTCCTCCTGCGTCGAGGTAGCGAGATCGCTTGAGCCAGGCTCTCCACTAGCCAGACGTCCACTCAACTCCAAAAGTTCCCGAGCTCGTGGATCAGCTTCCAGAAGCGCGCGGAGCCGCGTGCGCGCTCGGGCCAACCGGGACTTGACAGTACCCAGCGGGATAGCAAGAACCTCGGCAACCTCGTTGTGAGGAAGACCTTCCACATCAGCCAGCAGGACGACCGCACGCTGGTCGGGCGGCAGCGCGGCAAGCGCCACTTCGAGCGCAGCGATGAGTCCCTGATGTTCAACCGATTCGGCAGGGCTGAATGGCTCTGGTGGCTCTGGTGCTTCCTCCAGTGGCACGTGGCGGTGTCGGGCCAGGGATCGCAGCTGATCGAGAGCTGCATTGTGAGCGATCCGGAGGACCCAGGCACGGAAGCTTGTGCCGCGAAAACGGTCGAGCGAAAAATATGCTCGGACAAAGGCGTCTTGCGTGACATCTTCCGCCAAGGACTGGTCGCGGAGGAGGCGGTAACTGACGGCATACACCAGTCGTTGGTACCGTCGCACTAACTCGGCAAAAGCCTCATGATCACCGGCGCGCGCTGCGGCAACCAGTGTGGAGTCTGGGTCACCGCTCTCCATTGCTAGCTACTGCTCCTCTCCTACCGAAACGGTACCGAATGTTGCCCTCTGTGTCGAGCACCAGAAGGGTAGGGAATCATGTTCTTTGTCTACAGGTTTTGTCAGGTGAGGAACAGATGATTGGAAGAGCCAGGGAGCCTCGGACACCGGTTACGAGCCAAGTCTCCGCCATGCGTAGCACAAATTTCCTATTGCTGGACTGTGGAGTATCGTCCGATGGCCTTCAAAGAGAACGGGACGGTTGTTGTGCGAGGTAGGCAAGCATGCTAGTGCAATCGAATGGCCGCAGCCGGGACGATCGTCCGACTGCAAGTCTCGCCGATCCGCAGGCCACAGTCCGGCAGAGCCTGCGCCATTACTTAGAGTCGGCCGGTGCAGTCCGCGTGCTCGCAGAAGCCGGCGACTTGGCGCAACTGGCTACCCTACTCGAATGGCAACCACCGCAAATCCTGCTGCTGTCCGGCCATTTTGGTATGAGTCTTCCGCGCTTCGTGCGCATGCTCCGGCACATGCCCGTGATGCTGCCCCCGAATGAGAGTCGAGGATCCCGTGTGGTCGTCTATGGGCTCGGTTGGGACCGGGAGCTCATTCTCGCACTCGCCCGAGCCGGAGTAGACGGCCTAGTGGCAGACGACGCGAGCGTGCAAGAGCTTGTCGAGGCGATCCACCGAGTGCTGCGTGGCGAGAGCTTTGCCAGCGCCCGATATGGGGGTCTTTTGCTCCGTGAACTGCAACGTTGGACTGTCCTGCAAGAGGGCCAGCTTGGCGTTCGCTTGACCCGCCGCGAGACGCAGCTCCTGCAGCTGGTTGCTTCTGGTCTCTCCAACAAGGAAATTGCTGGGGTGCTCTGTTTAGCTGAGAGCACTGTGAAAAATCGGCTCTCACTATTATTTGACAAAATAGGTGTGAAGGATCGTACTCAGGCCGCCATCTTCGCCCTTGCTAACGGCGTGCTCCACCAGCCGTTCCCCACAGCACAAGGGACCTTGTCCGAAGCATAACGGTTCATGGTTGCGGTAGGCGAAGAACATCCAGCCAGCGTGCCCAGTTCGGTTCGGGAGTTGGGAGCGGTGTCGGCATCACGGCGAGCGCCGTTGGAGTCACCTCGCGCCATTGCACCAGGAGAACAGTCTCCCCAGGATACGTTAGGTTGAGTTCTCTTCGTGCCGTCCGCTCGACGTACGCACGATAGGCATCGCCTTCCAGCTGCTCCAACTGGCGTGCCAGGGCATCACGTTCAGCGACCAACTCCGCCAGTGCTGCCTGCCGTTCGGCGACCTGCACCTCCAGCTGACGGGCACGCCAGGCTTGCTGTCCAAACGCGACGACGAAGTACAGTGCGATCGCAAAGCTCAGGGCGACGATGACCGCGTTACGCAACCAGGCGAATAACGACCGCATGGTTTACACCTGTGCAGCCAGAGTCGGCCACATGGTGTGCCACGGCGTCGCCTGTTCATAGGCATGCGCAACCCGCAGGAGCGTCGGCTCGTCAAACGGGCGTCCCATGAACTGGAGGCTAACTGGTAAACCATGCGCAAAGCCACACGGAACTGCGATCGCCGGCAGACCAGCCATGTTAGCAGGAATGGTAAACACATCGGAAAGGTACATCTGCAGCGGATCAGCCGTCCGTTCACCAAGCCGGAACGCAACAGTCGGCGAGGTTGGCGCCGCAATAACATCGACGCGTGCAAAGGCCTCGTCAAAATCTCGCTTGATCAACGTGCGCACCTTTTGGGCCTTCACATAGTAGGCATCGTAGTAACCCGCGCTCAGCGCATAGGTACCCAGCATAATGCGCCGCTTCACCTCGGGGCCAAACCCTTCGCCACGGGTGCGAAGATAACGCTCGAGAAGCGTTGCACCAGGGAGGCTGAGCCCATATTTTACCCCGTCGTAGCGGGCAAGATTGGCACTTGCCTCCGATGGAGCGATGATGTAGTAGGTGGCAAGCGCATACTCGAGATGTGGCAGTGAGATTGGCACCAGTTCCGCACCGAGCGCCTGCAGCGTCGGCAGTGCCTCTTCGATCACCTCTTCGACTGCGGGATCCATTCCGGGGACACGATACGCAGCAGGGATTCCGATCCGGAGCCCACGAATATCCCCCGTCAGGGCAGCAGAGTAGTCAGGAACAGGCAAGTCAACTGAGGTCGAGTCGGCAGGATCGTGTCCCGCGATAACCTGAAGCAGCAGCGCCACGTCTTCCACCCTGCGGCCAAGAGGACCGATCTGATCCAAGCTGGAGGCAAAGGCAATCAGTCCGTAGCGCGATACACGACCATACGTTGGCTTAAACCCCACAATGCCACAGAATCCGGCCGGCTGGCGAATGGAGCCGCCAGTGTCCGAACCAAGCGCGAGCATGGCCTCACCAACAGCGACTGCTGCTGCTGAGCCGCCACTTGATCCACCAGGCACTCGGTCGAGAGCCCAAGGATTCCGCGTCGGTCCGTATGCTGAATTTTCGGTGGAGGACCCCATGGCAAACTCATCGGTGTTCGCTTTACCCACAAAAACAGCGTCCTGTGCCCGCAAGCGCGCGACGACGGTCGCATCATAGGGCGAGCGGAATCCTTCAAGGATGCGCGAGCCAGCCGTGGTCGGCGCGTCGACTGTGCAGAGGTTGTCCTTGAGCGCGATCGGAATACCAGTCAGGAGTGTCCCTTCCCCCCGAGCGATACGGGCGTCAGCTGCTTCAGCCTGCCGACGCGCGATTTCTGGTGTCAACGTAATGAAGGCGTGGATTTGCGGCTCCACTCGGTCGATCTGTGCCAAATGCGCGTCGAGGAGCTCCACTGCGCTGATCTCGCGCCGGTCGAGCAACCTCCGCGCCTCACGTACGCTCAGACGAGTGAGTTCGCTGACCACCCTTCCCCCTCAGCTCTCCTCGAGAACCGCATGGACGCGGAAAAAGCCATCCTCGCTTTCTGGCGCGTTCGCCAGCACCGCTTCGACCGGCAAGGAGGGACGGATCTCGTCCTGGCGCCATACGTTTTGGAGCGCAATCACTTGTGCCGTCGGCGGAATCGCCTCGGTATCCAGCTCCTGAATACGGCTGACATGTTCAAGGATTGAGGAGAGCTGCTCACGCATCCGCTCGCGCTCGTCCTCACTGAGCGCAAGGCGAGCCAGCATCGCCACGTGATCAACGATCTCCCGGCTCAGCCGCATCCAGCCCTCCATCCTTCCGCCACAGGGCAGTCTACCACGCCGCTCATGCAGACTCTGGCAGCGCGTTGGCTGCGATGACCTCACGATACCAGTAGTAACTTGCCTTGGGAATGCGCGCAAGTGTCGCGTAGTCGACGTAAATAATGCCAAACCGCTTGCTGTACCCGTGGGCCCACTCAAAATTGTCCAGGAGCGACCACACAAAGTACCCTCGGAGCGGTACACCGGTAGCAATCGCCCGGTGTGCGGCAGCAAGATGCGCCGCGAGATAGTCGATTCGCCGCTGGTCACGCACCTCCCCATCGACAAGTTCATCGGGATAAGCTGCTCCGTTCTCCGTAACGTACAGTGCTGGTGGTCCATAGTCTTTGGAAAGACGCACCAAGAGTTGTTCAAGCCCCTCTGGTACTACCGGCCAGCCCATATCAGTCAACTCGTAGCCGCGTGCTCGGAGCTCGTCTGCAGTCAGTGCCTGAATACCGAGCGGTTGTTCCTCAGAAGCAGCCGCTCGAACGAACGCCGGAGCGTAATAGTTAACACCGAGGAAGTCAAGCGGCTGACCAATCACCTGCACATCCTGCTCCGGCGGTTCATAGTACGAAGCCAAAAGTTCGCGAACATCGGACGGATAACCGCGTCCGAAGACTGGATCCAAGAACCAGCGGTTGAGCAGACCGTCAAAGCGCTGCGCTGCCTGACGATCCGCCTCGTCCTCGGTCGCCGGTACGACCGGCGAAAGGTTCAGGGTGATGCCGACCTGAGCTTGTCGGCTCGCAGCGCGGATCGCTTGGCTCGCCAGGCCGTGCGAGAGCAGCAAGTGATGGCTGACACGCACTGCCGTCGCCAGATCCTGAATCCCCGGCGCGTGCACGCCTTGGTAGTGGCCCACATAGGCGACAACCCACGGCTCGTTGTGCGTAATCCAGTAGCGGACTCGGTCGCCAAGTCGTCGGGCAACGACATCAGCGTACGCCGCGAAGGCTTCCGCAGTCGCACGTTCTGCCCAGCCACCCGGATTCTGCAGGGCCTGAGGAAGATCCCAGTGATAGAGAGTCACAAATGGGGTTATCCCCGCCTCGAGCAGTGCGTCGACGAGTCGATCGTAAAACACCAGACCACGTTCGTTGAGAACACCGACCCCCTCCGGGAAAATTCGTGGCCAGGCAATGGAAAATCGGTAGGCTGGTGTGCCCAGTTCCCGCATGAGGCGCACGTCCTCAGGCCAGCGGTGATAGTGATCGCAGGCGACATCACCAGTGTGCCCCTGGTACGTTTTCTCTGGAGTATGGCTGAAGGTGTCCCAGATTG
The DNA here is from genome assembly GCA_938028665.1 of uncultured Thermomicrobium sp. Lineage (GTDB taxonomy): Bacteria > Chloroflexota > Chloroflexia > Thermomicrobiales > Thermomicrobiaceae > Thermomicrobium. Next base: position 9,406 of record CALIMB010000093.1, on the reverse strand, counting down.
ACGGCCCACGCCCATCTTCGTGAGCCGCCCCTTCAATCTGGTACGCAGCAGTGGCCGTGCCCCAGAGAAATCCTTCAGGAAAGCAGCGCGATGCCATCGTTGGCCTCCGTGTTCTGGTTTAGCCCTCCGCCCAACCAGGAAAGAACATGCTCAAGAGAGCTCCACTGCATCGAAGATCGCCTTGGCCGCCTCAAGTCGGCGAAGATCGTCCGGACTCAGGGACGTTGCGGCACTCTGGACATCGGTGTCACGCTCGTCAGATCCTTTTGGGTCGACCGGCTCTTCCCTCACCGTCGTATCAGTAGAACCAGAGTGCTGGAGGACAGCAACATCTTCGGGAGCAACACAGACAATGCGGCATGGTCGTCCAAGATGGCGCGCCAGGACCCGTTCGATCACACGGCGGAGTTCGGTTTCCTCATTGAGACGCTTGCGGTGGAACTCATATGGCGCGACGAGTACGACTTCCTCCCCCCGGACAAGCCGCGGCTCGGCATCAGCCAGGAGTGCAGCCGCCTTACTATTCGCAGCGCGAAGCTCACGCCGGATCGCCGCCCACCGGAGCAAGAGCTGTTCGAGCAATTGCTCGTTTGATTGGTCTGGTGACTGTGGGGTTCCGCTTGTCACTTGTGGCGTCCGGGAAACGGTGGGGGAGCCTGCTCCATCGTTGGTCAGGCGCACTGCTTGTGAACGAGCAGGCGATGTAGCCTGGACCGGTTGCCGTGAAGTCGTCTGCGCCACCGGAACCACCGTTGATTGCTGCAGCGCGAGGATTGACTCGACGAGAACAAGCTCGAGGAGGAGTTGCGGATCCAGACCGGAACGGGGCAGCGGCACGTCTAGACCAGTTAAGCGCCGCAAGACAGTTGTGAGTTCGGCCAAGGAGAACCGCTGTGCCAGCTCCGTCGCATTCTCCGGGAGCAACGGCTCACGACCACCCGCGCGCAGATGGAGCAAGGCCCGCACGAAGACGATCAGATCGCGGCCAAACTGCTGTAAGTCGTCTCCGGCATCAGCCACGTCGGCGACGATTCGCAGCGCTCGGCCAGGATCGCGGTCAGCCAGTGCCGTAACCACCTCAACCAGCCGCTCGTTGCGACTACCTCCAAGAACCTCTCGGGCAAGTTCCAGAGTAATGACGTCATGCTCTGCATGTTCACCGGCGAAGACAGCGAGGCGCTCCAAGAGACCCAACGCATCTCGCAGACTGCCAGTAGCCCGCCGAGCAATGAGCGTCAGCACCTCGTCATCGGCCGTGATCCCTTCTTGGACACAGACAGCGCGGAGTCGCTCGACTATCCGATCCACCGGGAGCCGGCGAAAGTCGAAGCGCTGGCAGCGAGAGGCAACCGTTTCTGGAAGCTTGTCCGGCTCCGTTGTGGCGAGAACGAAGACAACATGTGCGGGTGGCTCCTCCAGCGTCTTGAGGAAAGCATTGAAGGCGTCACGGGTGAGCTGATGCGCCTCGTCGATGATGTAGAACTTCCGGCGGAGCTCAACCGGCGCGTACTTGACCTTCTCACGGAGATCACGAATATCATCAACCCCACGATTCGAAGCGGCATCAATCTCGACGATATCGACCGCTGCTCCACGAGTGATCGTCTGGCACGCTTGACATCGGTTGCATGGGCGCTGCCAGGGATCCGGCTCAAGACAGTTCACTGCCTTGGCGAGGAGTCGAGCTGTACTTGTCTTCCCCGTGCCACGTGGGCCACAAAAAAGGTAGGCATGAGCAATCCGACCCAGCGCAACTGCATTCCGCAACGTGCGGGCAATCGGCTCTTGTCCGATAAGTTCTTCAAACGTCTGTGGGCGATACTTCCGGTACAATGACCCGGACTGCATGCTGGCCTCGTGGGACGAACTCATGATCCGGGGCCTTTCCAAGTGGTGACGCACCGCTAGCGTCCGTACGGCTAAGCATACGTGGGAGCGTGCCAGACAGGCAATGGGGACGCTTTATCTTGTCGGAACACCCATCGGCAACCTCGAAGATATCACGATGCGAGCTCTGCGTGTCCTGCGCCAGGTCCAGCTGATCGCGGCCGAGGATACGCGAGAGACACGAAAGTTACTCGGACGATACGGTATCACAACGCCAGTCGTCAGTTACCATGGCCACAGTGGGCCAGGACGTGTGCGACAACTTCTCGCAGCTCTGGAAGAGGGTGACATTGCCGTAGTCAGCGAGGCTGGTATGCCGGGAATCTCGGATCCAGGAGCAGAACTGGTTCAGAAAGCATCGGCTGCCGGCCATGCAGTCGTCGTGGTACCCGGCCCCTCTGCCGTGACAGCCGCAGCCGCGGTTTCAGGGCTGGTGACCGATGGTTTTCTCTTTCTCGGCTTCCTCCCACGCCGCAGCAGTGACCGACGCGAACAACTGGCGGCAGTTCGATCCTTGCCATATCCGTTGATCGTCTTTGAGGCACCGCACCGGTTATTGGAGACGCTGGCTGATGCACTGGAGGTGCTGGGTGACCGGCCGATCGCCGTCTGCCGAGAGCTGACAAAGCGGTTTGAGGAGGTGCAGCGGACGACGCTGCGCGAGGCGTTATTGTTCTTCGAGCAGCGAGAGCCCAGGGGAGAGTTCGTCCTGGTGATCGCGGCCGAGCAACCAAAACCTGCGACGTGGGATGAAACAACGATTCGCCGCCTCGTCGCAGAGCGATTGGATGCAGGAATGCCACCGAGTCTTGTGGCACGCGAACTGGCACGGGTGACTGGACTACCGCGTCGCGAACTGTATCGCATCGCTGTGGCAGCCCGCTCAGAGCAGGCTGTTCCCGGGATAGTGGGAGCGAAGAAAGAGGAAGAGGAAGGAGAAGCGTATGAGCACTGAGGCGAGGCCGCGTCTTCCCTTGGAGGGGCTGACCGTAATCGAGCTTGGTCAGGCAGTTTCCAGTCCTCTTTGTACGATGCTTTTAGGAGATCTCGGAGCCGATGTCATCAAGATCGAGCCTCCCCAGGGTGATCCGGCCCGCGGCTATGGACCACCCTTCGTCGCCGGAGAGAGCCCCTACTTCCTCTCAGTGAACCGCAACAAGCGAAGTGTCGCCATTGACTTGAAGCATCCGGACGGTGCTCTTGTGGCCCGTCAGCTCGCAACTCGTGCTGATGTGCTGGTGACGAACTTTCGGCCGTCGGCCATGCAACGACTCGGCTTGGATGAGTCTTCACTGCGTGCAGAGAACCCGCGTCTCATTTATTGTCAGGTCACCGGATACGGGCCACGTGGACCATGGGCTGACGTCCCGGCGTTCGACCAAGTGGCCCAAGGGATGTCTGGATTGATGAGCGTGACTGGGAAACCAGAGAGCGGACCGGTGCGTGTCGGGATTGCCATTGCTGACATCTTGGCAGCATTGTTCGCAACGTACGGGGTCCTTGCCGCGCTCTATGAACGCGAGCGAACTGGCGTTGGGCAACGGATCGATACATCGCTGCTGGGAGCGGTGATTGGGGTTTTGACGTTCCAAGCAGGGCGATACCTGGCTGGCGGCGGTGAGCCGGGATTGGAAGGGAACGATCATCCAGTTGCTGCTCCGTACGGGGCATTCCGGGCCGCTGACGGGCTTATCAACATCGCCATCGCTAATGAGCAGATGTGGCGCCGATTAGCCGAAGAGGTCGGTCATCCTGAGTGGCTTGACGATCCTCGCTTCCGGACGAACGCGGACCGCGTGGCAAACCGCGCAGCCATCAACGCAGCCCTTGAGGCAGCACTGCAGGAGGACACTGTCGCCAACTGGGTGGCACGGCTGAGCCGAGCAGGTGTCGCGTGTGGGCCGATCTGGACAGTCGGCCAGGCACTGGAGAGTGAGCCGGTGCAGCATTTGGGGATTGTGCAGACAGTTGAGCATGCGCTGGCCGGACCGATTCGGCTGGTCGGCCCGGCAGTTGAACTCTCGCGCACCCCGCCAGTGATCCGTCGTGCGCCACCGTTGCTAGCGCAACACACGACGGAGGTCCTTGCAGAGCTCGGGTATAACGACGAGCAGATTGCCGCACTTGCTGAATGCGGCGCAGTCGTTGTGGGGCCTGTGACACGAGAGCGAGCGGTGCAATGAGTAACGGTCGTATTCATCTTCACCGCGCCGGTGCGGTCGCCACGATCGTCCTGGATCATCCAGAAGTACTCAACGCATTGACGGCAGCAATGTGGCGTCAACTCGGGGAGACGGTGCGGCATCTGAGCACGGAGAGAACAATTCGCGTGATCGTGATCCGCGGCGCAGGTGATCAGGCATTCAGCTCTGGTGCAGATATTCGCGAGTTTCCGGTGCGCCGGATGGGTTTGACTGCTGCGTGGGCCTACGACCGACTCGTGAGCGCAGCACTTGAGGCCATACAGGAGGCCCCACAGCCGGTTATTGCCGTTGTTCGTGGGCTTGCGGTCGGTGGCGGCCTGGAACTCGCAGCAGCCTGCGATGTCCGCATCGCGGCAGATGATGCTCGGCTTGGATTACCCATTGGACGGCTGGGAGTCATGCCGGGACTAGCCGAGACACGGGCTCTATTGAGGCTTCTCCCACCAGGAAAGGTGGTGGAGCTCGTGTTGCGTGGCGAACTTCTCAGCGCTGCCGAAGCGGTCGAGATTGGGCTCCTAACGGAAGTTGTGCCGGTCGAACGAATAGAGGCTGCTGTTCAGCGGTGGGTCGAGCGTCTGCTTGCGCAGTCTTCCGACACCCTCCGGGCGACGAAGGCCATGGTTCGTTTGGCCACCAGCGGAAGCACGTTGGACGATGCGCATTACCGCGCACTGTTGGCTAGCGTCTATGAAGGCGAAGCGTATCGAGAAGGTGTAAGGGCATTTCTCGAGAAGCGCGCACCGAAGTTCGGAGAAGCAGTAAGCCCCTCGGAGTAGCTCTTAAGGAGTGGCAAGAAAGGGGGCAGCGTAGCGACGGTTTTAGCGGCAGACGCAGACTGTATCCGCATCCGGTAAAGTAGAGCACACCAGTGCGAGCTGTCTCTTTTGGAGATCCGAACGTAGGTCACACAGGTTGGCTACGAGAGACTTGCGGCTGGTGGTTGCTGGAAAAACTGGTCGGGCATTGGCATACCACGAGAGTGGGCTCATCGCTGCACGAGAATGACGGTATAGTAATGCATCCCATCGGATGCGGTCGCTTCAGCAACGCCGACGTGGGTGAAGCGGCCATCGAGCAGGATGGCACGGTGGGATGGGCTCGCGAAGAGTGACCGTGCAGCTTCGGCAGCGGTCCGCTCTAGGGGGTAGTTATTGCGTTGCAGGGTTTCACCAGCAAAGCGCCACGGAATACCGGTATCGGTGATGAGGTCGAAAGCAGTCTGCCCCTCCGGTGAGGCGTGGGCGAAGTAGCCACGACGAGCCATGTCGGTACTCCGATATTGGGCGATCGCGGTGAGTAAAGGATCGAGCAAGAGGGGTGCAAGGCCGTTCTCCTGGCGTGTCCGGTTAATCAACTGAGCGAGTTGGTTGGCAAGCGTATTTTCGTGATAACTGAGCTCTCGATTCCGCTCTCCCCAGACAGCAGCGCCGAGTCGACCGAGGAGCACCGCCCATTCCGTGCCAGCGAACTGCGGATGATATTCGAAGCGAGCTCGCTCAAAGTACTGTACCAGCACTCCAGCTTCCCAGAAGGGTTCGGTGATCGGGTAGCCGAAAAGGCGGACACTGCCTCGTGTGTCCCAGTAAGTGAGAAATTCGGGCGCTATGTGATGGCCGGTTTCAGGGACATAGCGGCGACCAGGCAGCGGCGCAACGGGGCGGAGGTCACGTCGTTCACGTTCGGCAATCTCTCTGCCGAGAAGGCCTAGAAGGATAGCGTACTCGGTTCCCGCTAGTTCGGGGTGATATTCAAATCGTTGACGCTCAAAGTACTGGACCAGATATCCTCTCTCGAAGATCGCTGGCCCGATCGGATACCCAAAAATTCGCACGCCACCGTATCGCTCGTAGAAGCCCTGAAAGACAGGTGCCACCTCGTAGCCTGTCGGGCTCGCAGCAGCAGTGGGGACAGGCCAGAGGACCCAAAGCCAGAGAAGGAGCGTTATCCACACCGCACGCGACACGGAGCGAGCAAGCATGCTCCAGCCTTTCCTCTCGACTGGTCAAGTTCGACCAGTCGAGAGGGTGATCGGCCACGTGGCAACGACGATCAGAGAGGTGATCGGGGGAGGAGCAGATAGGAAGATAGAGGGAGCCACAGTACTAGTTCTGTCATGCTAGCCAAGCCGGGACCTCCTGTCCGCTAGTCAGGGGATGCAGGTTTCTGGAGGCCGACAGACGGGTGAGGAAGGAAGGACCCGAATGACTGCTGCGCATCTGTGGGACCACGCCACATGCGTCTAGTGACTCGTGAGAGGAGTTGGTCAGCGACATCGCTGGTGCAGCAGAACAGAAACGGAACAGAGGCGCCGTGGCTCTCCAGCGACAGCATCTTCGATTACACGTTGGGCTCGCGGGTGTGATGCATCTGCGCCCCAAGGGGAACGGTGCCAACTTTGATGGCCTTGGTACGGGGGCTGCCTCTCGGTGGTTATTCAGCGACGTGACGGGTCATCACTAAGTGAGGAGACGATAGCAGTGAGTCTGTGCTCCAGTCGCAAGTTTTCCCTGCAGTTTCATTCAATCCGAGAGCCGGTGGAGGCCCTGCCAGACTGCGTTCTCAGCGCCAATTTTTGGCTTTGCGCAACTGGGTATCAAGGCGCCAGGCTCACCAACAAGGAATCAGGAGAGCCCTACTCAGGTTGTAATCGGGATACGCATGGTCCCGCCGCACTTGGCGCAACGGAGTGTGGATCGGCGAGTCGACGTTGTGTGTGGATCTCCTGGCTCAGTCTGGGACTAGCCATTGCTCGCGGTTATTCTGCCGTATAGTCGTATGCTGCCACCTGAAAGAGATGCGCCGCGTTAGGGAAAGGCACCCTTCGCACAGTGAAGAGAGGTCTGCGGAGTGTCATGGAACGGCTGTTCTGTCGCTCTTCGCTTAGTGCCAAACTCCATTGTCTATGAGCGATGCGGTGCAAATCGCAATCCAAGAGGTAGCCTAGACGAGTCATAGATTGTCTGTTGGGAGAAGAGGAGTCGGTGCACTCGGTGTGGGTGTGCAGCTGCATGTGCCTACCGATCGTACATGACAGGCCCCGCTTTTCGCTTATTGGTAAGCCTGCACTCGGGCACCGGCAACGGTGGTGCGTCCAGAACGAATCCACTATTGTGCGGATCCGTGTTCCCGTTCTGCTCTGACTGCTGTTGCATTGCGGATGCGGGGTGAAGGAGAAAAGCGTTCAACAAGGTACCGGATACGTTTGCCTGCCTCGCAGTCGATGAGACCACCGTTTCGGCAGAGTCCCGCTGCCCGGCGACCGAAGACAGCGGGTTGCGGCAAGACATAGGAGTCACGAGAGGCGAAGATTACGGAGGGGGCTAGGGGCATTGGTCCGGAGAGTCCAATGGTGACACCTCCTCCATGGACTGACTTGCTACGAAGTAGGCCAGTGGTCGGCAGTCGTGAAGTCGAGTCAGTTGCGTTCTTCAGCTGGCGACGAACGCTCCAGTTGTTCTCTGCTGTGGCGTTGAGCAAAGCATCAGTCTGAATAATAGGATCTTTGGAGTCTCCAGCCGTCCCATGTGGCTGAGCCTCTGCCACGTGCTGGTTGCAGTGTGGGTGGTCGTGCAGCTCGGAGAGGTCGATCTTCACACCAGGGGAGAGCGGTTTCTTGAGGTGTAAGGAGCAGTTCACGGTTGTTACACCGATGGTGTAGCGACCTTAGAATAGCGAGTGTCCGCAGTGATGGGTTGCTCCCACGGTTACCTTTTTAGCGCGTCAGGTGGCTGTTCTCGTCTCGAACATTGGTGTAAGGCGCGTCGCGAGCTTAGCGTCCCAGCGCAGGTCTTTGCTTGCACCTGATGGGTACGGCGGTCAATCAGCTGGCAAAGGCCGATGGGGGAGCCCAGTTGCGTGAGAGCAAGAGGAGAGGGAAAGCATCCGGTTGAGTGACGACCCGTAGTCACGGACAAGACAGGGGTCTTGATGCCCAAAAAGTGGCCGTACCCAAACTGCGGTTGCGGGAGGTTTCTCCAACTCCAAGCGGGCGATGGTCATGATCTGGATTCACGCTTCTATCCTACGCAGAGCTTTGAGCGTGGGGTAGGTGCCTCTGATATCGAGCCGAGCACGATGGTTCCTCATGGCACGCGACCACAAGAGGTCTTGGCGTTGCCACACGCGGCATCGTGGAGTGGCGCAAGGGAAGGTAGTACAGGTCCAAAGTTGGGAAACAAGACGATGTTGTATGGTGCGTTTCGACAGTACCGGGAAAGCAGAAGAGGATAGCGCACCATCATTGTGGACACCAGAAGTGATCCGGTACTGCGAGAGGTGCTGCTAGAGAACGCCTGGCGGCAGAACTGCCCGTGACAGAAGATAGAGGCCAGATAGGCTCGTCACCCCCTCCGAGACAGAGTGTGCTGAAGGGCTGAGGTTCGTCGCGAGGACGAACCGGATAGGTTTCTTGTGAAGGGGCTCTGCTGGAGCGGTCGCTGCGAGAGACTCTGTGGGGGAGGAGGAGCAGTGGTACTGTTGGTGGGAGTGGTGGGACCGTAGCAACAATACAGCGATGGGCGCTGCTTATTGGCGGATGGTTTTTCTGAGACGTCTATTCGCATTGCAGAGCGGCCTCTGCACCTCTTCATGCTTTCTGCGATGCGTGACGCACCAGGGCGAACCGGTTACAGCGGGACCTCCGAGTCTCTTCCGGGATGGTCTTGTACGACGGGATCGTTCATCACACGCCACTCACGGTGAGACAAGCGAGCGTCACGGCGAGCTTTGTTACGGTGACTCGTCGCTGGTTACTAGGTACTCCTCCTGGTATCGGAACGACGGCACACCGGCTCCTGAGCAGCGTTTTCCGGATATCATCCGCTCTGATGGCAGTGGCGCCCGGCGGTACGGAGCCGCTAGGGGAGCCGAACGGAATCGCAGCATCTGTGGCACGACTCAGCATCCCGAGCGGAATGGAGATTCAGGGCATAATGTGGTGGGGGGCCAGGTGACAGCTTTGTACACGGTCGACCACGGCGACTACACAGGTTGGTAAGTTGCATCAAATCTGGTATGGAGGTCACATCTCTTCTGGCCAGGCTGAGTGGGGACGGACCCTGTGGGATTGGCACAATTCCCGTAGCGCTGATGACTGGCGCGGCGGAGGAATAGGGACTTCGCCTCTCTGGGCTCCAAGCACGGAGTGATCAGCGGAAACGTAGGGAGCGTGATGGGGTGAGAACGTCTGAAGGGTTTGTGCAGTTGCGGCAACGGTTAGTGCCGATGCTTCGACGAATTGTCGCGCAACTAGAGGATCGTACCGCTCCGGGTTACCCTGTTTTGGTGGACGATCCGGAGCAGGAGGTTGTTGGCAT